>DAINRH010000068.1:3457-18558 GCA_036741905.1 Methylobacter sp. | reverse complement strand
TATGTTTTTAGCGCCTATATTCGCGATATTAGCGAGCGCAGAATAACCGAAGATGTGTTGCGCCAAAGCCGGAAAGAACTGCAAGAAGCGCAGCGCATCGCCCATATGGGCAGCTGGCAGCTGGACATAGCGACTCATCATGTCGATTGGTCGGAGCAACTTTACCGCATCCTGGGCTTGAACCCGGAATTGCCGGCGCCGGATTTCACCGAGCACCGCCGCTTGTTCACTGCCGAGAGCTGGGAACGCTTGAACGCCGCGATGCTCCGCACACAGGAAACCGGGCTTCCCTACATGCTGGAGCTTGAGATGGTCAGGACGGACGGAACGCAGGGCTGGATGCTGGCGCGCGGGGAGGCGATACGGGATGGCGGCGGCGCTATTGCCGGACTCCGTGGCGTGGCGATGGACATCTCGGAACGCAAGCGGGCCGAGCAGGCGTTAAACCAATTCAAGGCAATGATTGATATATCCCTGGATGGGTTCTGTATAGTCGATTTAGAGGGGAACGTGCTGCAAGTGAATGAGGCTTATGCAAAAATGAGCGGTTATTCGGTTGATGAACTGGAGCATATGCATGCCAGTCAATTGGAAGCGATAGACGAATCGGAGCAAACAAAAGCCCATATGGCGAAAGCGGTTGCGATGGGTTATGAGCAATTCGAAACCCGCCTGCGCCATAAAGACGGGCATACCGTTGTTATTGAAGTATCGGCCACCTACCTGCCTGAGTTCCGGCAATTTTGCGTACTTTGCCGCGACATCACCCAACGCAAGCTGATGGAAGAAGAGCTAAAAGCCAGCGAGGCAAAATTCCGCTCGATTATTGAGGCCTGCCCGGTGCCGATGGCCTTGAATGACGAGCGATTAAACATCACTTTCCTGAATCCGGCATTTGTGCAGACCTTTGGTTACAGCGTAACCGACATTCCCACGCTGGCGGACTGGCGGCAAAACGCCTATCCTGATTCCGATTATCGGCAGCGGGTCGAGACTGCCTGGCAGGCGATACTGGAAAAAGTCGGGCAGGAACAGGTCGGCCAATGCTTGCCTATGGAAGTGGAAATTCACTGCAAGAACAACAGCATTAAAACCGTGTTGGTGAATGCCGCGACGATTCGGCACAGTTATACGGGCGAGCGGTTGGTGATCCTGTACGACATTACCCCGCGCAAACAAATAGAAGCCAAATTCAACGCCATTTTTAATGCCTCGGTGGAGGGCATTATTACCTTTAACATGTCCAATACCATCATATCCGCGAATGCCGCAGTAGAAGCTATTTTCGGCTATAAGCCGGAACAACTGGTGGGCAGCAACATTAACAAACTGGTGCCGTCATCGCCCACAGCAATGCGCGGCGGCGATTTATCCCCGGTAACGACAGAGATCGGTCAAATTCAGGAGGTTGAGGGCATTCGCAAAAACGGTTTTACGGTGCCGCTGGACTTGTCCATAGCGGAATTTTCTATCGATAACGAACACTATTTTACCTATATTGTGCGTGACGTGAGTTTGCGCAAACATCGGGAACAGCAGGACAAGGAGCATCTGGACGAACTCGCCCATGTCACCCGGCTCGGGCTGATGGGCGAAATGGCGTCGGGCATTGCCCATGAAGTCAATCAACCCCTGGCGGCGATTTCCAGTTATACCCAGGTCAGCCTAAACATTCTCAACGCCGACCACCCCGATCTGGTAAAGCTCGCCGAGATTCTGTACAAAACCCAACAGCAGGCCTTAAGAGCGGGACGGATCATTCATCGTATGAGGGCGTTCGTCAAATCTCAAGCGAGACAGTGTTCAAGCACCGACGTTAATAGTTTGCTTCATGAGGCCGTCGGCTTGTGCATTGCCGAATTGAAACAAAACGACATCAAGCTGACATTTGAACTGGATCGTAACCTGCCGCTTATCTCGGTCGATCCGGTGCAAATCGAGCAGGTCATTATCAACCTGATCCGCAATAGCATTGACGCCTTGTTGCTCTTAGGCCCGGAACGGCGACGCCACCTAACCATCCAGAGCCACTTGCTTGCCAATGCCATACGGGTCAGGGTGAAAGACAACGGACCGGGGCTTAACGAAGACCAACAACAAAAGATAGCAATCCCTTTTTACACCACCAAGGCCGACGGCATGGGCATGGGCTTGTCGATCAGCCGTTCGCTGGTCGAAGCCCATGACGGAACCTTGCACTTCAATAGTAAATCCGGAAAAGGCACCACCTTTTATTTCACCCTGCCCATACGGAAAAAAGCCGAGCGCTAACTATTCCGCCCCATAACGGATTAACCACCACGCCTAGATTCAGTCAATCTTATTTGGTCTGCTGATAATTTAACTGTGGGAGCGGCTAAAGCCGCTCCCACATAACCTTCTTCGCTCGACATTATAAACTTGACTGAATACTAGGTATCAGTACTTATTGATTGACAAAGATGTTCTCTCTATCCTAAAGCACAACCATCTACACAAGTACCCGCTGCTTGTCTCTTGAGAGAGAAGGTTGGAATGAGGGTGATGTCAGTGCTTATTTTCCATCCCTCCCAACGTTTTCAATTTTTACAATTGATCGTAGTAAATGTGTAACTTGCAGCGCCAAGGTTTGTTCAGGCGATATTCCCCGCAGCAAGGCGACAGCATTGAATGAGCGGCAACCCCCCAGCATTCAAGAGTTATCGAGGCTTTTTCCAAGGCGGAGAATTATGCCGGATTTCAGCGCATTTCCGGACGTTTTAAAGCGATTGAGCTTATGGCGGGACGCATGAGACTAAGGACGCTTTAAGTCATCCCGACCGGACACTCCCTTTAACATTTCATCCAATACCCAAGCCATGCAAACACTGACTGACCTCCTTTTTAATATTAAAGACCTCATGCCGCACGGCTATTGCCTGTCGTGGAGTCCGGTATTGCTTTGGCTGCATGTCGGATCGGATTTGCTGATCGCGCTCGCCTATTATTCCATTCCGCTGATGCTGGTCTATTTTATCCGGCAGCGTAAAGATTTCCCCTATCCGTGGCTGGCCGCGATGTTTGCCGGATTTATCGTCGCCTGCGGCACCACCCATTTACTGTCGGCGATTACCATATGGATGCCGGTCTATTGGTTGGACGGCCTGCTTAAAGCCTTTACGGCGATTATTTCTATCGCCACCGCCGTGCTGATGGTCTGGATTATTCCCCGCGCCTTGTCCAATCCCAGCCCCGCGCAACTGCACGCCGAAATACAACAAAGAAAAACCGCTGAAACGGCCCAGCGCGAAGCTTTCGACCGGTTGCAAAAAATAGCCGGCCAGTTGCCCGGCATGATCTTTCAATTTCGCTTGGGCGCCGACGGCCGTTCCTGCTTTCCTTTCGCCAGCGAAGCGATCCGCGATTTATTCCGGCTCAGTCCGGAGGAGGTCCGCGAGGATGCGTCCAAGGCATTTGCCCTTGTTCACCCGGACGACTACGGCAGTATCGGTTCCGCGATTCGGAAATCCGCGCGAAATTTGACGCCGTGGCACCATGAATACCGGCTCAGGTTTGCCGACGGCAGCCATCGCTGGTTATTCGGTAACGCCTTGCCGCAACGCGAAGCGGACGGTTCGGTGCTGTGGCACGGCTTCGTGACCGACATCAGCGAGCGTAAGCAAATGGAGGAAAAACTGCACGACAGCGACGCCCTTAATGTCAGCATACTCGATTCGCTGAGCTCGCATATCGCGGTGCTGGATGCGCAAGGGGTGATTGTTGCGGTCAACAAAGCGTGGCGGCAGTTCGCCAAAAGGAATGACTTACCGGAAGCCGGTCAGAATATGTTGGGGCTTAATTACCTGGAAACGTGTAAAAAGGGTTGCAGTCAAGCGCATTGCCATGAGGCAAACATTGCTCAGAGCGGTATTGCGGCGGTGCTGGCGGGCCGACGCGAAACCTTTCATTTAGAGTATCCTTGCCACTCGCCCACGCAACAGCGCTGGTTTCACATGCATGTTTTGCCCTTGCAAGGCTCGCGGCGCGGGGTTGTGGTCAGCCATGAGGACATCACCGAGCGCAAACTGATGGAAAACGAGCTAAAAGCCAGCGAGGCTAAATTCCGCTCGATTATTGAAGTTTCCCCGGTACCGATGGTGCTGAATGACGAGCAATGGAATATCACCTTCCTGAATCAGGCGTTTGTGCAAACCTTCGGGTACAACGTGGACGATATTCCCACGGTGGCGGACTGGCAGTCGAAAGCCTATCCCGATCCGGACTATCGGCTCTGGGTCGATAGGACCTGGCAATCGACGCTGAATAAAACCAAACAGGAACAGACCGATTTTCCGCCGTTGGAGCTGGCTATTCGCTGTAATAACAACAACATTAAAACGGTGTTGGCGAGCGCTGCGGCGATTCATCACGATTTCGCGGGCGTGCATTTGATGATTATGTACGACATTACCCAACGCAAACAGATTGAGGCCAAACTCAACTCCATTTTTAATGCGTCGGTGGAGGGCATTATTACCTTTAACATGTCCAATAGCATCGTATCCGCAAATGCCGCGGTAGAAGCTATTTTCGGCTATAAGCCGGAAGAGCTGGTCGGCTGCAACATTAACAAGCTGATGCCGTCATCGCCAAGAGCAATGCGCGACGGCGATTTATCGGGCATAGAAAAATCCATCGGTCAAATTCAGGAGATTGAAGGCCTTCATAAAAACGGTTCTGTAGTGCCTCTGGATCTGTCCGTAGCGGAATTCGCTCTCGATAACGAATACTATTTTACCCATATTGTGCGCGATGTGAGTTTGCGCAAACACCGGGAGCAGCAGGACAAGGAGCATCTGGACGAACTCGCCCATGTCACTCGGCTTGGGCTGATGGGCGAAATGGCGTCGGGCATTGCCCATGAAGTCAATCAACCCCTGGCGGCGATTTCCAGCTATACCCAAGTCAGCCTAAACCTTATCAACACTGAACCGCCGGATCTGGTAAGGCTCGCCGAGATTCTGCAAAAAACCCAGCAGCAGGCCTTAAGGGCGGGACGGATCATTCATCGCATGCGGGAGTTCGTCAAATCTCATGCAAAACAGCGCGTCGCCGCCGACATTAATACCTTGATTCATGACGCTGTCGGCCTGTGCATTGATGAACTTAAACAAAACAACATCAGGCTGACATTCGAATTGGCAAATAATCTGCCGTCTATCTATGTCGATCAAGTGCAAATCGAGCAGGTCATTATCAATCTGATCCGCAACAGCGTTGACGCCTTGCTGAACTTACCGGCAAAGCAGCAGCGCCAATTGACCATTCACAGCCGATTGACGCTTAATAATGACATACAGATCAGGGTGAAAGACAATGGCTTGGGACTTGATGACGAGCAACAACAAAAGATCTTTACCCCGTTCTACACCACCAAGACGGACGGCATGGGCATGGGGCTATCGATCAGCCGCTCGCTGATCGAAGCCCATGAAGGCACCTTGCATTTCAACAGCCAAGCCGGAAAAGGCACCACCTTGTATTTCACCCTGCCTATATGGAGAAAATCCGCTAAACAGCAACTACTGCAAACAGCTAACTGAAAGTCTTAATGGCCGGTTTAAAGCGATTTCCGGGCAAGCGCATACGTTCAGGAACATAGGTCCACGAAAAGCACGAAAGACACGAAAAAAAATCAATATGTGCTTTGATTTAATTGGGTGACGGTCTGAAACTTCATCGTTCCCACGCAGCGCGTCACTGCCATTAATTTAAGCACATCGACACTCCGTAGGAGCGGGCTGCGCCCGCGATATTTGCACAGCGATTGCAGAGTGATAGCGCTATCATCGCGGGCACGGCCCGCTCCTACACCGCTTAACTTAATGGCAGTGACGCAGAGTGTAGCGATATACAGACCTTCCAGGTTTTAAAAACCTGGAAGGTCTAACTGGCAACGTTCTGAGCAGGCGGGACGTTTAGAGCGTAGTTCGCGAAAGTCACGAAAAAACCGGGCACAGGAACAATAAGTAAAGCCCATCGTCAAGGTTAGAAAGATGCGCACCGTAGGCCGGGAAACATACGACCCTCTATTTTTTCGTGTCTTTCGTGCTTTTCGTGGACAATGCGCAACATCAGTTAGAATCTATTTTGAATATTTTCGCGGATCAAATGATCAATCCCGGCTAATTCACCGACGTTAAGCGAGGCTTGATCGGTTCGCCATTAATTTCAAAATCCATTTTGATGCGTTTTGCCGCCGCTTTCATTGCCGATTTGCTTTTAAAAGGCCCGGCGATAACCTGATAGGCATCGTCCTTTTGGATTTTACGGGCCGGTATGATCGGGCCTTGATGATTAAGCATGGTGGCCAGTTGTTGCGCCTTGGTTTCGTCATTAAAGCTGGCCACCAAAATGGACCAGTCGCTGTCTTTTAATTCCTCAACGACAGGTTGGTCGTAGAACTGCTCCGGATGTTTCAGCGGCACAGCGTTTGCCGATATTTCCGACACATCGGGACTTTGCATCAGTACCGGCGTGGGAATACCGTCCGAACGCTGGAGTATGCGTTCGACTTTTTCCCAATCGACGGCCACGCCTTTTTTAGCGCTGAGCTCATGCAATTGCTTGACCGCCTTTTTTCTTAGACCGGCTTTGTCCTTGGCCCATTTCGGCAAGGGCTCATGCGCTTCAAGGTAGAGCATGTCCTGATGCCAGGCGGTCAGATAGGGCTGATGAATAATGCGCACCGGCATGCCGACCGTGGCTTTTTTGAACAGCACTTCAATGTCCTCCGGATAAAGCTGCACGCAACCGTGACTGATCTGCATGCCGATACCGTAAGGTTTGTTGGTGCCGTGGATTAAATAACCGGGAAAACCCAAACGCATCGCATAAAGTCCCAGCGGATTATCGGGGCCCGCGCCGACTACATTGGGCAATGCATCGCCTTTTTCGGCATGTTCGCGATGAATGGAAGCCGGGACATACCAGCTTGGATTAGCGTCTTTGGCGACGATGCTGGTTTGTCCCATCGGCGTATTCCATCCCTGGCGGCCGATGCCGACCGGATAGGTGTAAACCTTGTTCGGCTGTTTTTTGGGATAGTAAAACAGGCGCATATTCGCCAGGTTCAGCGCGATGCCTTTGTGCGGCGAATCGGGAAGTATGAACTGCAAAGGCAGCAGCACGCGGCTGCCCGGCTTGGGCGTCCAGGGGGAGACCGCGGCATTGGCTATGCTGATGTCGTTATAGCCGAGGCCGAAATGCCGGGCAATGTCCGGCAGGACGTCATTTTCGCGGGTGTCGATTGCGGCCAGGGAACCGACCATGTTTTCGCCGTCAGGCAGATCGAATTCGTGGGTGACGACGGTTTCCGGTTGCGGCTCGGGAAGCTCGATGGTTACCGTTTTTTCCTCGTCTTCGGGAAACAGCGAGGACAAGGTCTGACAGCCGCTGAGCAGCGTTAATCCAATCGCCAAACCGAGTGACAGGGCTGACTTTTTAATTTTGAACAGGTCAATGCTAACGTTTTTTTGGCGGGTCATAGCGGTAAGCGCGAGTAGAGTTACAAACGCTAAGTATAACCAACGCAACATTAAGATAGGCCTAGGCAAACATTAAGAACTGATTAAGTTCTGTTTAAGATGAAGGACTTGCCGTTGAAAAGCCGGTTCCGATTAGGATTTGGGCAATAATACCCCCGTCCCTGATGTATCCCCACAAGTTTTCCAAGTTCGTCGTTCCGGCAGGGATGCCGGCTACAAGACCGATAGGCAGACCTTCCAGGTTTTTAAAACCTGGAAGGTCTAACTTGCAAGGTTTAGAACGGAGCAATAGGCCGTCACTCGCGAACCGGCTGGTCGGCGTGCAACGCATGCCATCCGATCACGATCCTGTATACCATCAGCACTACCGTGGCAATCAGGATAAAAAGCCCGATACCGAATTCAAACGTTAACCCGGATAAGGCAAGACCGGCCAGCGCTATCCACAGGGTCTTGATCTGCCAGTCGAAATGGGATTCCAAAAAGGTTCCCTTAACGGCATCCTGTTTCATAAAGTTGATGGCCGCGCCCACCAGCAATGGCACCCCGGCAAAGGCGAAAGCCAGCACCTGGCACAGATACACGGCCGTTGCCCAACGCTTTAAGGAATGCAATTTTTCAATATCGGTTTGATCGATCGAAGTTTCATTCATGACACACCTGCCTGTTGATTTTTCTGTTTCGACAACCCTGAAAAATGCGTTGCCCTCCTGCTTGGATATAAGTCTTATCCCAGATAAATCAAGCGGCGCCAAACTCATTTTATGCTTTAAATAAACTCAAAATCCGAGTTCGGACAGACCGGCGTGGTCGTCGGGTCTTGGCCCCAGCGGCCAATGAAATTTCCGCTCGGCTTCGGCTATCGGTAAATCGTTGATGCTGGCGATGCGCCGCTTCATCAGGCCGTTTTGGTCAAACTCCCAATTTTCATTGCCGTATGATCGAAACCAATTGCCCGATGCGTCATGCCATTCATAGGCGAAGCGCACCGCAATACGCGCATCGTGAAAAGCCCATAGCTCTTTTATCAGCCGGTAATCCAGCTCCTTGGCCCATTTTTGCCGGAGAAATTGCACGATCTCTTCGCGGCCTTTAAGGAACTCGGCCCGGTTGCGCCATTGGCTGTCAACGCTATAAGCCAACGCAATTTTTTCCGGGTCATGCGTATTCCATGCGTTTTCGGCGGCACGCACTTTTTGCGCGGCCGTTTCGGCAGTGAATGGCGGCAGCGGCGGACGGATATTTTCAGTCATGTTCTGATCCTCTTTATTATTGACGGCGGGTTTTATTGCAGTACGAATTTAAGACCGATTAACATCAGGATACAAGCCAAAATCGGCCGTAAAATTCTTTCAGGGATCTTTGCGCTCAGATGGCTGCCAATCCAGATGCCGGGCAAAGAGCCGACCAACAGGCTGCCCAATAAAACCAGGTCCACGTTACCCAGACTGAGGTGACCCAGCCCGGCGACGGCGGTGAGCGGAATGGCGTGAGCCAAATCGGTGCCGACAATTTTCAGCGTCGTCATTCGGGGATAAAGGAACAGCAGCGCGACAGTGCCCAGCGCACCGGCGCCGACTGACGACAGCGTCACCAATATGCCCAGCACCGCGCCGATCAATACCGTGGCGGGTATTTGCAAGTGTTTGAAGCGACCGGCATTTTCGGGCGTGCTATGTTCGTCATCAATAGGCTTAAGTTTGGCCGCCCGGCTTAATAACACGCTGCGCACCATCAGCGAAACAGCGGTCAGCAGCAGCGCGACGCCCAGCGTAAAGGTAATCGCTCCGGTGGTTTCCTTGCCGACTTCCATAAAATGCTTGAGCACAAACAAGGTCGCCAGGGCAAACGGTATGCTGCCCAGCGCCAGCCAGCCGACGATTTTCCAGTCGACCGAGCTGTGTTTGTTGTGATGCACCCACACGCCGCCGGTTTTAGTGATGGCGGCAAACAGAAGATCGGTGCCCACCGCGACCGCGGGTTTGAATCCGAACAGGAAGACCAGTAGCGGCGTCATCAGCGATCCGCCGCCCACGCCGGTCAAACCCACCAACAGCCCTACAGAAAGACCGGAAAAAGCATATGCCCAATTCATAAAAACGCGCCCTTGTTTTAATGCGTTAAAAAAAACACGCATTATAACAGGCGCGTAGTTCTATTTGGGTCTGATGCGGCACTAATGTTTATAACGGGTTTTGTTACTTAGGCATGCGCATAAAATAACTTCACACGTTAGACCTGGCAGGTTTTTAAAACCTGCCAGGTCTGGGGATAGAAGTAGGCCGGAATAAGCCGGTTCGAGCGGCAGCGAGAACCGGCGTTTCCGGCAAACACCTCCCGAACTCGCCGGAAACGCCACCTCGCGCGATGCGCTTGGATGGCCTTATTCCGGCCTACATCCGAGCCCGCCATTCCAGCGTCCATAAAGATGAGCGCCCCGCTCGGGATGTTTTTCGGTTAGACGCCACATATCTTTTTATTAGATATATACATCTAATAATGTCGTTTTATTAAATATAAAATCCTCTTTAAACTTCCCTCCAACGTAAACGACAGATTTACCTTTCAACACTAATGATTTTTCAGGGGCATTTTCATGGCGCTTAAATTGGAAAAAACACATAGAGAACCTCGAATAACTGAAATCGCAAATCAGGTTGCCGATCTTTTACAAGACCTTAAGTTTGGTTCGATTGAAATTATTGTCCATGAAAGCAAGGTTGTACAAATCGAGCGTAAAGAAAAGCTACGTTTTGACAGCAAGAAATAATTACCCATTTCTACCGTAAAAAAACGGCGATTGAAACTATTGCACGAGAGATAGCCGCCCGACCGGACCACCGGATGGCATAGATTTTTTTTGAGGACTAACACTATGACACATTTTAAACGCACCGCTTTAGCCAGCGTGATTAACCTGGCTTTATTCGGGATTCCCGATGCGCATGCCGATACCGCAGCCTTGGAGCGGCGCATTCGCGAACTGGAAAGCCGGTTGGAAAAGCTGGATCAGGCCGGAGCATTTGCCGCCAAACCGGTCGCGGCGGCTCCCGAAGTGGAAAAACTGAACCGAAAAGTAAATACCCTGGAACGTAAGCTGGAACTTCAGGATGAAGTGACTGCCGGTAACTTCAAAAAGCTGCCGGTATTCGATGCAGGCGCGGATGGCTTCAAGATTACGTCTTCGGACAAAAAACACCAAGTGCGGATACGCGGCGCCGTGCAAACCGACGGGCGTTTTTATGTCGACGATAACGATTTTAAGAGGACTGACAAATTCGAAGCCAAGCAAGCGCGTATCTGGATAGAAGGTTACTTTTTTAAAGACATCTACTATAAGATCATGCCCGACTTTGCCGCGGGCGGCAATATTCTCCCGGACGCTTACCTCGACTACGCCTATCATCCGGCGGCCAGCCTGTTGGTCGGTAAGTTCAAGCCCGCCATCAGTCTTGAACGTTTACAGGGCGACTCGGACGGCACCTTTCTGGAGCGCGCATTTCCAACCTATTTGGCCAGCAATCGCGACGTAGGCATACAACTGCATGGCGCGTTCTCCAAGCCGGGCTACAAGGCGGAGACCGTAGCAGGGCCTATAGATGCCAAGAATACCTTTATCTATCAGATTGGCGTTTCAAACGGTTCCGGAGATGACGGCAGCCCTAACAATAACTCGCCCGATACCGATGACAACAAAGAAGTGAACGGACGCTTATTCGCCCATCCGTTCCAACACACCGGTTACTCCTGGCTGGAAGGTTTGGGACTGGGTGTGGCGGGTTCTGTCGGCAATCCGAATCAACAGGCGCTAAAAGCTCAGGCTACGCCTTTGGGTCGATCCACTTATCTTGATTATACGAAGACCAATACCGGCTTTGCGGCGCCGACATCCGACGGCGATGCTTACCGTATTTATCCGCAGGCTTACTGGTTTGCCGGTCCGTTCGGCGCGATTGGCGAGTATGTCGTTTCGTCCCAGCATCTGGTTAGCGGAAGAACGAATGTCAAGCAGGAGAATAAAGCCTGGCAGATCCTGGCTTCTTACGTAGTCACCGGCGAGGATAATAGCTTTGCCGGCGTCAAGCCCATCCAGAATTTCGATCCGTTGAAAGGCAAGTGGGGCGCGTTGCAGCTTGCCGCGCGCTATAGCGAATTGGATGTCGACGATGCGACTTTCCGAATTGTCGATCCTAACCAGTCGGCATCGAAAGCCAAAGCCTGGACGCTGGGCGCCAATTGGTTCCTTAACAGCAATGCCATCATTCGGGCCGATTATGAAAATGTATCTTTTAACGGCGGTGCGGCGAGGGGCAAGGATTTAGCCAACGAACAAGTTTTTGCAACACGATTCCAATTATCGTTTTAACCAACCTGACATAAGGCGATTTACCCATGAAAAACAAATTTACCAATATTGTCTTTGCGGCCGCATTAGCCGTATTGGCGGCCACCGAGGCGCGCGCGGCGGAGATTAATCTGCTCAACGTGTCTTACGATCCGACGCGCGAGCTGTATAAAGACTACAACAGCGCCTTCAGCAAATACTGGAAAGCCAAAACCGGCGATACCGTAACCATCAATCAATCTCATGGCGGCTCAGGAAAACAGGCGCGCTCCGTATTGGAAGGCCTGGAAGCCGACGTGGTTACGCTGGCGCTAGGCTATGACGTCAATCAGCTTTACCAGAAGCGCAAACTGATTCCTGAAAACTGGCAAAGCTTGCTGCCTAATAACAGCTCGCCTTATACATCGACGATCGTATTTCTGGTGCGCAAGGGCAATCCGCTAAAAATCAAGGATTGGGATGACATCGTCAAACCCGGCGTCAGCATCGTAACCCCGAATCCGAAAACCTCCGGCGGCGCGCGTTGGAACTATTTGGGCGCCTGGGCCTATGCGCTTAAAGCGAACAACAATGACGAAGCGGCGGCTAAAGCCTTTGTCGGCAAATTATTCAAAAACGCTGCGGTACTGGACACCGGGGCTCGCGGTTCCACGACCACCTTTATCGAACGGGAAATCGGCGATGTGTTGATTGCCTGGGAAAACGAAGCCTACTTAGCCTTGCGTGAATTCGGCGCGGACAAGTTTGAAATCGTCACGCCTTCATTGAGTATTCTGGCGGAGCCGCCAGTCGCCGTCGTTGAGGATGTGACGCGCAAGCACGGCACTACCGACGCAGCGACCGAGTATCTGAAGTATTTATACAGCAAGGAAGGCCAGGAAATTATCGGCAAAAACTTTTATCGTCCAACCGATCCTGAAATAGCCGCCAAGTACGCCAAGCAATTTCAACCCTTGGAGCTGGTGAAAATCGATACATTCGGCGGCTGGGATGCGGCGCAGAAAAAGCATTTCGCCGATGACGGCGTGTTTGATCAGATATACGGACCGGGCAAATAATTCGCGGCTTGTTTATGGCATCGTTCCCAGGCTCCGACTCTCGTCTTTATATACAAGTGTTTACGAGACACCGTCTTCTGGCAGGGATGCCGGAATTCTCGTTCCCACGCGCCGCGTGGGAATGCCGTCAAGGCGCGCTGCGCCGCGAGTCACGGGCAACGTCGCGTATACGGGACGCAGCGCGTCCAACCCTGCATTCCCAGGTAGCACGTGGGAACGAGGTGTGCTTGAACATTTGTGCATGAAGACGAGGACTCCGGCTTGGGAATTGTGGCCGGACGGGGTTTGCAACCCCGTCCTAAACGTTCGACGGATGAAGTTATGGCAGTCGTTATCGAAAACGGTAGGGGCGGGCGTAACTTACGGTCCCTAGGCTGGGCGCAGGGCGTGGGAACCCTAAACGGAAGTTATGCTTAGCGAAATCCTAAGATGACCTGTTGGGGGATGACACCCGACCGACAGGAATTAAATTTTTGAGGGCAACCATGAAATCAACGTTATCTACTGTCGGCTTAGCGGCACAGCCGCTTTTGCAAAATACACAATCACCCGTGGAGGACGGCAATGTCGCGAAGTAGCATTATGCCGGGTTTTCGCCCGACTATCGGCTTCACCCTGATCTACTTGAGCCTGATCGTTTTAATTCCGCTAAGCACTCTGGTGTTTCAAAGTTTTCAACTGAATTGGGACGATTACGTCCATATCATCACCAACAAGCGCGTGCTGTCGTCGTTTCGGGTCAGTTTTTCCACCGCGCTGGCGGCCGCGTTGATTGCCGGATTCTTCGGCTTTATTGTCGCGTGGGTACTGGTGCGGTATTCCTTTTTCGGCAAACAATTTTTTCATGCCTTGATCGATTTCCCCTTTGCCCTGCCGACAGCCGTTGCCGGTATCGTCTTGGCAACTATTTTCCAGCCGAGCGGATTTCTGGGTAAATTACTGATCGATACCTTTGGCGTACAGGTGGCGTTTAAACCGCTGGGTATCGTGATGGCGCTGATTTTTATCAGTATCCCGTTCGTCGTGCGTACCGTCGAGCCGGTGCTGCTGGAATTCGAAACATCGATGGAAGAAGCCGCCTCAAGCCTGGGCGCGACGCGCTGGCAAGTGTTCAGCAAAGTGATTTTCCCGAACGTCCTCCCCGCGTTGCTGACCGGTTTCGCGCTGGCTTTTGCCAGGGGCGTGGGCGAATACGGCTCAGTCATCTTTATTGCCGGCAATATTCCTTATGTATCGGAAATTGTGCCGCTGTTGATTGTGACCAAGCTGGAGCAGTTCGACATCGAAGGCGCCACGGCAATCGCCCTGACCATGCTGGTGATCTCTTTCGTGCTGCTGCTGTTGATTAATTTGCTGCAATACTGGGTGCGTAAGCGCTCCGGACAATTATGAGGACGATTCGAAAATGAGCGCTGTTACCCAACCCATCAACCCGGCCAAATTGGTCGCGCGTCAACAACTGGCCTTGCAAGATGCAGATTGGCTCAGGTGGAGCTTGATTGCAATCGCGGTAAGCTTTATCAGCCTGTTTATTTGCCTGCCTCTGGGCTTGGTGATTGTTAAAGCCTTATCTAAAGGCGTCGAGGCCTATTGGGCGGCATTATCCGAGCCCGACACGCTGGCCGCTATCAGGTTAACCTTATTGACCGCAGCGGTCACCGTGCCGTTGAACACGGTATTCGGCGTTGCCGCCGCCTGGGCAATTACCCGTTTTGAATTTAAAGGCAAAAGTCTGTTGACTACCTTGATCGACCTGCCGTTTTCAGTATCGCCGGTTATTTCCGGATTGATTTTCGTGCTGTTATTCGGCGCGGAGGGCTGGTTTGGCGACTGGCTGATAGCGCATGATGTAAAAATCATCTTTGCCGCCTCCGGCATCATTTTGGCTACCGTATTCATTACCTTTCCTTTCGTGGCGCGGCAGTTGATTCCGTTGATGCAGGAAATGGGCAGCCAGGAAGAAGAGGCGGCGCTGTCATTAGGCGCAAGCGGTTGGAAGACTTTTTGCGCGGTGACCCTGCCCAACATTAAATGGGCATTGCTGTACGGCGTGTTGCTGTGCAACGCCAGGGCGATGGGGGAATTCGGCGCGGTTTCCGTGGTTTCCGGCCATATCCGGGGCTTGACCAATACCCTGCCGTTGCATGTCGAAGTCAATTATAACGAATACAACATAGTCGGCGCCTTTGCCGG
>DAINRH010000068.1:0-3357 GCA_036741905.1 Methylobacter sp. | reverse complement strand
CCACTATGAGCATTTTACTTTCCAATATCAGTAAAAATTTTGGTACGTTTGCCGCACTGGACCAGATTAATCTGGAAATCCCGGAAGGCGAGCTGGTGGCCTTATTAGGGCCTTCCGGCTGCGGAAAAACCACGCTGTTACGGATCATTGCCGGTCTTGAAAGCGCCGACCGGGGACGGGTATTGATCAGCGGCCAGGACCGGACCGATCATGATGTCAGCCAGCGCGGCATCGGTTTTGTGTTCCAGCATTACGCGTTGTTCCGGCACATGACGGTGTTCGAGAATGTGGCGTTCGGCTTAAGAGTCAAGTCTCGCCGCGAGCGGCCGAGCGAAGCGATCATCCGCAAGAAAGTGCATGATTTATTGAACTTGGTGCAACTCGACTGGCTGCACGACCGTTATCCCGATCAACTGTCCGGCGGCCAACGCCAGCGTATCGCCCTGGCTCGCGCCTTGGCCGTGGAACCGGCGGTGCTGTTGCTGGATGAGCCGTTCGGCGCACTGGACGCCAGTGTGCGCAAGGACTTGCGGCAATGGCTGCGCAACCTGCATCACGACCTGAATGTCACCAGTATTTTTGTTACCCACGATCAGGAAGAAGCCATGGAAGTCGCCAGCCAGGTTGTGGTGCTCAATCACGGACGCATCGAACAACAAGGTTCGCCCAGCGATATTTACGATCATCCGGCCAATGCTTTCGTGTCCCGCTTTATCGGGCAGACCAATATTTTCGACCTGGACGAGCAAGACAGCGATTGGCTGCAAACAGCCGGGTTAGCCAATACGCATCAGCAAGGCAAGATCGTGCATGTCCGTCCTCATGATATTGTTATTGAAAAATCCTCAGCCAATAGCGATGCCTTTGTAACCTTGAAAGACTGGCAGCATTTGGGTGCGTTGATCCGTATTGAACTGGTCAAGACCGGCGCTAATGGCCCGGCAGCCAGCGTTTATGCGGAAATGCCCAATGACCAGTTCAAGCGTTTGCACCTGAATAAAGGCGACAAGGTCGATTTGCGGATACGCCATGCGCATTGGTTTCACTGATTGACAGCTCCGCGTGCAAGGCATGCCGTGCTATCGCGGAGCGCTCGTTTTTATACGCAAGTGCCTGCGGGCTGTCGTTAGGCGAGAAACATGCGCTATACAGACCTTCCAGGTTTTTAAAACCTGGAAGGTCTAACGTGCAACGTTTTGACGCAGATGGGACGTTTCGAATCGAGCAACATGTTCCATCCTGCTTGATTCGAAAGTTACCCCTTCGGCTACGCTCAGGACAGGCATGGCGCTGGATAACTATTTCCGGAATAACGACTTTTGGGCAGCGTTGTGTGTAACGATGAGCGCGGCGCGTGGGAACGATAAAATCACCGTATTTTTAATGACATCTTAAAAACTTCGCGCCCTTCGTGTCTTCGTGGTTTTATGCTTTAATTTAAAGCCTATGGGGAGTCGTGCCGCCCCACGCTACTTGATACTTTAGACAAGGAACATCCCAACAAATGAATTTAAGCCAAATTGAACTGCTTCGCGTTCTTCAGGAAAATGATTTCAGCCTTTCCAAAGCGGCGGAAAAAATGCACATCGTGCAATCGGCGGTCAGTCGGCAATTGCAGCTTTTCGAGGCCGAGTTGGGTTCGCCCATCTACGAACGGCAAGGCAAGAAATTGATAGGCTTGACCTCGTTGGGCCGGCGCATCATGGAGGAAGTCGCAACCATCAACCTGGCCAAAAACAATATCCAGGCCATCGCCGCCGACTATATCGACAGTAATCAGGGCGTTTTGCATATCGCGACCACGCACACCCAGGCCAAGTATTTTTTGCCGAAGCCCATCCTGCGTTTCAGGGAAAAATATCCCGGCGTCAGGATTTATATGATTGAAGCGTCGCCCGAGCAGCTGATTAATAAACTGCACACCCGAAAAGCGGACATTGCCATCTGCACGGAAAAAGTCGGCGAAGATGCCGATTTAATCGTCAAGCCCTGTTATGAATGGCATCATGCGGTGGTGGTGCCGAAAAATCATCCGCTGATCGAGGGCGACATTTCGCTTAAACGGCTCGCCTCTTATCCGATACTCACTTACAGCTTCGGGTTTACCGGCCGTTCGAATATCGAGACCGCGTTTAAAAATACCGACATGGAACTGGATATTATCCTGGCCGCCGCCGATACCGACGTGATCAAGACTTACGTTCGCTTAGGCATGGGCGTCGGCATTATCGCCGGCATGGCGTACGACCCGGCGATGGATCATGATCTGGCGGCGCGGGATTTATCGCATCTGATTCCCAGCTCGAAAACCAAGATCGCCTATCTGAAAAACAACTACCTGCCTTTATACACGCAGCATTTTATCGACGAGCTGCTGGTTGCGGCTAAAGAGCTTACTCACCACTAAGGAGCGGGATTAAATAGCTTAAGAAATACGCAGCGGTAACCAAATAAAGTGCGTGTTTTTGGGGGTATTATTGCTGTTTGTCGCAGAGTCGGAGCGCAAGCTTTGCTTGCGCTTGCAGGCAAAGCCTGCACTCCATTCGCTTAGGGTTACCACGTTCTGCGTGGTAGCCCGGTCGGGGGACGCTCAGCGTCCCCGAGCCGCAGAGCGCTCGTCTTTATACGCAAGCGTCTGTGCTAGATCGTCATTCCGGCAGTCTCTTACATGGCGTTAGACGGGAACCATGTCGATAGGCAGACCTTCCAGGTTTTAAAAACCTGGAAGGTCTAATTGGCAGCGTTCTTAACAGGCGGAACGGGGGGCTACCCCTATGCGCCAACTTAAGATTAAACACATAATTTCAACCAATTTGCCGCCTCGGGCGGTAAACACTGGGCATGAACCATGCCGGAACAACTGCGTCCCCTTTAAGGTACTCCCATCGGTGCGTTCAATATGGAAGCTACTGGTGGGGTGGTTACTTGACCTGTCGCGATAAAATCTTTTTATTCCCGCGCCAATTTTGTCAGATGCTTCGGGATGCTGTTGTAATCGTTCGAATAAAATAGCGTCATCTTCGAGTGTCAACTCTTGTTTATCTTGATAGCGATTAAGCATTTCCTTAAAGAAGTTCTTTGCCTCGTTCTTCGTCTTAAAATTTTTGTTGGGGAGAATTACTGGATGGCCGGGCATAACTAGTTTCCTAAAATAATTAACTGATGTTACGCATGCTCATAATAAAAAGCGTAGTCCACGAAAAACACGAAAATAGTTAAAACACATCAGAACGTTGCCAGGCAGACCTGCTTCTTGCCCAACGCCAGGCCAGGGACTATCGGAATGACGACACATCCCGTAGATACTTGTGTAACACGAAGTTTCACCTCCCTGTGCCTGGGTTCCGGCATAACCCA
>DAINRH010000067.1:0-18622 GCA_036741905.1 Methylobacter sp. | reverse complement strand
TATTAAAGAACACATCACTGTGAAAGTAAGGCCTATGGCCAATACTAAACCCATGCTTGCCATACCCTGGTGAGCGGTGAAGGCAAGGCTTGAAAAACTGCACAAGGTTGTTATCGAGCTGAAAATAATGCCGCGGGTGGTGCTACTTTGCAGTAAATTCTCATCTTCACATGAACTGGAATGGTGTCTGTGCATGATCAGGATGCTGCTGTCGATACCCATGCCCAGCAGTAAAGGCAGGGCGATGATGTTAGCGAAGTTGAAAGGGTTATCCAGTAGCACGTTAGTTGCGCCGGTTAGCAACGCGGCCAGCAATAATGGCATGACAACCAGTAAGGTCTTTCTGACGCTTCTGTACATTAGCAATAATAACACCACAATGGCAATAAAAGCACCGCTAAAGGCGTTAATAAATGCCTTGACTATGGCATCGCCACCGGCTTGATTGATAATCGGCAGGCCGGAAACCGTGTTGTCGACGCTTTGCACCTGGGTCACAAATTCTTTCATGTTTTCAGGTTTGTTTTGGTCTTTTTCAGGCGAGATCAGGACTCTATAGAGACCGGTGGCGCTGATCCAGTGCGATCTTATCTCCGACGGTAAGTCGTCTATTTCAAAGGGGATTGCTGTCAGGCTGGTTCGCAGGCGTTCTATGGTGAACGGCAGCAAGCCTAAAATGTTTTTTTCCAGCTGTACGTAGTCTGCTGCCGGGGCCTGGGCGGCGTCTGCTTGTGTCATGAATGCTTCGATGCGCTGTTGTAATTGCAGCAAGGTTTGTTGCGGCACATTCGGGGATTTTTCAACAATGGCTTTTTTCAAGGCTTCATTAAACTTAAGCAATGCCGCCTGCTGGTTGGCGGTATCGAGTGTGTTGTCGAAGTTTTTAAGTTGCCCGCCCAGCATCAGATTTAAATCTTCAATAGTCGCCAGTTTTTCGTCCTGATCTTTAGCGACAAAACTCGCCAAGGTGATGGTTTCGTGTACGGACGGCTGCTGCTTTAACTGGGAGGCGATTCCACCGGCCGCGTCAAGGTTGTTTGCCAACGCGGTCAGCGCGAACGGCGATTCGGTTTTGGATTTTAACAGTTCTTTAATAGTGACGACCGATTCGCTGTTAGGGTCTCTGAGGTTGATCGGGTTGTAATCGAAAGTAAGATCGGTTAATACGAAGCAGGCGCCGATGCCCAGTAAGATGGAGACGATTTTGATGCCGGTTGCATAGCGAAACGGGAAGGTAATTATAAAGGCCGGGGTTAGCGGTGAACGTATCGGCTTTACGTTATTGACCGGAAAAACGCAGAATAAAGCCGGTAATACGGTCAATGAAATAAGCAGGCCGATAAAAATGCCGCCGCCTGAAATAACGCCCAATTCGGACACGCCCGCATAATCGGTCGGTATAAAGGCAAAAAAGCCGATCGCCGTGGCCAATGCGCATAAAAACAGTGAAGCCCCGACATCGCGGATACTGACTAGAATGGCTTCGCTATTCGATAATCCGTTCGCCTTGCCTTCGCGATAATGCAGGCAGATATGGATTGCATAATCGACGCCCAGCCCGATATATAAGCTGGCAAAAGCAATTGAAATAACGTTTAAATGCCCGACAGTGATGGCGGCGAATCCTGCGGTCAAAATCAAGCCCATTACCAGCACGATATAGGTGGTGATCAGCAATCTTATTGAGCGCAGGCCTATCCACTGGATTGCGAATACTAAAAACAGCGACAACAAGCCGGAAAAAGTGGCGCCTTTAGTGACGCTCTCAAGTTCTTCGTGTTCCAGCGCGGTCTCGCCGGTTATGCGAATGCTGAGCGACGGATTTTCCGCCATGATGGCGTGACTGATTTCGCGAGCTGCCGACAGGGCGACATCTGCGGGCAGCATTTCATTAAAATGCATTTTAGGTTTGGCGATGACGATAGTCCGATTCGATGCGGCGGTATCCTTGTAGTTGTCGGCCGACAGGATGTTCTGCCAGGACAAATAGTGGGATTGGCCCGATAACTGATTTTTCAGAATGTCGTCAATGGCGAGAAGTATCGGATTCAAGTCCATCGGCAAGGCATAGTCGCGCTGGTTAAGCGCTTGGCCGATACTGCCTAATAGCCCTTCAAGGTGATAATTTTGCGCCATATGGCCTATAAAAGGCTGTGCATCGGTGAGCTTTCTGGCGAAATTATCCAGGTCATTTTGATCCAGATAGAGCAAGGCCTGTTGCCTGAAAAATGCGTTGTCTGTAGGTATATAAGCAGAATCAAAGCGATCGTTTGCTTTGCCTAATTGTTCGGCAAGCTTGCCGGCAGCCTGAGAGGATTCTTCCGGCGTTGCAGCCTCAACCACAAAAATAATGGTGGTGGCGTCCTCGGGAAATGCCTGATTAAAATGCGCCTGGTTTTGCTGGAAAGGCAGGTCGGGCGACAGCATTTCCGCGGTGTTGGTGTTAATCTCCAGGTTTTTAATGGTGTAATGCAGCGTGGCGCCGCAAAGCAGCAGCGAGATTAATAATAGCGTCCACGGGCAGCGCATTATTTGTCGTTCGCACCAGCCGAGAAGGGTGTTGAAAAAAGAGGACATGCTGCTTATTGGTCTTGGCTTGGGAGTGCGGTCAGATGATCGAGCTGTTTGGCGACCAATTTTAACGTGTTTTTTGCGGCATTGAAATGCAGGCCCAGTTTTACGAGTCCCGGTAATTCAGCAGGGTGTAAGGCGATAAATAATAACAACTTGCTCAAAACAATGTCGCCTTCATTATTAAGCGAGTGATTGATGGCTTTGGGTAGGTCCATGTTGACCGGATCGGCAATGGCACGAACAGCCAAAAAAGGCAGGCTGTTTTGTAGTGCGGCTTTGGCTATGGCGATACTTTCCATGTCCAGTGCGATTGCGCCGGTTTGTGTGTACAGGCGTTTTTTGTCCTTGCCGCTAGCTACGATAGTTTTACTTTCCACCAAGCCGCCGGTGTGGACTTTCAGCGTGTTTGAAAGCAGGTTTTTGGCGAAGTCATGCCAAGCGGCAGGAATGCCGATTCGAGCGCCTTCGGCATCCAGCAGGGTGTCGGCCAGGACCAAGTCGCCGGGTTTTAACGATTCGCCGAGAGCGGCCGCGCAACCCCAGCTGATCAGCCGGGTTGCGCCTTGTGCGATCAATAACTCGGATGCTGTTCGTGCATTGTTGGCGCCTGCGCCGGAATAGGCGAGAATGATGGTATCGGTAATGAAAACACAGCACCCTTTATCAATTTTTTTTGAGGTTAGGGTGCTGAGTTCTTCCGGTAAGGCAACAACAATACCGGTGATCACTTGCTGAGGAGCTCGTTACGGTAGCGAGCCAAGGCCCAGAGCGGGAAGAACTTGTCGTAACCGTGGTACTTAAGGTAGAAAACCTTAGGAAAACCGGGCGCGGTGAAGCATTCGTCATTCCATACGCCGTCCGCTTGCTGGTTGCGCAAGATGAAATCGATGCCTGCTTTCACTTCGGGGCTGTGAGCTTCGCCGGCTGCCATCAGCGCCAAAACCGCCCAAGCGGTTTGGAATGCGGTGCTGAAATGATATTTTCCGCTATGGCTTAAATCGTGATAGCTGTAGTTGTCTTCACCCCAGCCGCCATCGCCGCGTTGTACGCTTTTCAGCCATGTTGCGGCTTTAGTATACATGGGATCGGTTTTAGGCAGGCCGGTTTGCTCAAGGCCAAGCAATGCCGACCACGTGCCGTAAATGTAGTTGGTTCCCCAGCGGCCGAACCATGAGCCGTCTTGTTCCTGTTCGCTACGGATGTAGTCGATAGTGCGCTCTAACGCAGGCAAGTATTCGGCATGATCCTGAGCTACTCTGGCCATCAGCATTGCGCAACGCGCGCTGACATCGGAAGTAGGCGGGTCTAATAACGCCCCGTGGTCGGCAAAGGGGATTTCATTCAAGTAATAGCGGGTATTATCGACGTCAAACGCACCGTAACCGCCGTTTTTGGATTGCATGCCGACTATCCAGCGGGTTGCGCGATGGATTGACTCGTCCAGATTGGGTATGTTCGATTCCGCCATCGCAAAGGCCACAATCGCTGTGTCGTCGACATCGGGATAATGCGGGTTTGCAAATTGAAATGCCCAGCCGCCGCCTGCTAAATCAGGCTTGGAAATTCGCCAATCGCCCGGTTCGTCCGACAGCTGTTTGCTTTTAAGCCAGTCGTAAGCGCGAGTCAGACTTTGGCTGTTGCCTGTCTTGTCGGCTTCTTGTAAAGCCAGTGCGGCCAGCGCTGTATCCCAAACCGGGGACAAACAGGGTTGGCAGTAGGCGTCATGTTCATTGATGACCAGCAACTTGTCTATGGCTTTGCGCGCGGTGACGACATGATGATGATCTTTCGGCATGCCCAGCAGCAGCATGGCTTCGTAAGCGCCGACCATGGCGGGGAAAATTCCGCCTAGGCCGTCTTCGCCGTTCAGGCGTTCAATAAACCAGTTTTTGGCTTTTTCAATCGCCAATTCATGTGCTTTTTTCGGAATTAACGGACGTGTCAACCTGCCCAGATTATCCAGGCCCAGAAAGATTTTATTTAACAGGGTTCTTTCAGGGAAATAGTGTTTTTCTTCATCCGGGTGGGTGACGAAAAGTTCCAGTACGTTGATGTTGTTTGGGTTTTTTGCCGTTGCTTTTAAAGTGCAAAGAATAAACAGCGGCACCATAACGGTTCTGGACCAGTAGGATACTTTATCCAGATGGAACGGAAACCAGCTGGGAAACAGCATGATTTCGACAGGAATGTACGGAACGCCGCGCCAAGGCAGTTGCTTAAAGATCGCCAATGCAATACGGGTAAACACATTGGCTTTTGCGGCTCCGCCTTGGCTGAGGATGTAATTTCTTAGCCGGACCATATGCGGCGCGTCGATAGAATCTCCGGCCATTTTTAACGCATAATAGACTTTAACGCTGCAACTGATATCGCCTTCGCCGCCGGTATACAAGGGATAACTGCCGTCTTTGGATTGACGGGGTCTTAGATAGTTGGCGATTTTGGCCTGAAGCGATTCATCGATGTCGTCCAGATAGTGCATCATCATGATGTACTCGGATGGGATCGTGCAGTCAGCTTCCAGTTCGAATACCCAATAGCCGTCTTGATCCTGCAAGCTTAATAACTTGTCCTGCGCTTTGCTAATGGCGCGATTGAGGTTGTCGGCATAGCTATTAACAGTATTCGATGAACTCGAAACAGTGCCGGTATTTATCTCTGAATTGGCTTCGTTAAACATAAGTTCCGTCCTTAAAGTTTTACTTTGGCTTCTGAGGATTGTGTTGAATATGACCAGTCGGGCGTTTTGAGTTCGCGACTTGTTAAGTTAAAAAGTAAGGTCAGCAGGGTGTTGCTGCGTCCAGTCAATCGGGTCGCCAGAATAGTCGCTTTAACGCTGTTGCGAGTGATTTTGACTTGATCGGAATGGTTGAAATCCAGGTTTTGCTTGATCTTTTTTAAGGTCAAAACGGCCATGCCTAATGCCCAAAGACAGAAGTTGCGGATGCCGGTTTCATGGGTAGGCAGCAGCAGCGTGTATTTCAGGGCGTTATGCAAATGGCCGTGAGCGATGCTGATCAAGTGTTCCAGGCCTAAGCTGAAATCTTCTGAATGGGTTTCCGGGGTCAGGTTTTTAAGATCGAACCCGGTTTCAGTAAAAATATCCTGCGGCAGCCAGCACACGCCGCGTTCGGCGTCATCCCAAATATCTTTTAATATGTTGGTCATTTGCAGCCCTTGACCGAAAGACACCGACAGGCTAAGCAGTTGGTCTTTGTGCTTCGCGATTTCCGGTGAGTAATGGCAAAAAAGCTTGGCCAGCATTTCTCCGACGCAACCGGCAACGTAATAGCAGTATCTGTCCATGTCGGCGAGCGTTGCCAGACCGCCATGCAGATCCAGGGCCTGGAAGATCGGCATGCCCTCAGCCATGGTTTCCACGCAGCAAGCCAGAGCCTCGATTTGTTCAGGTTCAAATTTATGCGTGATTTGAATAACCCTGGGCAAAACATGAATCAAGGTGTGTTCGGCAGGAATGGTTTGCTCTGAAAGCAGCGGCGCAAGGTCTACGGCAAACGGCTCTGAATTGTTGCCGGTTTTTACGACATTAATAAACTCCGAGCAAAAATATTTTTTTTGTGCGGGAGACAGGGACACTTCATCTTCTATGGTGTCGACAATTCGGCATAACAGATAAGCGTTGGCTACTGCGCCGTATAGTTTTTCCGGCAACTGAGGAATGGTCAGCGCAAATGTTCTGGAAACGCCTTCAAGTAATAGAGCCTGAAATTGATCGTCAGATAATTTGCTGAGTGATTTTGGGTTATCCAGGGATATTTGAGTGTCACTCATGGCGTTTTTGATGTCGACCTGCACGGTTAATTTGAGTTAATAAATGGCAATAATAGACTGTTTGTTGGTATTTTGCAAAGCAATGTTGTTTTGTTGCAAATATGTGAATTCTGCGGTTTTAAAAGGTGGTTAATGGTGTGTAAAAATAAGCAGTTAGCGGCAATTTTTTGGGATTTTTACTGAGGGCGTGAGGTTGAGATCGGTACCGTCTATTTGGGTGCGCGCACTATAAAACTGGAGTCGTCAGTTAAAAGATAGTATTCTACTCAACAATAGATAAGCGCTTGTATTATATGAGCAGGCTCGTTGATATTCCTTGGTTCCTGCGTTAAAAAATAGCAGGCGGTTGTAGTTTAGTGAATATTATCCGTGTGTTGCTTTATTGGTACAGTTTTTTGTCGTTCCTTAGTGTGTGTGGTTTTCAGGGCGGTCATTTTATGTGAGCGTCATTAAGTTTAAAGTTTTTTTGGAGGGTTTGCTTGTGGGAGTTCCTTTACGTCAGCAGTTGACTGTAGGTAGTTATTTGATTAAGCAGAAGTTGAAAGGGGTTAAGAAATATCCTTTGGTGCTGATGCTTGAACCGTTGTTTCGTTGCAATTTGGCCTGTGCGGGCTGTGGTAAAATCGATTACTCCGATGATATTCTCGATAAGCGTCTTTCATTTGAAGAATGCATGCAGGCTGTAGATGAATGCGATGCGCCCATGGTGTCGATTCCGGGAGGAGAGCCGCTTATTCATAAAGAAATGCCGCAAATTGTCGAAGGGATCATTGCGCGTAAGAAATTTGTTTATCTGTGTACCAATGCGCTGCTGTTGAAAAAGAGAATCGACGATTATAAACCATCCCCTTATCTGACTTTTTCAATCCATTTGGATGGCATGCAGGAAAGGCACGATACATCTGTGTGCCAGGAAGGTGTTTTCGAGCGAGCTGTTGAAGCCATTAAAGTGGCATTGGAAAAAGGCTTTAGGGTGACCGTTAATTGCACGCTGTTTCAAGGTGAAAACGCCGAGGAAGTTGCTGCTTTTCTGGATTATGCAATGGAGCTTGGCGTTGAAGGCGTGACTATTGCCCCCGGTTTCAGTTATGAGCATGCGCCCCAGCAGGATGTATTTATTAAAGGCAGCGATGTTAAGGATTTATTTCGGGGCATTTTTAAAATCGGTAAAAAACGCAACTGGAAATTAAATCATTCGGCGCTATACCTGGATTTCCTGGCAGGCAATCAAAACTACGATTGTACGCCATGGGGCAATCCGACCCGTAACGTGTTTGGCTGGCAAAAACCCTGTTACCTGTTGGCGGATGAAGGATATGTTTCAACTTTTCAGGAGCTTTTAGATACTACGCCTTGGGATAAATACGGCACGGTTAATAATCCTAAATGCGCAAGCTGCATGGCGCATTGCGGTTATGAGGCGACGGCTGTTGAAGATTTGTTAAGCCATCCGTTGAAGGCGTTATGGACGGCAATTAGAGGTCCAAAAACCGAGGGTGCAATGGTGCCGGAGGCTACGCCTGAGTACGCAAAAGAAAAGTTGTCGTCAACTATTGCAGGAATTCCTGTAAGAGTGGAAATTGTCGATTAAAATTTATTTAGGTTAAAGGCTAAAGGCGGCGGTTTTTAGCCCTTGGTCTTTTGTCTGATTTAAATTTTTTTTCCGGGGTTTTTTAATTATGGTTTTAAAAAATATGAAGTTGGCGTTCGTTTTTATGTTCCTTTTATTTGGGACAGTGAATGCTTTTGCCGCGGATGAAGGCGGTGCAACGGCAAGGCAGGTCGTAGAGAAGTTTCAGTCCGACCTTATTGCTGTCATGAAGGATGGCAAGAAATTAGGCTATGCTGGACGATATGAAAAACTGAAGGATCCTGTTTCCAACAGCCACGAGCTGACAAAAATCGCCCGTATTGTGGTCGGTAAAGAGTGGGAAAAGTTATCCGAAGAGCAACAGCAAAAGCTGGCTGATGTGTTCAGTCGCTTGAGTATTGCTTCTTATGCGCACAACTTTAAAGATTATTCGGGAGAATCATTTGTATTTGATTCGGAAGAAGAAACAACGAGAGGCGGCGTTGTCGTGCATTCGCACTTTGTTGTGCCTGACGACAAGCCCGTTAAGTTCGATTACATGCTAAAAGAGAAGGGCAATAGCTGGCGAATTATTAACATCATCGCCAATGGTGTAAGCGATTTGGCCTTGAAAAGGTCGGAATACACCACTATTCTACAGCGCGAAGGCTTTGACGCTTTAATAACCAAGATCAATGAAAAAATTGACAATTACTCAAAACAGTAGGTTTTATGCCAATGAACAGACTACACAACGGCAATCGTAGCGTTAAAATGAAACAAACATTTTCAGGTCTGCTGATCGGAGCCGCCATTGCTCTGAGCGGCTGTGCAACAACAGGCGTTGTCGAACAGCCAACTGTAGCAAACAAGGCCGATCCTTATGAGAACTTTAACAGGAAAATGTTTGGTTTTAACGATCGCGTTGATAATTATGTCGCTGAGCCTATTTCAAATGCCTATAAATGGATAACCCCGCAGTTCATGCAAACGGGGGTTTTTAACTTTTTTAATAACCTGAAAAACGTCAATGTGGTTATCAACGATGTTTTACAGGCTAAATTTTCACAAAGCGCTGAAGATACCGGACGGTTTGCCATCAATTCCACAGTAGGTTTGGGAGGGCTGTTTGATGTAGCCAAGCACGTAGGGCTGGAGCAAAACGAGGAAGATTTTGATCAGACTCTTGCGGTATGGGGAGTGCCGCAGGGTTCTTATCTGGTGCTGCCTCTTCTCGGGCCGTCAACTTCGCGCGGCATTCCGGGTGCGATATTCGATACGGCGGCAAACCCCGCCAGTTACATAGGCATGCCTGTGCAGCTGGTATCGATGCTGAATACACGAGCCAGCGCGGAAGGCGCATTGAAATTTATTGATGAAGCCGCCTTGGATCCTTATGTATTTACGCGGGAATCTTTTTTGCAATGGCGTAACAATCTGGCTACGGATGGCAAGGCGGAGGCGACTGATGTCGACGGTCTTGACGACGAAGCGCCTGAGGGAGATAAAGGTGCCGCTTCAGGTCACGGTTCGTCCGACGATGCCGGCAACAAGGCGGGTTTTGCGCTGAGCATGGATGCAGATACGAAAGACTTAGTACAAGCTCGATATTCATTCAGCAGCGTCGCTCAATCATTTGATAACACCGCCAAATCGTTTGAAGATGCCGGCGCTAAAGTGGATAAATTGAAAAAATCAAAAAGCCGCAGGTAAGGAAGGAGAAGGGGGCAAGGCTAAAGGCAAAAAGCGGTCGTAAGTCCGATTTTTCGTCTTTTGCCCTTCGCCTCTTTAATAATGCAATAAAGAATGGACTTCGTAATTTTCCAGCCTTTCTCTCCCTTCCAGGAAATCCAGTTCCACCACAAACGCGCATGCTTCTACCTTTGCGCCCAGTTGTTCGACTAATTCACAACTTGCTTTTGCCGTTCCGCCGGTAGCCAACAGGTCGTCAATTAACAGCACACGATCATTCGCATCAAAGGCGTCGATATGGGCTTCCAGCGTGGCTGAGCCGTATTCAAGGTCATACGACACGCTTTGTACGTCATAAGGTAGTTTGCCCGGTTTTCTCAGCGGTATAAATGGCAGTCCTAATTCCCAGGCGACCAAAGAACCGAAGATAAAGCCGCGCGCTTCCATGCTGGCAACAGCGGTAATATTTCTGCCTAAAAAAGGCTGCAATAATTGATGGACGGCAAGTCTCAAGGTGGCGGGATCTTTTACCAGCGGCGTAATATCCTTGAAGATAATGCCGGGTTTTGGAAAGTCGGGGATGTCGCGGATTTTATCTCTTAATCTATTCATTATTGTGTATTATTTTATATAGGTAGGAATTTCAGGTTAGGTAAAACGGCTTTGTCGATTGTTTTATTTTAGCATTAAAAACATAGCAGAATGATTGAGAAACAGGCTTATAAATATCCTCTGCTTTAAATGCGCTAGTCCTGAAATATCGGTTTGATTGCTTTATACTTGACTCATCGGGAGCGACCGTCTTAGTAACTGAGGCTGTGACCGATGAGGCGCGCACGGTACGCCCTGCTGCGGATATTTTTATGCGGTGAACACGAACGATTTTCGGACAATGATTCGCTCTAATCAATGGGCTATTTTTTTCGCGGCTGAAATGGACAGTGCGTAACAGTACATTGCTAATGTAAGCGGGATGTTTAATGTAATGATGAATATCAGTCAGCTGATCCGTTTCATAACCGTTGATCCGGTAAACTTAAGCCTTAAAGGCAAGCTCCTATCTGTTATTTCGAGTTTCAGCGCCATTTTAATTATGGCGCTGGTTACGCAGAAATTAAGTACCGGCGCTTCTTATCCGATTATCGTCGCCTCCATGGGCGCTTCCGCAGTTATTTTATTTATTCTGCCTAACAGCCCGTTGGCGCAGCCGTGGTCATTTTTTGGCGGACAATTGATATCCGCTATGGTCGGCGTTGCTTGCGCTCATTGGTTTACCGATATTGCTGTAGCATCGGCCTGCGCGGTTGGCGGCAGCATTTTTGCGATGCTGTTGCTGCGTTGCCTGCATCCTCCCGGCGCTGCGACAGCAATTACCCCCATTCTGGCCGTCGACCCTATGAGCGCTATCGGTTATAGTTTTGTGTTGACGCCGGTGGGCTTAAATGTGTTAGTCATGCTGGTTATGGCGATAGTGATTAACCGCTGGTTGTTGCGACATGACTATCCAATCATTGCCGCTAATAAAAGCACCGGGGTTAAACCTGCTCAGCAAACCGGCATTTCGGATCAGGATTTGAAGCTGGCGCTGGAAAACATGGATATGTTTATGGATGTTTCGGCGGGAGATCTGCGTAAATTGCTTACCGATGCAGAGGCAAGGAGTTTTAAACGCTTTAGGGGCAATATCACCTGTGCGGATATTATGATCAGGGACGTGCCGGTTGTCGAATACGGGACGGAAGTCGAAGATGCCTGGAAAATCATGCATAAGCAAAAACTCAAAGCCATGCCGGTTATTGATAGAGCCCGGCGGGTGATCGGCATCATTACCTGGAACGACTTTTTTAAATTTATTAATCTGGGCGCTTATGAAAGTTTTCAGGACAGGTTTCGGGCATTTATACGTCGTACGCCCTATGTATCGACCGATAAACCGGAATCAGTCGGCCACATGATGACTACTTCGGTTACCGTGTTGCCTGAAAGCGCCCATATTGCCGATCTTATTTCGTTGATGTCGAGCCAAGGCTATCGGCAGATTCCGATAGTGAACAGCGAAAATCGCTTGGTGGGCATGGTTTATCAGGCTAATTTAATCGCTGCGCTTTATGATGAACAAGTGTCCTCAGTCGTCAGTCAATTGTAGGGGCTGATTAAATTTTCGGCAGAAAGTTGAGTACAATACCCAGCGCGCCTGCCGGGGCGGCTTTCCGGATTTCACGGTTTTTATTTTGATTATTAGAATTTCCCTGTTGTTGATTTTTGCGTCATTACCGGTCTTTTTATTGGTGGAGCTGTTATTGCGGTTAGCCGTCCCCGGTTTGCCCGGTGTGTTAACCCTGTTGGGAACGGCAATGCTGTTAAGCGCGTTTGCTGTGCTGATAATCGCCGGATTATGGGGCGCTGTTAAAATAACCGTTCGCTCCGTTTTGGATTATTGTTCCTCTAAACAACGGGCGCAGCGGCGGTTGTGGTTTGTTCAGGCCAGACAGGAGCAGGTCACGCGCTTGTTTTATTTTAAAGCCAGGCAAATAAAGTATTTTAATGAGCTCAGCAGAAAACGCCTGCTGAAACTGAATAACCGCAAACACATTCGCTCGTTGTCCAAAGCCATCGATAAAGACCTGCTGTCGATCAAGACAAAACTGCCGGGAAGCACTTACCAGCAACTGCAACAAGACCATGCCCGCTATCGAAACCGGCAGGACATTGATGGCTTGTTAACATTGCAGCAAAAAATCTCAGCCTTGTTTAGCGCATGACTCTTTTAAATAATATTATTAAGCTGTTTCATTCGGTCAAAGATCAAAACCTGAAATGGCAGCTGGCTAATCAGGGCGACCAGACCCAGCTCAAACATGCTCGCGTCCTGGCCGAGAAAGCCCTGGAAGCCGAATTAAAAAAGAAAAGCGTACAACTGGAACACGACATCAGCCTGCTGAGAACCAGACACGACGCTGAATTGTCGATGTTTAAAACCAAGTGTAAGCAGGATGTTAAAGACTATAAACAGTATCTGGCGGCGCTGGATCAGCTTAAGTCGTCCATCCAGGCCAGTTACACCCATTTGCCCGAGGCGGTCGCCTTCACCATTCATCATCATGCGAAATATTTGCTGAATAAAATGTGGGACGCGGAAGATTTCGAACAGAAAATGCAGCACGAGATGCAGTTAATCCGCTTTATGACTACTGTGCATGAAGATGCGCGTTTGCATCTGGAGGGCGAGACTACGGAGAACCTGCCGGAAAGAACGCTGAGTTTGATTCAGCAGAAATAAAGCGGATGTTTATTCACCACGAAGACACGAAGGACACGAAGTTTTTATCTTAGCTATTCTTCGTGATCTTCGTGTCTTCGTGGTTTTATGCTTTAACGCGTTAACCTAACTTCGCCTTCAAAAAATCAATAATCTCGGCAAACGGTATTTCCTCGTTTGCTTCAGCCGTTCTGGCCTTGTATTCAACCGTGCCGGAATCCAGGCCGCGGTCGCCAACCACGATGCAATGAGGGATGCCGATCAATTCCATGTCGGAAAACATAAACCCGGCGCGGACTTTTCTGTCATCGAATAACACATCGATTCCGGCAGCCAGCAAGTCCCGGTACAGTTTCTCTGAGGCTTCTTTCAGGCGTTCCGATTTGTGCATGTTCATCGGGCACAGCGCCACCTGGAACGGCGCAAGATTGGTCGGCCAGATGATGCCTTTGTCGTCATGGTTCTGCTCTATAGCCGCGGCGACCACGCGGGAAATGCCGATGCCGTAACAACCCATAGTCATGATCTGGTTCTTGCCGCCTTCGTTGATGACGCCGGCTTTCATGGCTTCGCTGTATTTGGTACCCAGCTGGAAGATATGGCCGACCTCAATGCCGCGAGCCAGCGTGATTTGACCTTTGCCGTCCGGGCTGGGGTCGCCTTCAACCACCATGCGCAGGTCGGCAACATGATCAGGAACAGGTAAGTCGCGTTCCCAGTTGACGCCTTGATAATGTTTGCCGTCCTGGTTCGCGCCGCAAACGAAATCGGACATCAAGGTCACGCTACGGTCGGCGATGATCTTGATGTTCAAGCCTATCGGGCCGATGGAACCGGGTTTGCAGTTGCAGGCGCCGAGGACTTGCTCATCGCCGGCGAATTCAAGCGGGGAGGCGATGCCGTCGATTTTTATCGCTTTAATATCATTAAGGTTATGGTCGCCTCTTAGCAGCAGGGCTACCAGCGTGTCTTCTTCGCCTTTAACGATCAGCGTCTTAAGACATTGGGTAGCGGGTATGTTTAAAAATCCGCAGACTTCTTCAATACTGTGCTGGTTGGGCGTATCGATCAGCGTCATTGGCTCGGTAGCCGCTCCGCGAGTACCGGCAGGCGCGACAGCTTCGGCTTTTTCGACATTGGCCGCATATTCGCTGTCGGTTGAGAACGCAATCGCATCTTCGCCGGAATCGGCCAACACGTGGAATTCATGCGATACCGCACCGCCGATAGAGCCGGAATCGGCGATGACCGCGCGAAATTTCAATCCCAAATGGTTAAAGATATTGGTATAAGCCTGATACATCGCTTCGTAGGTGACCTGCAACGATTCATGATCCAAATGAAAGGAATAAGCGTCTTTCATGATAAATTCGCGCGAACGCATCACACCGAAACGGGGACGGATTTCATCGCGGAATTTGGATTGAATCTGGTAATAAGTGATCGGCAGTTGCTTGTAGCTTTTGATCTCGTTGCGTGCCAGATCGGTGATGATCTCTTCGTGCGTGGGGCCCAGGCAAAAATCGCGGTCATGACGATCTTTTAATCGCGCCAGTTCGGGACCGTATTGTTCCCAGCGTCCGGTTTCCTGCCACAGTTCGGCCGGTTGCAGGCCGGGCATCAGCACTTCCAGCGCACCGGTTTTTTCCATTTCTTCGCGGGTGATTTTCTCGACCTTGCGCATGACCCGCAGTCCCAAGGGTAACCAGCTGTAAAGACCGGCGGCCAGTTTGCGGATCAGGCCTGCGCGGATCATCAGTTGATGGCTGGCTATTTCAGCATCGGCCGGTGTTTCTTTAACGGTATTGAGCGGGAATTGAGTAGTACGCATTATGTTTTAAGGAGCTGGACAATAAAAACCGCTATTTTACCGATTTAATGCCGGTTTAGTCATCCCGTTATCATCATCGCTTAACACCCAGCAGCTTAACGGAAATGTCCAACACGTCATTCCGGTAGGGATGGCCGGGATCCGGGAGCCAAGGATGGTACATCCATGCGCTCCGGATACCGGCAGTCCATGCCGGTATGGCGCGCTATTTAAGGAAAGTGATAAGTGACAAGATCGTCATCGATACAGATCGATGGGATTTGTTTCATCCGCCCGCTGTTAAACAATAGCCGTCGGCGATTTCGGCTATGAATCCGAATACCTTGCGATTCAAGGGGTTGAAGTTAGGAGTTTTCGGGCCGGGGACAATGCTGCCGCTTCGATTGGATTCAACAATCCCGCTTTATGTTTGGCGGTTCTTAGGCTATTCTCGCTTATCGGGGTGACGCCTTGGTTTGGTAAAAAAATCGACATTTCTATCGGGCTGCCGATACCCCCTTATCTTTGATTAAGAGCAATATCAGGTTAAATCTGAAAATTACACAGTAGGAGATGGAATTGAAACAAACCGATCAAACTTTACTCGAGCAGATGCGAATTACTGACTTCGATATAGAGAATCGTAAATCGCTGCTTGCGCTGACCGACGAGGATGTCAAACGGCTGAAAGACTATCGTTCAATCATTGAAGGCAGAGTCGATGCCTTGGTGGAAACTTTTTACCAAATGCAGACCGGCGTAGCCGAAATCGCGCTGTTGATCGGCGACGCGGATACTCTGGATCGCCTGAAGAATGCGCAGCGCAGATATGTGCTCGACTTATTCAGCGGCCTGTACGATCTCGAGTATGTGAACAATCGGCTCCGGATCGGCTTGGTGCATAAACGCATTGGCGTCGAGCCGAAGCTGTATCTCGCTGCGATAAACGTGCTCAAGAGCTTGCTGCTTGAAATAATTTTCGAAACGCTCCCCGAAAAGAAAGACCGTCAGGGCATGCTTGCCGCACTCGACAAATTGCTGTTGTTCGACATAACACTGGTATTTGAAACCTATATCCGCAGCCTGGTTTCGGAAATCGAAATTTCCAAGGAAAAATCCGAGCGTTATGCCAGCGTATTGGAAGAAAAGGTCATGGAGCGCACTCATCAACTCGAAGAGTTAACCCGTGTGGATTCGCTGACAGGTTTGCTAAGCGTACGCTATTTGAACGAAACCCTGACCCGGACGCTGCGGGTCGCTCAACGGCGACGCGAACCGGTATCCATTGTTTATATGGACATTAATGAATTCAAGGCTATCAATGATACTCAGGGCCATCCGCACGGAGATCATATCTTGCGCACGGTGGGAGCCGCGATCAGGCAAATTTCCCGTGAAGAAGATTGCTGTTTTCGTTACGGCGGCGATGAATTTTGTTTAATACTGCCCAATTGCCAAGAAGAGCAGGCTAGGGAGATATACATCAATCGCCTCAACGCTGAAATCAGTCGGCGATTGGAAAATGTAACGCTGAGCGTCGGCATCGTGCAATCCGGACCGGATCAATACGGAGAACCCGATACCTTGATCCGGCAAGCCGATGAAAAAATGTATGAGGCTAAGAAAGCGTCTAAAACCGACCACGGGATAGAAGGCGCGGTTGATGTCGACAAGCCTGTCTGAGGTTGGCCGGTATTTTATTTAACCCTGCTTGCTTCAAGGGCTCGCCAGGAGTCGGCTTGGACTTGATCGTAGACGTACGCTAAGCTAACCGACCTACATTGTACGGAACTCGGGCTTCGTGATCGTTGTCCGGCAAGCATTGACCATGAATTACACATTTAAAGAGGTATTTATATGCAAACATTAAAAAAACAATTAAAACAAAATCGGACTTTGATTTTATTCGGCATTCTACTTTCTGTTTATCATCCGGCAATGGCAAAAACAGACCTTGAAGCTCAAGAAAAGTATCTTAGAGCGCGGGTCAATAGCAGTCAGCAAAATACGGATCACTCCGCGCATGTAAACCCCGTCGATAAGAGTCTGGAGTTTCATGGCGTTTTTTACGGTTATCTCCCGTGCAACGATTGCAATGGAATTAAAACGACGCTGTCTTTAAAACAAAATAACAATTATCTGCTGGTGACTCAGCCGGCAAGAGACTCCTCAAGGGAGTTTTATGAAAAAGGCAAATATAGCTGGGATGATGAAAAGCGTACCGTTGTTTTAACGCCGCGTAACGAACCCAACACACGACAATATCATATTGAAAATGATGGGACGCTCATTCAGCTTAACAGCGATGGCGCGAAGATGCCAAGCGAGCTGGAGGAACGCTACACTTTACGCAGAAGCGATACGGTAAAGTCGCGCGAGGTACATATTCACTAAAGGATAGGGTCGGTAGTAACTTCCCGAAACATAACTCATCGTTCCCACGCTCTGCGCTCGTCATCCCGGAAATAGTTATCCCGCGCCATGCCCGTCCTGAGCGTAGCCGAAGGGGTAACTTTCGAATCAAGCCGGATTGGGCATGTTGCTCGATTCGAAACGTCCCATCTGTGTCAAAACGTTGCAGATTAGACCTTCCAGGTTTTAAAAACCTGGAAGGTCTGCATAGCGCATCATTGAAAGTCGGCAGGTTACAGCTGGGCATTCGCCCCGATCATAACGTTTGCCGGCATTGAAGCATTAAACGTGCGGACCGATTAAATAACCGGCCCCGTCGGTGTTTTTTCTTTAACGAGCAACATGCCCGGTCCGTCTGTAGCGATTAATCCGCAAGCGTAGCGTCCAATAGCATGGCATCGGACACTATTTTTGCAATATCAAGTTCTGTGACCTTATGATAGAAACTGCCATTAGGCGCGGCTTTTACTACGGCGCCGTCCACGCAATGCCCAAAACAGCAACTCGCCTCCACTTTGACATCATAGCCTCCCGCTGCGATCTCTAGCTGTTGCAATAATTTTTCACCGCCACGCGCTCCGCACGATGGATGATTCAAGGAATAACGGTAATTAGTGCAAACGAAAAGCGTCACTTTAGACATAACCTGGCGTCCTGGAAATTGATAGCGGTTGATTACTTGCTCTCAGCGGGACCGGGTTCTCCTTGTTCCGCGTACACATTATCTTCCTGAACCGGCGTTTCGGCTTCTTCTCTACTTTCGGCCTTGAACAGTTCGCAAATAAGCTCAATTTCAGCCGTGAATTGAGGTATCACAGGAATTTTCCAGGCTTTCCCTGCGATGCGGGATAGTAAATTATTCAACCAAATCCGGTTCGATTGCGCTTGTTCAATGATTAGGCTGTGGCCTCCCTCATCGCTAACAACGGTAAAATTTTCCAGCCAAACTTCAATTGTTTCAGATTCGCCGAGGAGCTGAATTTGCACGTATGATTTTCGGGCTTCAAGATCAAAACTAAAATCCACTAATTCCGCAATGCCCTTAAGTATTATATTGGCCACCCATATAATCAGCCTATTGGGCGTCCATTTTATTGCCATTTTTATTAAACCGGTTTTAAAGTTCATTTTTATCCTTTATCAATGAGCTGATAAGCGCTCTAACCTTATTGCTATTTGCTTGGGTCGTTAAGCGCGCATCAAAAAAAGTCACCAAATTACCTGCTTAATTCTATTTTGTCAGCAAAATTCGCCGGAGCGTTAAGTTAAACCGGTTGCGGGCGTGGGGTTAGAAATCACAGGGATCAGCAACTGTTCCCTGTGATTCTTAAGTTTGTGCCTGAAAAATAAATCAATGGAGTCAAAAACCAGCGTCATTGCCCATTCAGCCCTATTTTAGGATAGGGCCGTTAATAACTTCCCGAAACATAACTCATCGTTTCCATGCTCTGCGCTCAGCGTTATACACAAGTGTGTTTCAGAGTCGTCATACCGGCATGGATGCCGGTATCCA
>DAINRH010000066.1:15294-18772 GCA_036741905.1 Methylobacter sp. | reverse complement strand
TATTCTAGCCCAACCGGTGAGCTGGCTTCTATTTAGCTCTTAATTCACATTTAACATAGGCCTGATGCTGTTTATAAGCGCCTTGGTAATGCTCGATTTTGAAGCCGGTCAGGTCATGGATGCCGAGCATATCCGACAAAAGCCGTCCCGGTATATAACCGCCTCGCGCTATGGCGACGATGACATCGATCCGGAAATTTGCCTGGCGTAATTGTTGAGCCAGTCGGCGGCATAAACGGTAGACATCTTCCCAGGTGATCAACGTACAGGGTAAGTCCTCATCCATATCGAAACCTCGGGCTTATCGGCAATGGTCAATGGGACGGTTCCGGGCTTTATTGTATTGCGTTCGCCAATCGGCATAACATTAAAAACAGCCCGTTGGTCATTTCTGTAAACGGCTCGTAATCGAGCTTATCCGGCGTATCCTGAGCCGTATGGTAATAGGGGTAACGGTAGAAAGCGGTATCGGTAATCATCAAAGCCTTGTAACCGTGCCGCCAAAACGCCAGCTGATCGCTCAAGGACACTCCCGGCACAATGGCAGGAGCGGCGATGGATTGCAGCGGAAAATTCGTCGCCGAGGAAAACGCCTGTACACAGTCCCGCAAGATGTGCCGGGAGCGCAAGTTGGAAACGAACGCAATGAAGTTGCCGGTATCGGGATAAAAATGCTTCAGCAAAGGCGGATAAGTTTGGCTGCCTCGCTGGTTCCGATAATAGCCGACGGTCTCCAGCGAGATCATAAAACGTATCGGGTCCCCCTGTTGCCGGGCTGCTTTGGCATACACCATGCTGCCCATGCTCGGCCAGAAGAAAAAAGGCGGCTCTTCGTTCACAAAAGCGACGAAACGCAGGTTGGTTTCAGGCGCAACATCCTTGAACAAGCGCGAAAGTTCCAGCAATGCGGCAACGCCGCTGCCGTTATCGTTAGCGCCCGGACTGCCAAGGACTGAATCGTAATGAGCGCCGATCAGGATGACATCGTTGCTACGGCTGTTACCGGTGCGGGTGATTTCAAGATTGGCGCATTCAATGCCTTGCGCGGTATAAGTTTGCTTGCGGACGTCATAGCCTTGCTGCCGCCATTCTTGCGTAATATAAGCCTCCGCCGCATGGAGCGCATCCGGATGAAAAATATTATGCTCGCCGATTTTGCCGGCAAGTTCATAGACATGTGTGCGTAAGCGCTGAATCGAGATTTCGTTCATGTTTCTGTGCCTGCAAAGTTAAAACGAAAGTTGGCAAGAGCTCCGGCGATGTTCGTATCAAGCCGGGGATTGCCCGTGTTACAAAGCAAAACATTGGACAGGGGCCACTTTAAGTCTACAGATTTAGAATCGGTACATGTCGGTAAATTTTACGTAGCTAAAGCCAGTTCTTTTTCTTGAAAAACCTGAGCAAAAATACCGACACGCCGATAAATACCGCCCACAACGCCGGGTAGCCCCATCTCCATTTCAGCTCCGGCATGTACTCGAAATTCATGCCGTAGACCCCGGCGATAAAGGTTAACGGTATGAAAATGGACGCAAACACGGTCAGTATTTTCATGGTTTCGTTCATTTTGTTGCTGACGCTGGATAAATAAATGTCCAGCATACCGGCGATCAAGTCCCGGTAGGATTCCATGGCTTCAGTTACGCGAATCACGTGATCGTATATATCGCCAAAATAGCGCTTGGTTTTGTCATTAAGCAGCTGCGATTCGCTACGCTGAATGGAGGCCAGCAATTCCCGCATGGGCGATACGCTTCGGCGCAAGAAAATCAATTCGCGCTTGATTTTCTGGATGGTACCCAGCGTTTGCGCCGACGGGTCCGACAGCAACTCATCTTCAACGCTTTCAATCAGTTCATCGAAGGTGTCTTGCAGGGCAAAATACTCATCGACGATGGTATCCATGATGATATAGGTCAGGTAATCGGTGCCGAGATTCCGGATATGACTTTTAGCGTTGTTAAGCCGACTGAGCAGCGGGTCGAATAGCGCATCGGGCTTTTCCTTGAAGGTGAACACGAATTTATCCAGCAGCAATAAACTGACCTGCTCATATTCGACGTTAAATTCATCGGCGGCCAGTGAAATCGCTTTGATGACGATATACAAATAGTCGTCAAATTCCTCGAATTTCGGGCGCTGATGGGTGTTGAGAATATCTTCAAGCACCAGCGCATGAATATCGAAATATTGTCCTATCGCATCGATAATTGAAACGTTTTTCAGGCCGTCGATAATCACCCAGGTGACGGTATCGGTGGTTTTGTACGGCAGCAGTTCTTCAATGGTCTTGATGGTGCGCGTGCTTAGCGTTGATTTGTTGTAATCGATGACGGTGATTTTATGTTCGTGCTCATGCACTTCGCCGACATGCACCAGCGAGCCGGGCGGCAAGCCTGATTTTTCGGAAGCGTAACTCAGTGATTCGGACATGGTTTATCCCTGTTGATAAATATTTTTATCTGGCTTAAGTATTCAAGCATAATGGCGCACATTTTACCGGTGTTGTAGGGGCGACCGGTTGGTCGTCCTTAAAGTATAACTTTAGATTAAGGCTTTACACAGATGATACACAAACCGATGTTGGGCTGGCGCGAGTGGGTGGGGCTGCCGGAGCTTAAGCTGGCGGGGATTAAGGCAAAAATCGATACCGGGGCCCGGTCATCGGCTTTGCACGCATTCTCTATCGAACCTTATCGAAAAGACGGTCAACGCTGGGTGATGTTTGCGATTCATCCCTTGCAAAAAAATTGCGATGTGTGGGTTGAATGTCATGCACAGGTTAAAGACCGTCGACTGGTTATGGATTCCGGCGGACATAAACAGCGCCGCTATGTGATAGAAACCCAGCTGGTTCTGGGGCAGTCGGTGATAAAAGCTGAAATGACGCTGACCAATCGGGACAGTATGAGTTTTCGCATGTTGCTGGGACGCACGGCGATGGATGCGCGGTTTATCATCGATCCCGGCGCATCGTATTTGCAGGGTCGGCCGGATGCGGAGCAATACCAGCGATTATCGACACCGGAAAGGGGTATAGTCACGGGCAATTTAATAGCCGAAAGGCATGTTGACTAACATGAGCAAGAAAATAAAAACCGCATTTGTCTGCGATCAGTGCGGCGCCGATTATCCCCGCTGGGGCGGGCAATGCACCAGTTGCGGCGAATGGAACACTATCAAGGAAGTCAGGCTGGGCGGGCCGGAACGTGCCGGCCGCAAGGCAGGGTATGCCGGAAGCCGGTCCGAGGTCAAATTACTGTCGGATGTTAATCTTTCCCAGGCGGAACGGATTTTCAGCGGGATTTCCGAATTCGACCGCGTTCTGGGCGGCGGCATCGTCTGCGGCAGCGTGGTGCTGATCGGCGGAGCGCCGGGCGCAGGCAAGAGTACGCTGTTGTTGCAGGCGATTGCCAATATTGCCGCGCGCGGCGTCAGTGTGCTGTATGTGTCCGGCGAGGAGTCGCTGCAACAGATT
>DAINRH010000066.1:11903-15222 GCA_036741905.1 Methylobacter sp. | reverse complement strand
GATGCTGGCCGAAACCTCGGTGCAGCGCATCTGCGATGTGATGGATGAGATCAAGCCGCAAATTCTGGTGATCGACTCGATTCAGGTCATGCATACCCAGGATACGGAGTCCGCGCCGGGATCGGTTTCTCAGGTCAGGGAGTCGGCCAGTTATTTGACCCAATATGCCAAAAAGCATGATGTGTCGATTTTTATGGTCGGCCATGTGACCAAGGATCAATCGCTGGCGGGACCGATGACCTTGAGCCACATTGTCGATACCCAAGTGATGCTGGGATCGACCGATGACGCCCGGTTCAGGGTGTTAAGGGCGGACAAAAACCGTTTCGGCAGCGTCGGCGAGTTAGGCTTTTTCGCGATGGACAGCACCGGGCTAAAAGAGGTTAAAAATCCTTCGGCGATGTTTTTAAACCGTCCGGACAAACCCTCGTCTGGCAGCGTGGTTACCGTGCTGTGGGAAGGGACGCGGCCGCTGCTGGTGGAAATTCAGGCGTTGGTGACCGAATGTCAATACGGCAATCCCCGGCGGCTGGCGGTGGGTTTCGACCAAAATCGTCTGGCGATGTTGCTGGCGGTGCTGTCCCGGCACGGAGGCATTTTTACCGCGAACGATGAGATTTACGCCAATGTGGTCGGCGGCATTAAGGTGACCGAAACCAGTTCCGATTTAGCCATCGTGGTGGGCGTCGTCTCCAGCCTGAGGGATAAAGTCATTCCGCATGATGCGTTCTTTTTCGGCGAAATCGGCCTGAGCGGCGAAATCAGGCCGGTAGCGAACGGCCATGCGCGGCTTAACGATGCGGCAAAACACGGTTTCAAGAAGGCGGTTATTCCCAAGGCTAATGTGCCTAAAAAGCCGATTGAGGGTTTGCAGATTCACGGGGTTTCTACACTGTCCGAGGCGTTGGATATTCTTTCAGAGATGTAGGCTATGGTCGGTAATAACGTCCCTAAACATAAACTCCTCATTCCCATGCTCTACACTCGTTTTTATACACAACGCAGCCCAAAAGTCGTCATCAGAACGTTGCCAGTTAGACCTTCCAGGTTTTTAAAACCTGGAAGGTCTGCTTATCGGCCGTTTATCGGCCGTTGCCCGGTTTGTTATTGCGGTAGACGGAAACCGTATTTTAAAAGTGGTTGTATTTGTATGAATTCAAACGGTTAAGAACCGGTACTATTTATCAATGAATTTTAAATTCCTTTGCCTTGCAGCCGGTGGCTTTGGATAATAGCGACTATAAGAGCCTGTTTTCAACTGAAGACAACCCCAGTGATTTAAGTAAGCTTTGCGATTACAAAGCGCGAGATGAGGATATGCATAAAAAAGAATACCAGTTAAGGCCGGGAAATCCTTATCCTTCCGGCTCCAGGGCTAAAAACAAGGGTGTTAATTTTTCCATTTTCAGTCGTTATGCGACGCATGTTGAATTGTTGCTGTTTGAGACCTCGGACTGCGATGAGCCCTTTCAAACCATCGTGTTGCAGGAAGACGTTAATCGTACTTTTTTTTCATGGCATGTTTACGTGACCGGATTGCCGGCCGGTACATGGTATGCGTGGCGCATGGACGGGCCTAATCAAGTCCGCGAAGCGGGATTGCATTTTGATAAGAACAAGCAACTGATTGATCCTTGGGTGCGTGCGGTCAGTCATAAACGTTGGAGCCGCAAGGCGGCATGCATGCCGGGCGACAATAGACTGACCGCGATGCGATGCGTTGTCGTCGACGATCGTTACGATTGGGAAGGCGATGTGCCGCTACGCATACGCAGCGAAAAAGCCATTGTTTACGAACTGCATGTCGGCGGCTTTACGCGGCATCCTTCTTCAAAGGTGGCCAATCCGGGCACGTTTGCCGGATTGATCGAAAAAATCCCTTACTTGCAAGCACTCGGTATCACGCACGTTGAGCTGTTGCCGGTCATGGCTTTCGATGAGCAGGATGTTCCCAGGCACACTGCCGATTTGGGGCTGAAAAACTACTGGGGCTACAGCACCCACAGTTTTTTCAGTCCGCATCCGGGTTATTGCGTGACCCCGGAACAGGGAACCCATGTCCATGAGTTTCGCGATCTGGTCAAAGCGCTGCATCAGGCAGGCATGGGCGTCATTATGGACGTTGTCTTCAACCATACCGCAGAGGCCGGTGCAGACGGCCCGATCATCAATTTCAGGGGCATAGGCGATGATATTTTTTATCATCACGACCACTTCGACAAAAGCATTCTTCACGACTATACCGGCTGCGGCAATACCGTAAACGCCAATCATCCGCTGGTGGCCAACTTTATTATCAGCTGCCTGGAATACTGGGTCAGGGAAATGCATGTCGACGGCTTTCGTTTCGATCTGGCCAGCGCCTTGGCGCGAGGAGAGGGCGGCGAGGTGCTGCAAGATCCGCCTTTGCTTTGGGGCATCGAGCTTTCGGAGCAGCTGGCCAAAACCAAGTTGATTGCCGAGGCCTGGGACGCCGCTGGACTGTACCAGGTCGGCAGTTTTCCCGGTTACCGCTGGGCCGAATGGAACGGCAGGTATCGGGACGTCATCCGGCGTTTTGTGCGTGGCGATAAAGGGCTGGTCAACGAGTTGGCAACCCGGCTGTGCGGCAGTAACGACTTGTACGAGCACAAAGGCCGGCTGCCGATTAACAGCATCAACTTCGTCACCTGTCACGACGGTTTTACCCTGTACGATTTGTTCAGCTACAACGAGAAACATAACAGCGCCAACGGTGAATACAATCAGGACGGCTGCAATAATAATTTAAGTTTTAATTGCGGCATTGAAGGGGACACCGACGATTCGGGCATTCTGGCCTTGCGCCGACAACAAGTGAAAAATGTTTTCGCCATGTTGCTGCTCAGTCAGGGCGTGCCCATGTTATTGGCGGGCGACGAGTTATTAAACAGCCAGCACGGCAATAATAACTGCTACTGCCAGGATAACGAATTGTCCTGGATAGACTGGAGCATGACCGAGCAGAATGCCGATATGCTGCGTTTTGTCCAACTGATGATCGCGTTGCGCAAACGGCATCCGGCCATTATGCGGCGGCGTTTTTTGACCGGAAAACCTGTCAATGGCCGGGGTATAGCCGAAATTCAATGGCACGGCACTGAAATCGATAAGCCGCTATGGGACGATCATGAAGCGAAGGTGTTGGCTTTTACCCTGGCGGGCATTGAAGCCGACGAACCCGACTTGCATGTTGCAATGAACATGTCGGACCAACAGCTTCGCATTGAATTGCCGGTTATTGCCGGTCGAACATGGCATCTGGCCTTGGACACTTCGCTGCATTCACCGCAGGATATTG
>DAINRH010000066.1:0-11803 GCA_036741905.1 Methylobacter sp. | reverse complement strand
GGTCGAACATGGCATCTGGCCTTGGACACTTCGCTGCATTCACCGCAGGATATTGTGCTTCCAAAACACCAAAAATCGGTGCGCGAAGCTTTTTATTCGGTCAATAACCGGGCGGTAGTGGTTTTTGAGAACGGGGAGCGTTGATCGGATAGTGGGTAATGCGGTTGCGGTATAAAGGTCTTCGGATCGAATCGCTCGATACGCTCCGAAGTAAAGCGATTATTCAAGCTCTCAGGTCTCATAATCTATAATGCAAAGTTGTTTCGCCAAAGGGACTTCCATGTCTGAACAAAGCAATCCTTATGATTCCATTCCGGATCATTGTTCTTTGGCGGTATGGCTGACCCGCGCCGACCAAACCTTGTTGCTGCAACGGCAGGTCGATGATCTTTGCTTTGCCGACAACGCCAATGATTTCCCGGTCATAACGGTGGACAGCGAACGGAAATATCAGGTCATCGAGGGATTCGGGTTTTCCTTGACCGGGGGCAGCGCGATGCTGATCAGTCGCTTGCCGGCTTCCGAGCGTAGTGCGTTGTTACGGGAATTGTTCTTGCCCGACGGCGACGGCATCGGCGTCAGTTTTTTGCGTCTGAGCATCGGTGCATCGGATCTGAGCGAACGCAGCTTTTCCTATAACGACAGGCCGGATGGACAACCGGATCCCGAACTGGTCCGTTTCGATATAGAGGCCGGGGATGTTGAAGTTATCCCCCTGTTGCAGGAAATTTTGGCTATTAATCCGGAGATCAGGCTCATGGCTACGGCGTGGTCGGCGCCAATCTGGATGAAGACCAACCGGAGCTTCGTCGGCGGCAAACTGAGGCCGGATTGCTACGCTGCTTACGCCGATTACCTGGTCAAATATCTGCAAGCCATGCGGGATCGAGGCATTACCGTCCATGCCATCACCCCACAGAACGAACCCTTGAACCTCAAAAACGAACCCAGCATGATCATGGAAGCGAGCGAGCAGGCCGAGTTTATCAAAAATCATCTGGGACCGGCTTTGCAGGCAGCCGGATTGGCCGATGTGGAACTGTTCTGCTGGGACCACAATTGCGATGTCCCGGAGTATCCTTTGGAAGTTTTCGCCGATGTAAAAGCGCGCCGTTATCTGACCGGATCGGCTTGGCATCTCTACGGAGGCGATATTTCGGTTCTTTCCGAGGTGCATCAGGCTTACCCGGAAATGAAACTGTATTTCACCGAGCAATGGGTGGGATCGGACGGGCAGTTCGGCGGGGATTTAATCTGGCATGTGAAAAACGTGCTGATCGGTTCGATACGCAATTGGAGCCGAATCGTGCTCGAATGGAACCTGGCCTCCGACCCGTTTTGCTGTCCTCATACCCTAGGAGGCGAGGCCCGTTGCGTCGGTGCTTTGACCCTAGGCGAAGAGGTTACCCGCAACGTCGCTTACTATGTGATCGGCCATGCCGCGAAATTCGTACGCCCCGGTTCGGTGAGGATCTATTCCGCTGAACAAGCGTCATTGCCGAATGTGGCTTTTCTGACGCCCGAGGGCTACATCGTTCTGATAGCACTTAATGAGGCTGCTGAAGCACGATCCTTTACTATCCAATTTCAAGGGAAAAATGCAATAGCCACCCTGCCGCCAAGCGCGATGGCGACTTATGTCTGGCGAGCGGCTTAAAGGTTTCTGCTACCAACTTAAGCGGGGACAAGGTCTGAGGGTAAGCCGCTCGTAGCGAGCCCCATTCGACAAGCTCATGACAGGCTTCGGCTACGCCATGAGCGGTTTAACCGTCTAAACTGATAATCTCGTGGCCGGAATAAGCCTGGCGAAGTCCCACCTGTTCAGAATGTTGCAAGTTAGACCTTCCATGTTTTAAAAACCTGGAAGGTCTGCATATCGACATGTTTCTCGCCTAACGCCAGATAAGAGACTGTCGGAATGACGACAGCCCGTAGATACTACGTGTATAACGATGAGTGCTGGAACCTGGCAATGATAGAATAAATTAACTACCCCGGAGACACGATGCGCACCTTAAAACGCACAATTGCATTATGTTTGTCGCTGTCCATTCCCATTGCACATGCCGACGATATGGCCTACCTGCTCAACTCCACGCCGACAGAAAGAGCGGCATCACAAACCCGTTTCATGAAAACAAAGCTCAACCTCTCTCAGGATGAAGTTACCAAGGTCCAGGAAATCAATCAGGAATACGCAGAAAAAGTAGAACCGGTATTAAAAAGCTCAAGCATGGGTTTTCTTAAAATGCGCGACATCCAAGCCATTTTGGAACAGAAAGACGATACCTTGCGTAGCGTGCTGACAGCCGAACAGTTTGAGATTTACACAAATGCCAAGGACGAATTGAAGCAAGCTTTGCGACAGGACCTGATCCGACCAAGGGTAGCGTCTACAATAGATGTCTTTTCGGGCTCAATGGAGAACGTCGTAACCGTACCGCCAAGCAGCGACGAGCGTAGTTGTGGAGAGCAGACAATCCGCAATTAAATTATACAAATAGCTAAGCTAGTTTTTGCATGTGGTGGAAATCTTGAATTGAATCCAGCTCATTTTTTTCTATTGCTTGCGCCTTAAAAAGATCCCACCGAACTTGTAAATTGAGCCAAAAATCCGCTGACACGCCGAAGAATTTGGCCAATCGTAGAGCCATGCTTGGGGTTACGCCGCATTTTTGGCTTACCAGCTCATCTATGTACTGATAGGGAACATGGATTGCGTCAGCAAGATCATGCGGGCTTATGTTCATAGGAACAAGAAACTCATCCCGAAGCATTTCACCCGGATGAGTAGGCTCCCTATTGGTTGGAATACGAACCATAATACGCTCCTAATGGTAATCGGTTACATCAACATTATAGGGGCCTGATTTACCCTACATAAAACAAATTCGATACTGCTCATTGATGCGAATGCTGTACTTGGCATTTCTATCCCCAGAGAGACTTTCAAGACGATTACCTGGGGGAACTTTCAGTTCCTCCAAAGATTGAACAGAATCGAGTTGATCCAGTTTTCTTGCCGCAACTTGCCAAAGTATTTGAGGGCAAGTTTTACGGGCTGCTTTCGAATTAACGCCATTGAATAGGTCTTCACTGGCTTGATCTTTAAATGATTCAATCATTTCGGCATCATAGCATGGACTATAGGTTATTCAAGGCTGATGGTTTTTTAACCTAACGTAAACTCTGTAGAGTACGCCCTGAACATTGCTGCTATTTCAAGTACCGGTCATTATGCAGGATTGGAGGGATTAATTAGACGCTTGGGCCGGCAACGCTGGAGCGAAGGAACGATAAAAATGATACTTAAAGCAGCTTAACAAGAGCGGCAACTATGCCGATGGATAAAGCCATAAGAGCCCCCAGTTTGATAATCAGACGCTGCTCAAGCTGAACAAAATGCGCATCCACTTGGACAAACCGAGTATCTATATCACGGCGCAAAGATTCCATTTCACGATGCAAATCTTCCTTGGTGACCAACTCCTTGAGATTAACTTCAAGTGCTTCGGACAACACCTCGGCTTCAGCCTCAGCTTGTTTATCAGGAACGCCCGCAGCTTTAAGCCTATTGGCATATTTTAAAGTATCAAATGTAATCGCTGCCATGATATTGCGGCCTGTTTCTATTTGAAATTTAGTCTACCATGCTTGACAGCCAAGATAAACCTGGAGTTGGATTCCCAAACTGGAGATTGGGAATCGGCATAAAATAAAAACGCACCGTACAAGACTTGACCCTTGCTTACTTTGCGAAATGCGTTGCGCAGTTGCCGGACGTGTCGCACCAGCAAATCGGAACAACGAGTAGCAGGACGGGGCATGTTGCCCCGTCCTGCTCGGGAAAACCGCATGCCCGGTGGTGTGGGAGGAATGATGGGGGCAATCCCGTCATCTCCACCCGATCAGCGTTAAGTGCATCTAATCGTGTTGACGGTTCAATTGCACGCGTCCAAGTAAAGCATGGCGGTTGCAAAGTCGCTTTCGTCATCGGGGTTTTTCATCATGGCGGATTTTAAAATTGTTAATTTGTCTTCCGTCGGTTTGAGGCGTTTGTTAATGGCATCAAGTTCGGGGCCTAAGGCTTTTAATTTAGCTTGATCGTGATGCTGATGGGCTATCAGAAGTTCCTTCTTGATTTTTATTTTTTCGCATTGATCCGTGTGCGATTGCTTCATCAAATCAATGGCGGCTTCCACCTCCGCGCTGTTGGCGGCAACAGCTGCGGAGAAAAAAAATCCAACGGCAACTGCCCAAGTGAAAAACAACTGTTTGTGCAACACAGCCTTCTTGTGAAACACAGGCTCTTGCAAATTTTTACTGTGTTGAAAAACAAACATTTTAGGTTCGGCATTTTTATCTTTCATAGTGGTTTCCCTTGCTTCAACATTAAAGCTGAGTTGAGCAGCTTGTCTGCTCAAACGAAACTTATGCCCTTTGGGTATAAGGATTTTTTCATGATCGCCTGCCCAAACTGGCTAATGGCTAACGATAATGACCTGTCCGCTAGGAGCGGTACTACGCCACGGCAATTGTTGGCCTTTAAAATTAAGAGAACTGCCGCTGTTTTCCAAATCAAAACTTTCATTAAGTTCCGCATCCTTTTCAACTGGGCGTGGCGCATTGTATTCGCCCAAGTAGGTTTTAACCCCATTTGGATGCAAAATCAACACGGCGACTTGCTGCCGATAGAGTCCATAGAATGGGCTGACAACAGATCGTTGCTTTGAAGCCCCGGATTCCGCAAGCTCCATCCAGGCTACTTGCTGGCTATTCCTGTATTTCCTTGGCAAAGCTCAATAGTCGGTTTAAATAATTATGAAATTTCACATCGCGAAACAATGTTTCATAATGTGAAATACGCCCATTGGGCGTACAATTATATTTACAGCTCACCCTTAGGGATTATCGTTAAATTGATTTTTCCGTAGGAAAAAGCACCCTCAGGTGGTTTTTCTTTTAGGAGCAAAGAGTGTGTGAACCATTGTTTATATTGACGACTATAACTTCTACATTGGTTTACTCAAGAACACGGCGCACAAATATAACAACCCATACTAACAGGAGGCGGACATGCAGTTTTTTGATGCTACGAATGCAACGACAATTATCCGTAAAGGTTCTGAGGGCCGCACGAAAGAGCAACGAGCGGAGCTGTTGAGAAAAGCGCAGATACTCGATGCCAATGGCGATTATGTGAAACGCTTCTTTTCCGCAGAGACCTTGGAAAAAGACAAAGCCCGCCGTCTAAGCAAATAAGGTGTACTCGTCAAAACCTGCCTTTGTCCTTGGTTTTCATGGCCTTGACGAAACGGTAGGCAAAAAGGTGCTGAATGGCGAAGACATGCTTCGGCCCAGCACAAACAGCTATGATTGGCTTGGCCCTGGGGTTTATTTTTGGGAAAACAGCGACGAACGCGCCCGCCAATATGCCGAACAGGCCGGTAAACGCCGCAACTCTACAATTAATCAACCTTTTGTTATCGGCGCCGTCATTGACCTTGGCAACTGCCTGGATTTGCTTGATAAGAGATGGCTGGATTTTCTGCGCGCCGCTTATGACGACATGGTATGTGGGTTGGAGGATCACGAACTGCCCGCTAACCGGCCGTTTGGCGAGGCGGATGTTAATTTCAAAAAGCGTGATCTTGATTGTGCGGTGATTCGCTACGCTGTCGCATTAGCCCAAGCAGAAGGTATTAAATTCGATTCTGTCAGGGCTGTCTTTTGGGAAGGCGAAGCGCTTTATCCCGGTGCCGGTTTTAGAACCCATAACCACATTCAATTATCCATCATCAACCCTAATTGTATTAAAGGGATATTCCTTCCTCGTGAAAAAGTCGATTTTTAGCTTTTCAAACTAACATTGACGACCGCAACTTCAATAGACTGAGCCGGGGCGGGTACGGTTTTCTATCGTGAAAGCTGTAAGACGAAACTCCCACCGGCCAAAAACCGGACAATCTAAGCCAAAGCCGTGAACGCCGCAGTCCCCAATGAACCGCACCATAGGATGCACACGTATCGAGCGACTTCCCGTGCGGTTCGTACCTCACCGCTCGCTATGGGCTAAACTGGGGATAGGGAATCATCACAAAATAAAGATGCACTACACAAGACTTGACCCTTGCTTTTTTCTTCCGGCCTTACGGTATCAAACTGCATATGTCCATATTCGTTGTAGCCGATTGGAGTGCTGCTTATTGTGTGCTTATCAAGCGAATACCCCAGCGTCCAAACACCATCTATTCGTTTAATATCTACATCCATTATATTATTACCTTCGAGGTTCATGATGAGGCCTATCGGTACAAGCAGGACGGGGCGACATGTCCCGTCCTGCATTAGTGGGCAGACCTTCCAGGTTTTTAAAACATGGAAGGTCTAACTGGCAACGTTCTGAACAGGCGGGACGTTTCGAATGCCGTCCGGCTTGATTAGAAAGTGGCCCGCCTCTTCGGCAAAGGCTCTCCTGAGCAAAGCCGAAGGGAGCGTAGCGCTAGGTAGCGTTTCCGGCGCGTTTGGGTGGTGTTTGCCGGAAATGCCGGTTTCGCTACCGCTCGAACCGGCTTATTCCTGCCTACTGGGCTATTGCGCCTTACGCGTTGATTACTCCATTTACAAGTACTCTGAGTTCGTCTATGGACAGAAGCTTTTGACCTCGATGAAGCATTCGATGGCAATTGGAACACACGAGCGCTAAGTCGCTGACTTTTGTATTCATTGCGCCGTTAAGCTTAGACACGGGCATTGTGTGATGAGCTTCAATAAAGCCATCACCAAGCTTTCCATAAAAGCGGTGAAAATCCATTCTGCAAACTTCGCACTCAAGCTTTCCTGTTTCAGCCAAACGCTTGGCCTTTGCTTTACTTGGAATTTTTCCATCACGTTCAAGATGGCGATGAGTTTGGAATGACTCCCGCCCTTCGGGAAAAGCAGATTCGTCGTCTTCATCAACAACTAAAGCTTCGGCCTCTATTCTATGATCAATAACCTCCTCAATCTCAGTTGCACTATCTGGAGTTTTCGCCACCAGCTCAAGCTCTTCTGCTATCGTTCTCATCGCGTGCTCAACGGAAAGTTGCTCGGGATGCGGGTTAGTCACAGCCTTCTTCTCAATGGCTGGTGACGTGGTTTCAGCGCGCGTGCTAACAATAGACAGCGGTCTTCCTTCAGCATGACATATACCACAGCGCCTCCATCTTTTTCCTTCCTCACCACGCTGTTCCGACAACCAAGCAATAGCATCTGTAAGCGTCCTGAATAGAAATTTTGGCTTTTTCGTGTCTAATCTTTTGATCTGATTACAGCTTGCTGCATGTAAGATATTATACGTAACATGAGGGTTGCCCAATCCCGAGTAGTCGTTGTAGATAAATCCCTCTCCCACCTCGTAGAGTTTGGCTAACTCAGAGTCATTTTGAATATTGCGAAACGTTGCCATGTTTTTTTGCCTAACGTGATGGTAAGGGGCGCGCCGCTCTGTGAGCTTTAGCGAAGCCGCCGAACCTTGATAAAAAACTGAACTTCAAAACCGCCAACGGGCGTCGCGTCCCTTTGACCGGCTTGTTAGGTCAAGCAACCCAGTCAAGGCCAAGCTGCCACCAACCAAAAAGGCCTGATTTACCTCGTTGTACAGCAAACGCCAAACCTAATTTGATACAGGTGCAGAAGCATTAGGTGGTGCAGAGTTCTTTGGCTCAAGCTGAGCAGGGGTAAATTTCCCTGAAAACTTACGAGCTTCTTCAAGAATTGGCTTTTCTGGTGCCAAGAGAATCCTACCATCTTTTAGGCGTACTCGAGCAACATATGCAATGGATGCATAGTGCGCCTCAACCTCGTTTTCTGAATAAAGTGGCCATTCTGCTTGAAACTCATGTTTTCCAAGTTTTACATCAACAACCTGTTCGAAATTTAGCGACCGCACATGATCGCCCCAAACATCAAAAGTTAAAAAACGTATCTCGAATGAACTAACTTCTTGGCTTACATTGATGGTCAATGTGGCGCGATATTTATAATCCCCGCCATATTGCTTGCTTTCATAGCGAGTAGTTACTCCAGCTGTTCCTTCTATGTCTAAAGGAAAGGAAGGCATATGAACGGTGATCCATTCGCGTCTAAGCGATGACCCTTTAGCTACAGCGATACCATAACCAAGTTCTGTAGTGATTGAGCCACCATCTACTTTCGTAACGCTAGTTACTTGCTGTGCTTGATCAGTTTTAGCTGGAGCTTCAACATGGGCTTGGTCTTGTGAGGGATCACTCAAAACAAATGAGAGGATGGATTTTGAGGTTATGCTACGGACTGTTAAATCGGTTATGACTAACACACATACCAGTGCGGTTAGCACCGAGAATATAATAGTCAATCTGGTTCGTTCCACAGGAATCATCCTGGTAAGAACGTAGAGACCAACCACTATCCCAATCTCTTCTATCATTTTGAAATCCTCTGGTAATTATAGTTTGCCTGACGTAGGCTGGAGCGTCGTGTTATACGTTTTTTGCTTTGTTCGCCCAATAATTATGGACACGATTGAATTCATTAACCCAGCACGCAAGAAGATCAGATGTGTCCTTGCCTAGTGATTTAGCCAGTTCAAAGAATCCCGGACCAGGCTGCATATCCCCCGATTTGTGGACTACTATAGCCGTCAGCATGCCTCGGTCAGCCCTATCTTCCTCGGAGCTGATTTCTCCGAGCAGATGAAACATCCGTGGGTCGTGCGCTTCAATTTTAATTGCTTGAATTTGAGCCGCCAGTTCGGAATAGGCGATGCGCCCTTTTCGGCGAGCCACGCCAATTAAGATTGCTTTTGCTTCCTCTTTAGCAGCATCCCAATCCGACCCGGAAAAGCCATATTCGTTTAGCATTCTCTTTCCTCTCGCCTAACGTTAAGTAAACACCTAAGCAGGCGCATATTAATTTTCAACCACCGGAGCATAACGCCGCTCCAACGATCCGTTAGCCTGGATGCTATATTAATCAACCATTGATAGCAACCTTTCAGGCAAACCAAAATACGCCTCCACCTTGATCGAGCGAGCAGCCTGGATAGCCATGTAGGGTACGCTCCGCGTACCTTATCATCCGAATCAACCACCGCATAATTTGAACAATGGTACGCGGAGCGTACCCTACATGACTGTCAAGAATCATCAATCATCCTCACGGCCAGGAAATATACGGTCTTTGCGTTGTTCGCGCTGCCATTCCACCGGATCACCAAATTTCTCAGCAATGCTTGCCAGCAATTCTGGCGGTGTTGCGCGGATTATGCTGACTAACTGCGCACCATTAGGTTTTTCTGCCACCAGAGCCTCATCCATTTCATAGTTAAGTAGGCTGGACAGCATCTTTTCGTTGCCCGACATTTAAGCATACATAAGCCGACGCCCCTTAGGTTCAGGAATTGGGTCGCCGAACTCTTTTGCCGTATCCAGCCAAAGCCCAATAGCCTCATTTGCATTCGCCAGCGCTTCTTCTGGGGAACTGCCATGCGCCATGCAGCCGGGAAGTTCCGGGATTTCGGCGATAAAAGCGCTATCTTCCTTGCTCCAATATAAAATGGTCTCGTATTTGTATGTCATACTTCATCCGCCAAATGGTATTTGATGATTATGAATCTGACTTATCGAACCTGATATGGCTCACCTTAAAAACAGCATTCCAACCTACCGAGCTGCCAAAACAGAAATTTGCCCCGCTTCGGCATTATTTGCCCGTGGCCGGATTACGATTTCAACATCCTGATCTAACGCGGTCAAAAATTCCATCAAACGCTCGACCGAAAAGTTGTCCAGGCGATAGTTTTTGAGTGCAGACACTTTGGGTTGCGGTATGCCCAGCAATTGGGCTGTTTCGCGCTGTTTAAGCCGACGGCTGTCGAGCAGCTCGTTGATTGCCAATGCCAGCCGGGTTTTGGTCTGGCGTTCGGTTGCATCAGGTAAGCCCAAATCGGCGTAAACATTGTCGGTGCCGTGGGTTATATCGTTGTTATTCATTTCATTCTCCAGTCTTGTTTGTGCCTTGGCTAGTCTCGTAATCGGCTTGGGCACGTTTTAGCCGCTCGGCAATCAAGTTGATGTCGGGCTGCGGCGTTTTGATCCCGGCCTTCGACTTTTTCTGAAAGGCATGCAGAACATAAACCACGCCAACAAAGCGCACGGTGTAAACCGCTCTATAGGTATCGCCACGATAATCTTCAACGATTTCGAAAAGCCCCGGCCCCTCGCCTTTCCACGGCTTGGCCTTGGGGTGCTTGGCATTGATCTGGGCCAAGCCCAGCGCATAGCCCATGTCGCTTTGTACTTGCTCAGGAAAGCCAAGATAGTCTTTTTTGGCGGAACCAACCCAATGCAATGGTTTGGAACGCGGCGTGTTTGGAATATTGACCATGCCAAAATATACCAAATCAAGGATATTTTATCAACCCGTAGGGAGGGGGCTTTTATGCCTCTTAGCAAATTTGGCGATGAGAGACAGCAAGTTCGGATAAACAAATGAAACCATTTATGGCCTCCCAAGCACCACATCCACCCGCCGGAATTGGCCGAGGCGTAGCGCTTCAGCGGATTGCCCCCCCAGATGTTCACCTTCGACCGTCTGCATACTGCCGTCCCACCCATATAAATCGTAACGGCGAGGCCTAACGGCAGCGTCACCGAAAGTATCTAGTCGCTCGGAGTTGATGTAGACCAGCAAGGTTGCCCCCAATAAAGCGCAGGCCGCGCTGTCCGCTGGCAAGGTTTCTTTAAAACCAAAGGGATTGGTGCATTGCTCGTTTGTGGAGAAAAATGTTTTAGACAGGATCGGCGCGGGCTTGAACAGCAATCTGCCCTCCTCAAACACAAAAGGAGCAGCCCCCAAAAAAAGATGCGTCCAAAGATGCAAAAATTCCACCGTGGAACCCGAAAGACGCGCTACGCAACCGCGTCCATGTTGCCGTGGATCGATAGCGAAACCGCTGCTGACCAGGAAGCTGGAGTTTTCGACCGGGTTGCGACCGTATTCCGTAGGGTCGCGAAAAGCCACCAGCAGCTGTTCGATTTGGCCGTAAAACTCCTCGACTAACCCGGCCCGAACCATCTCCAGCACGAACTTGTAATGCATGTGCAGGAAGATCGAACCGTTCTCCAGCCAGCCGTAGTTGAAAACCCCGATCCGGCCCAAGTCCAGCGCATTTTCCCCCAGCGGTTCATTGACGCGGTACATGCCCAACTTCTTGTCGAACAGTTCGGAGCTACGCGCCGCATCGTAAAGCCGCCGGACTTCCTTCGGTTCGGCGATGCGCAGGGCATGGACAAAACCTTCCAGAAACAGCGGTATCGGTTTTTGCTTGAAGCGGGTCACAGCCGCTTTGCCGTCCGCTATTTCCCGATACTGCTCGGCTTCATAGGAGAAATAGGTGACGATGCCTTCCGGAGTCCGGGCCTTGTTGATCGCAGCATCCAGGTAGCTCGAAACCGTCGCCAGGAAGGTCTGCACCGCTGCAACAGAGAGGACGTGTTCGACACCGTCAAAGCCCATGAACACCTTTTCCCGATAAGCTTCCTTTTGGACTCCGCTTTCCTGCCAAAATAACTCGGGCGTCAGGTTGGGGCGATTTAACAACGCTTCCAATCCGACTATAAAGTCCGCTAGTTCCGCTGGCAGGGAAAAGTCTCCATCGACATCGGCCAGAGCTTTCGAGGTAAAGTCTGTCAGGCGCTTGAGCTCGATGGTTTCATTCACCGAAGAACCGAAAATGCCGGGCAGGCCGTTCAACGCATCGCACCAGCCTGGGCGGTCCGCC
>DAINRH010000065.1:0-18841 GCA_036741905.1 Methylobacter sp. | reverse complement strand
CAGCAGGAGAGGGAGCCAAGCCGCTTTGTAACTCATTGTATTTATAATTAAAAAAGTTGTGTAGATAGCTATGCTCCCTTGAGGGAGAAGATTGGGATGACGACTTGCATGGATGCAGGAGAGGGAGCTAGACTGTTTTGTAACTCATTGTATTTGTAATACAAAAAAACCGTATAGATACTTATGCCTTTGGGGAGAGGAAGGCTTTCATAAAATAGTACGATGCGGTAACAATCGATCCCCGTCGGCGCTTTAAAACGCCTGTCCATCATCGCCTGGCTTTAAAAAAATCCCTCAGCATTTCCGAGCATTCCGTTTCCAACACGCCGCCGTCCCAACTGATCCGGTGATTTAAAAAAGCCGCATCGGTCAGGCTTAGTGCATTGCACACCGCGCCCCGTTTGGGATCGTACGCGCCGAACACCAGCCGCTTGATCCGCGCATGACTCATAGCCCCTATGCACATCACGCAAGGCTCCAACGTCACGTACAAGGTCGCATCATTTAAACGATAATTTTGGACGTGAACTCCCGCGCCTCGCATGGCAACCACTTCGGCGTGGGCGGTCGGATCATGGCTGGTTATCGGAATATTCCAGCCTTCCGCGATACATCGATTGTCCCTGACCACGATAGCGCCGACCGGGACCTCCCCCTGTTGCTCGGCCCGTTGCGCCAGCCTGATCGCATAGCGCATCCATGCTTCATCCGTAGTACTGCTTATTCCCATTCGATCGTTGCGGGGGGCTTGCCGCTGATGTCGTAAGCAACACGGGAAATACCGGGGACTTCATTGATAATGCGCCGGGAAATCAAATCCAGAAACTCATACGGTAAATGCGCCCAGCGAGCGGTCATGAAATCGATGGTTTCGACGGCGCGGATAGCGATCACGTAATCATAGCGCCGACCGTCGCCCATCACGCCGACCGACTTGACCGGCAGAAATACCGCAAACGCCTGACTGACCTTGTCGTACAGATCGTGGCGATACAGCTCTTCAATAAAAATAGCATCGGCCTGGCGCAATAAATCGGCAAATTCCTTTTTCACCTCGCCCAGAATTCTGACCCCCAAACCGGGACCGGGAAACGGATGGCGATAAACCATATCCGCAGGCAAACCCAGCTCCACGCCCAGCTTCCTGACTTCGTCCTTGAACAGCTCGCGCAAAGGTTCAACCAGTTTTAACAGCATGTTTTCCGGCAAGCCGCCGACATTGTGATGCGACTTAATTAAATGCGCTTTGCCGCTTTTGGAACCGGCCGACTCGATCACATCGGGATAAATCGTGCCTTGCGCCAGCCATTTTGCATCGGTTATTTTCGCGGCTTCCTCGTCAAAAATATCAATAAACAGACTGCCGATGATTTTGCGCTTTTGTTCGGGGTCTGTGACGCCGCTCAAGGCGTCCAGATAGCGCTGTTCGGCGTCCACCCGGATAACCTTGACGCCCATGTGCTCGGCAAAAGTCGCCATCACCTGGTCGCCTTCGTGCAGGCGCAACAAGCCGGTATCGACAAAAACGCAGGTCAACTGGTCTTCAATGGCCTTGTGCAGCAGCGCCGCAACAACCGACGAATCAACGCCGCCGGACAAGCCCAAAACCACATGATCGGTGCCGACCGTTTTCCGCACGACCTCGATACTGTCTTCGATAATATTACTGGATGTCCACAACGCTTCACAGCCGCAAATCTCCAGCACAAACCGCGACAATATCCGTCCGCCTTGCTTGGTATGAGTCACTTCGGGATGAAACTGCAAACCGTAAAAGCCTTTGTCTTCATTGGCGATACCGGCAATCGGCGCACCGTCCGAGCTGGCAATCAGGCTAAAGCCGTTCGGCAAATCAACCACGCGATCACCGTGACTCATCCAGACGTCCAGCAGGCCAAAGCCTTCCGGCGATAAATGATCCTCGATGCCGGTCAGTAATTTGGAATGGCCGCGCGCCCTGATTTGCGCATAGCCGAATTCCCGATGGTCGGAACTTTCAACCTTGCCGCCCAATTGCTCGGCCATGGTTTGCAGACCGTAGCAGATACCCAGCACCGGAACGCCCAATTCGAAAACAATCTGCGGCGCTCTCGGCGTATCGCCGCTGGTTACCGTTTCCGGTCCGCCGGATAAAATAATGCCGTTGGGCGCGAATTTTTTGACTTGTTCAGCGTCGCATTCGCAGGAATAAATTTCGCAATAGACGCCGATTTCACGAATACGGCGCGCGATCAGTTGGGTGTATTGCGAGCCGAAATCCAGAATCAGGATTTTGTGGGTATGGATGTTTGGGGATTGTTGTTTCACGATAGAACTCTTGTGTGTAGGTCAAAAACCGGTAACTTCAAAAAAACATCACCACGAACGACTGCATGGATGCAGAAGGTAGAGCAACGCAGGAGCAGTTGCCGAGACGCGAAGGACACGAAGAGTTCATTTCTTCGTGTCCTTCGCGTCTTCGTGGTGAATTAAAGTATTTCAATGAGTTGTTTATACTACATTCGGGCGCTGAGAAGTTATGCATAGAAGCGCAGCATGCTGCGAAACTTAACTGCTCGATTACTCCATCCGGTAATTAGGCGCTTCTTTAGTAATGGTCACGTCATGCACATGGCTTTCGCGCATGCCGGCGCTGGACACCCGCACAAACTGCGCTTTTTCATGCATCATCGCAATGGTTTGGCTGCCGGTGTAACCCATGCTGGCGCGAATACCGCCCAGTAACTGATGAATAACGGCCAGCAAACTGCCTTTATACGGCACCCGGCCTTCTATGCCTTCCGGCACCAATTTTTCCGCCGAATCGGTTTCTTCCTGAAAATAGCGATCGCTGGAACCTTGCTGTTGCGACATCGCGCCCAAAGAACCCATGCCGCGATAGGATTTATAGGACCGTCCCTGAAACAACTCGATCTCTCCCGGCGCTTCTTCAGTGCCTGCAAACAGGCCGCCCAACATCACCGCATAGGCACCGGCAGCCAGCGCTTTGGCGACATCGCCGGAATAGCGGATACCGCCATCGGCAATCAACGGCACGCCGGTTCCTTTTAACGCATCGGCGACATTGCTGACTGCGGTAATTTGCGGCACGCCGACACCGGCAATAATACGGGTCGTACAGATAGACCCAGGACCTATGCCGACCTTAACGCCGTCCGCACCTGCCTCAACCAAAGCCAGTGCTGCCGCCGCCGTGGCAATATTGCCGCCGATCACCTGCACCTCAGGATAGTTCTGCTTTACCCAACGCACCCGGTCCAGCACGCCTTGAGAATGGCCATGCGCCGTATCGACGATAATCACATCCACGCCGGCTTCGACCAGCGCGGCAACCCGCTCTTCCGTGCCATGTCCGGTACCGATGGCCGCACCGACCCGCAACTGTTCATGTTCGTCTTTACAGGCCAATGGATAATCCTTGGCTTTTTGTATATCTTTCACGGTAATCATGCCGCGCAAATGGAAGGCATCATTGACCACCAGCACTTTTTCGATACGATGCTCATGTAACAGGGCAATCACTTCCCTGCGATCAGCATTTTCATTGACCGTAACCAAACGCTCTTTAGGCGTCATGACTTTGGCAACTGGCTCATCAAAGCGCGTTTCAAAGCGCAAATCGCGACTAGTCACAATGCCGACCAGTTCATCACCGTCGACCACCGGCACGCCGGAAATATTCTTGGAGCGGGTCAACTTGATAACATCCCGAATGCTCGCATCCGGCGAAACCGTGATTGGGTCTTTAATCACTCCGCTCTCGTATTTTTTAACGCTGCGCACTTCTCGCGCCTGCTGTTCGGCAGTCATATTCTTGTGAATAATGCCGATACCGCCTTCCTGGGCAATCGCAATCGCCAGCCGCGCTTCGGTAACCGTATCCATCGCCGCAGCGACCAGAGGGATATTGAGCGTAATGCCCCGCGTCAGCTGGGTCTTCATTTCTACGTCGCGTGGCAGCACAGTCGAGTGCGCAGGCACTAATAAAACGTCATCGAACGTGAGCGCTTCCTGAATAATTTGCATAAACCACACCTTATAACTCAGTGAAAAATAACCGCGCATTATACAGCGTGGGAGGGGGAGAGCGCGAGCGAAAGCCGCGCTTTGTTGAATTATCAGGGCATTTTTGCTTGGGAAGATGTGCGTTTACGACCTCTAGCGCTTAAGTTTATTATCCACGAGCTTTTATGAGTGGATATGACTGAATGCCCCGCGATTTTATGTGCTTCCGCCTAACTTTAATTTTAGGACGCACTCAATTCACACAACTGCGCGTGCCGAGGTACTCCATCGTTCCGGCAGGAATGCAAGAGATAGAGCAATGCATCGCGCAATTGCCGAGAGCTCAGAGATATGATCGCCTGATTTTTTGAGCAATTCCTATCTGGACACTTTCTGTTTATTTCGACAGCATCGTCACAATCATATCTTATGGTTACAGAACCGTTACGATTTGAATTGCATCTTCCAACGCCAGCAACTTGGGCAACAATTCCTCGCGTTGATGAATATCCAGTTTGGTAAAAATTTTGCCGATATGATCTTTTACCGTGGTCAATTTGATATGCAGGCGTTCCCCGATTTTCTCGGAGGCAAATCCCTGCGCCAGCAGCAAGGCGACTTCTTTTTGCATAGGCGACAACGGCAGGTTTTTCATGGCGCGCACAATTTTCAATACAACCGGCTCCTGATGCTCTATAGTCATGCCGATCAATCCGCCAGGCTCATTGTTTTGTTTGTTCAGCCAGTAAGCGCGGAACATAAACCTGCCATTGGCGCCGACAAAACTCCAAGCTGGAGGGGTAGCGGCCCGACCACGAAATACGGCGTCCAAATTTCGGCAAAGTTGCGCCAATTTATCGATCAATTCCGCTTCCTTAATAAACCCATTCTGGGTTACTACCGGATAACAAGCTAAGGCCAACAGATTTTTTGCCTCACTACTCAAAAAAACAATAGCTCCCTGTGTATCCATGATCATCATACCGGAGGAGCCGTTTTCGCTATACAGAATGTCTTTATCCTCTGGCGCATGCAGGGCATGAGACACATAAGGCAGCAATCGCGCCAACAGCGCTTGATCTCGGCTATTGAATTTTTTTTGCTGGCGCGGGCGATACAAGCAAAGCATACCAACCGGTTTATGATCGTGCCTGACGAGCGCCCAAAGCAAATGATACTGATCCAATCGGCGCAGCACCAAATTATACATATCGGAGCTATAAAACGATTCATCAAACACATCGGTTTCCGCTAAAACCGGATACGCTCTAAACCAGTCAATAAAATAACTCCTCCTCTCAGGGGTCATATAATCAAAAACCACGCCAGGGCCATCCAGATCGGTATCGGCGAATTCAAGCATGTAATACAGGGGAATAATATGTTCATCAATCCCGGAAAATGCATTGTTGCCGGAAGGAATGAGGCTTTGCACAGCACGGAGAAACTCCGGAATAACGATTTCCTTATTCAGTCCAGAGCAACACAGTTGGCGTAGATAAGCTAAAGCATTGCTTTGTTTCATAAAGCGACCTTGTTTTCATTTTACATGTGCGCATGTCTATTCAGCTGCGCCGGTATCGAGCTTAATTTCCTATGTAAATCATAACAAGAAAAGGTAAGCCTTAGTCGCCGATGCGCCATTTACCCTCCGTAAGGAGGGCGAAACCGACAGCGTTATTTATTAACATATATTGCGGTAAAAAGGAGTTTTTTACCTCAACCTATCTACCGATGCAGAAACAATTGCAAGCAATCGCTGTTTTTAAGAAACCGTTTGGAAGCACAAATCCCGTACATTAGAGTCCCAAGGCTTCGTTAGCGGCAGGCCCGTAACACATTATATAAACTACTACGCAACATATTACTGCCCAGTTAACCGCTGAACGCTTCTGCATTAACGCCGGATTCCGGTGATAGGCTGCTGTGCAGTTACAAAAATTAATTATATTTTTTCGTTAAACCTGATCCAAAAGGAAATCATCGCCATGAAAAAAATAACTTCCACCTGCCTGCTCGGGTGCTTCTTGCTGTTCATTACAGCAAGCAACGTAATGGCCGTTACCGGCCAGGCCAGAATCGGGTTTTCATCGAAAGCCGGGCTTAGCGCGATCAATACGCGCACCGCAGGCTCTAGCGAATACGTAGACATAGCCTTCATTGCCGCCGATGGAACGGTCGACCCATCGATACCTGTCACGGTAAACAGCAGCGATACATCAGTGATTAATGTAAGCCCCGCGCCTATCGCAAATGCACTCGGGAATTACATCCTGTCGATTCCTGCAAATGCGCCGGCAGCGGCGACCGCATCGATTGATGCAAGCGCCACGGTCGGCGGCATAAACTATTCGAGGACGCGTGGCTTTGTCATTGCGGCAAGCACCCCGCCACCGCCACCGCCGCAATCCGGGTCATCAACCGTAGCCTGGGCGACAACGCCAACGGCCAATGCAGACCAGTCCGGATGTAGTACCATCAATTACTACGATGTCGGACCAGGTAAGGCATATTCCGCCTTAAGCGAATTGCCCTGGAGTCAATTGAAAGGCTGCGACACCGTCAGAATTTACGCCAAGCCCAATAACGGTGAATACAACGAAATGTTGCTGATTTCGGCCGGCACCAATCTGGCGCCGACCGCACCGAACAAATTCATGCGCGTTATCGGCATGCCCGACCCTGTGACCGGTGCGCGACCCATCATCGACGGCAGCAACGCTACGCAGATGGAAACCCTGCCGGGCCAAGCCCCGCGCTCCCTTCAATACCACGATAACAATGGGGGACGGGCGCTCTACAAACTGGGCGTGGTCATGGTAGGCCCGCAACTATTCTACGACTACAATAATGGCCCGGCCGGCTATATCAGCATCGAAAATCTCGACATTCGCGACGCCGTCGAAGGCTCAACATTCGTCGATGGAAAAACCGGCGCCAATGTTACTTATGGCGCTTTCGGAACCTGTCTTTTTGTCGAAGCCGCAGCGCATCTGGTGATCAAAAACAACCTGCTCCACAACTGCGGCAACGGTTTGTTCATCAACTCAAAAAACAGCGCGCTCGTAGAACTGTCGCAAGACGTGCTCATCGAAGGCAACAGGATTTATAACAACAGCAATGCGCCGAAAACCGGCGTGACCAACGGCTTTTCGGAGCACCACAGCTACACCGAAGCACGCGACATCATTTTTCAATACAACTACTTTGGCGCTACTCGTCCCGGCGCGGGCGGCGATTGCCTGAAGGATAGATCATCCGGTTTAGTCGTACGCTACAACACCTTCGCATCGAACTGTACGATAGCCGTCAATCTGGAGGATTCGACCGGCGGGAACCAGTTAATTTACGGCGATGCCGCTTACAGCAAAACCCACATCTACGGCAATTTATTTGACCTCACCCCCGGTGCGTACGGCAATAACCTGATCCACTACGGCGGAGACAGCAGCCAAACCGCCCACTACCGTCAAGGCACATTATTTTTCTATAACAACACTATGACATTGAAAGGCGATGCCACGCACGGTATCTATCCGGAAATGCTATTGTTCAACATGGATATGCCTAATGCTGTCTCAGACGTCAAAAACAATGTGTTCTACACCTCGCCCAGCACCGTTGGCGCTCCCGGAAAAGTACAGGCGATGGCGATTGGAAAAGGCAGCGTCAATTTGACCAACAACTGGGTCTCCTCAAATGCCGCGCAGTATTGGGTGGGTCATTTGACCGGCGCAGTGGTCACCGGGTGGAACACCAATATCGGCGGCAACAACCAGCCTTTATTCGCGAATGAAGCGCTACACGATTACCGCCCGGCAATCGGGTCGCCGTTGATCGATGCCGGTAATGATCTGAGCAACCTTACCATCAGTGATCTGCCGATAGCCGAGCCAAGCCCGATAGTGGTGCGCAAGCAAGACTGGATAATCGATATAGGCGCGTTTGAATTTTAAAAAATAGAGCCGAAATCGGGATACCAAGGGTACGATCCTGAGGTATCCCGGTAGTAATAATTTGCAAACAATTGCTTGCATGGAAATTAAAACCCGCTGCGGATAAGGAATCCGCCATACCCTCTCAGCGTTATCAAATACAATGGACTGCCGACGCCTACTTTTGACATCAGCGGTCCATTTTTTTAACGGGTCAATCGTTACTCCTCCGCTTAACCCGGATTCTTATAAACTACCGATTAAGAACGATATTTTTTACACATTCGTGGGACTGCCTCAGCGCATGATCGCATTGATTTAGATAAGTATCTGTACGTATTGATTGCCCAAGTTGAACTCACTATCCTAAAATCATTCAGTTTCCACCCGGTCTTATTAAAATAATGGCTTATGAATCGTTGTTAACCGTTCTGCAAAATAAGCAGAAGCTTTCTGTGGGAGAACTGAAAAAAGTCGAGCGCATGCAAAAAACGTCGGTGTCGGAAAGCACCCCGCAGTTGCTGGTTAAGCTCGGATTGTGCTCGGAGCTTGATGTAGCCGACGCTTTTGTAGAGTCGGGCCGCTTTGAAAAAGTTACGCCGGACCACTATCCGCTGGAAATGCAGCTGCCGGAAACCGTGCCGTTACGGTTCTTAAAAAACTACCATGTCATCGGATTGACTCACAATGACGACATCACCGTTGCCCTGATGGACCCCGAAGACCGCTTTGTCATTGATGCGTTAAAGCTGGCGACAGGCAAAAACATCATCGCCAAAGTCGGCCTGCTTTCGGAAATCGATGCGGCGCTGGAAGTTCAGTATGGCGAAGGCCGCTCGCAAATGGATAAACTGGTTGACGATCTGGCCGTCGATGATCTGGGCGAGGAAGATCTGGAGCATTTAAAAGACTTGGCCAGCGAAGCGCCGGTGATCAAAATGGTCAATTTGATCATGCAGCGGGCGATTGAAAGCAGGGCCTCGGATATTCACATCGAGCCTTTTGAGCAATCGCTAAAGGTCAGGCTGCGTGTCGATGGCGTGTTAAAGGAAATCGACGCGCCTTCGGTCAAATCCACCGCCGCGGTGATTTCGCGGGTCAAGATCATGGCCAAGCTGAACATCGCCGAGCGCCGCCTGCCGCAGGACGGCCGCATCAAAGTGCAAATGCTGGGCAAGGAGCTGGATTTACGGGTTTCGACGATACCGACGATGTACGGCGAAAGCGTGGTGATCCGCTTGCTGGACAAGGAAACTACGGTACTGGATTTTGCCGCGCTGGGCTTTTCCGGCAAACATTTGCAACAGTTTATCGAGGTGCTGTCTCAGCCGCACGGTATTATCCTGATTACCGGCCCGACCGGTAGCGGAAAATCCACCACGATGTATGCCGCGTTAAAACAGCTCAACACCTCCGAGCGAAAAATCATCACCGTTGAAGATCCGGTCGAATACCAGATGGACGGGATCAACCAGATTCAAGCCAAACCGCAAATAGGCCTGACCTTTGCGTCGGCGCTGCGCTCTATCGTGCGCCAAGATCCCGACGTGATCATGATCGGCGAGATGCGCGACCTGGAAACTGCAAGAATCGCCGTGCAATCGGCGCTGACCGGGCATTTGGTGCTATCGACGCTGCATACCAACGATGCGGCGGGCGGCGTTACCCGCTTGCTGGATATGGGGCTTGAAGAATACCTGCTCACTTCCACCGTCAACGGCATCTTGGCGCAGCGCCTGGTAAGAAAGCTGTGTCCTGCCTGCAAGCAACGCTATACGCCGTCCCAAGACATTATCGACGGCATGAAATTAAGGCGGTTTGCGCCGGAAGGCGATATTGTCTTATACAAACCGGTTGGCTGCCCGTCATGCGGAGGCTTAGGTTACCGCGGGCGGCTGGCGATTATCGAGTTTCTGCACATGACCGATCCGCTCCGCAAATTGATTATGGCGCATGAAGAAGCCGGAGCCATTCAACGGCTTGCCATTGAGGAAGGCATGACCACGATGTATGAAAACGGCTTGGTTAAAGCCCTGCAAGGCATTACCACGCAGGAAGAAGTGCTGCGGGTAACATCGGAAGCCTAATGTTATTTGCCTACAAAGCGGTTAACAGTCTTGGCGAGACCGAAGAAGGCGTCAGGGACGCGGTTGACGAACAACAGCTGATTGCGGCGTTGCAGACGGACGGCTATATCCCTATTCGCGTAGTCCCGGCTGTCGCCAAATCGTTCTTGGGATTAAGGCTGGGCATCAAGCAAAGCAAATTATCGCAAAAAGACATCGCCCTGTTCACCGGCGAATTGGCAACCTTGCTGGAATCCGGTTTGCCTTTGGATAAATCCCTGCTGGTATTGATCGACTTGACTGAAGACAACGAACGGGTGACCAAGTTGATCGGCAGGGTTCTGGAGAAAGTAAAAGGCGGCGCAACCTTGGCCGATGCGCTGGAAAAGCAGTCCGGCATTTTCAGCAAATTTTACCTGAACATGATCCGCGCCGGCGAGGCGGGCGGCAGTCTCGGCGAAGTATTGGCGCGCTTGTCCGAGTATCTGGAGCGCTCCCGCGAATTGAAAGAAACGGTCAGCACGGCATTAATCTACCCGGCCATTTTATTGATCATGTCGCTGGCCTCGCTGTTTGTGATGCTGACTTTCGTGGTGCCGCAATTTTCCGAAATGTTTGCAAGCGCGGGCAAGGCGCTGCCGGTATCGACCCGGATCGTGGTGGGGCTGGCCGAATGGCTGCAAAGCTATTGGTGGGCGCTGGTTTTGGGCGTTGTCTCGATCACAGGCTACATGAATCTTCAGCTGGCCGACCCGGTAAAAAAGAAGCGTTGGGACGGCCGTTTTTTGAAACTGCCGCTGGCCGGGACGATTATCCTGAACAAGGAAACCGCCAACATCAGCCGCACGCTGGGCACTTTATTGGGCAATGGCGTTTCGATACTGGCGGCCTTGGTCATCGTTCGCGAAACGGTAGACAACCTGGTTTTGGCGGCGGCCATTCAGGATACCGAAGAGCAGTTGAAACAGGGGAAACACCTGTCGGATGCCTTGATGGAAAAAGGCATCTTCCCGAAAATGGCCATGCAGATGGTAAAAATGGGCGAAGAGACCGGACGCCTGGAGGAAATGCTACTCAGGGTGGCGACGATTTACGATAAGCAGCTTAGCGTGGCGATACAGCGGATGCTGGCTTTGCTGGAACCGGTTTTGATCATTTCATTAGGCTTGATGATTGCGGGCATCATCGTGTCGATTCTGCTGGCTATTTTGAGTGTTAACGATTTGGCTTTTTAAAATTAGGAAAAATATTATGAAACAGGTATTAAGGTTCAAGGCGCAAGGCGAGAGGCGAAAGATCAACAAGGCAGGCTCTTTGCGCCTTTCGCCTTCCGCCTTGCGCCTCCGCGGTTTTACCCTGCTTGAATTATTGGTGGTGCTGGGCATTATTGCGATGCTGGCCGGAATAGTCGGGCCGCAGGTCATGAAGCACATGGGCGAATCCAAAACCAAAGCGGCCAAGGTGCAGATTGAAGATTTGTCGGCCGCCCTGGATATGTACAAGCTGGACTTGGGCAGTTATCCGAGCACCGAGCAAGGCTTGAAGGCCTTGATTGAATCGCCCGACAGCGCCAAACGCTGGAACGGCCCCTATTTGCGAAAATCCAAAATGCCGCTGGATCCATGGCAGCAGGAATATCATTACGCCGCTCCCGGCGAACACGGAAAATTCGATTTGTTCACCTATGGGGCGGACGGCAAGGAAGGCGGCGAAGGCGAAGATCGGGATATTGTTAGTTGGGAATGAGTTTTAACGTTCAAGGTGTAAAACCGCCATATTCCTCCCCTTGCACCTTGCATCTTGCACCTTGTGTCTCGCGTCAGCATGGCTTTACCCTGCTGGAATTGACCGTAGTGCTTTTTGTCGTGGTGCTGGGCTTTTCGGTGATCGGCCTTAACCTGTCGTCAGGGAGCGACTCTACAGAACTCAAGGCCGCGGCAAGGGACATCGTTTCAGCGCTACGTTATGCCAGAGGGCAGGCTTTAATGACCCATCAGGAAACCACGATCGCGCTTGATCTTGGCGACAACAGCTACAGCGTCAGCGGCCGGGACAAGCGTTACCGAATACCCGAGACTATCGATGTCACCGTGGTGACGGCGCAAACCGAATTAACCGGGAAGGGTACGGCGAACATCCGTTTTTTTGCCGATGGTTCCTCTACGGGAGGAAGAATCACGCTGGAGCGAGGACAGACATCGTGGCAGATCGATATAAATTGGTTAACCGGCCAGGCCGAGCTTGAAAATGAATAGACAACGCGGCTTTTCTTTACTGGAAATCCTGATCGCGTTTTCAATCCTGGCGCTTTCCTTGGGGATTTTGCTGAAGATATTTTCCGCAGGTATTAATAACGCCGGCGTTGCCGAGGAATATACCGCCGCCGTTCAAGTTGCCGAGTCTTTAATGGCCGAAACCGGCGCTGAAGCGCCCTTGAAGCCAAAACAAGCGACCGGGCTGGAACATAACAAATACCATTGGCAAGTATCGGTCAGCCCGTTCCAATTCAACGCCGAAAATTTGGATGTCACGACTATAACGGCGGAGCTTTTTAAGATTAAGGTTGTCGTAAGCTGGGGCGATAATGCCAAAGCCGCCCGCAGGCAGGTTGAGTTAATAACATTGAAACTGGTTAATAAAGTGTTATGAACGGTACCAATAAGGCGAAGCGTCATTTTGCCTGCGCCTCGGCGGGCTTTACGCTGATTGAGGTTCTGATCGCAATGACACTCTTAAGCATTATGGTGGTACTGTTGTTCAGCAGCTTGAGAATTTGCGCCCAAAGCTGGGAACAGGGCGAACGCAAAATGGCCGAGGTGAATGAAGTCGCCGTCGTCTATAACTTTTTTCAGCGGCATTTATCCTCAGCCCGCCCTTTATGGAACGATTTTGCCGACGGCAATGGCGCGCCTGGCGCAAACCGGCCGGAAACCGGCGCGGCGACCGAAAACAAGGATAAAACGTTCTCTTTTCAAGGCAAAAAAAAGTCCTTGCAGTTCGTCTCGATTTTCCCTGCAAGCGCCGGTAGAGCGGGCATGCAGCTATTTTCGATACAACCGCAGCAACACGCTAAAGAACAGCTGATCAAGGTGACGCTAACGCCGTTTTTTCCGCTAACCGAAGATGCAGAATGGCGCCCGGAACAGGAGATTTTGTTAAAGCATGTCAGCGATTTCACGCTGGCTTATTTCGGCGTCGACGATACCGGCAAAAGCCGCTGGCAGGATGAATGGCTGGAAAAAAGCGTTCACCCCCAATTGGTCAAAATCAGCATTGACACGACAAACGGCGTTTTTTGGCCGGAAATGATTATAGCGCTTAAGGTTGCAGGCGAAACCGGCGGCGCAGGGCTTGGGGAAAATCCGGCCAACGCCGCCGAACCGGCCGGGGATCGCAATTGAACAAGCCTGAGGGCTTCGCCCTGGTGCTGGTTTTGTGGGTGTTGAGCCTGCTGACCATTATGGCCGGCAGTTTTGCGCTGAGCATGCGCCGGGAAGCGGGCATTGTGGCCGGCAGCAGTAAAAATGCCCAGGCCGCGGCTGTCGCGGAATCGGGGCTTGCCATTGCCGAGCTGATGCTGATGCATCCCGATCCGCTGCAACGCTGGCGTACCGACGGCAGCATTTACCAACTGGATTACGCGGAAGCCAAGGTCAGAGTCCGGCTGCTTGCCGAAACAGGCAAGGTGGATTTAAACCGGGCGGATCAGCCCCTGTTGCAAGCACTTATGGGCCATGCGCCTGTGGCTGAGCAGTTGCAAACCCAATGGGTCAATGCGATTCTCGATTGGCGCGATAACGATGACCTGACGCATCCGGAAGGCGCGGAGCAAGAAGAATATAAAGACGCCGGATTAAACTACCGGCCGCGCAACAAGCCGTTTCAGTCCGTTGAGGAATTACAGCTGGTGCTGGGCATCAATGAACAGGCCTTCAAGTGGCTGGAAAACCGGGTCACGGTCTATTCGGGACAAGCGCAAGTCGATTCGACCCAAGCCGCCAAAGAAGTGTTGCAACTACTGCCGGGCGTGGACTCCGGATTGATAGACGACTATCTCGCAGCAAGGCGGGAAAGCGCGATAAACGGCCTGCCGATGCCGACAGCTCCGTTAGTTTCTAACCGGCCGGCCGGACAAACCGGCGACAACCCGCCGCTAAGCGTCGGCGTCGTTACTCCCGGTAGCGAGCAAAACGGCGTCATTACGGTTATTAGCGAAGCGCGGTTGGAAGATGGCGCAACGGCCGTCATCGCTACGCAGATAAAAAAATCCGCCAATCCGGCGTCGCCGTTTCAGGTTTTGAACTGGCAGCGCAACGCCGCGGCCGACGGTTCATTGTTTACCGATGAAAAAAATGAGTTACTAGTGAGACAGTATGCCGAACCTGAATTCAACAATTGATCTGGACCTTAAAAAGTTGTTTCGCTGGTGGCTGCGCGAACTCGACTTTCTGGTGCCTGAAAAAATCAGACAGCGGGTTAATGAGAAGCGGGGCTTTATCATCGTCCGTCCCGACGGCAATCGGTTAGCGCTGAGCTACCTGCTTAATGAGCACGCCGAGCCTTTGGCAATACTGGAGCGCAACGCGTCGGGCATAGCCCGATATAAAACCATGCGAGCCAACGATGAGCGGCTGGCTAAAGCCCATTTAATCGTCCGGCTCAGCGCGCAAGAAGCCATTCAAAAAGAACTCGCCTTGCCGATTGCGGTCAAAGAAAACCTGTCCCAAGTGGTCGCCTATGAACTTGACCGCTATACGCCGTTTAAGCCGGAACAGGTTTATTTTGCGGTTAAGCGGCTGGAAGGCGAACATGAACCCGGACAAATCAGGGTCATGCTGGTGTTGACGCCCAGAGAAACGCTTGATGCGCTGCATGAAGACATCAAGGCTATGGACATGTCGCCGCTGTTCGTCGATTACGAGGCGACGCCGAATGATCTTGAACATCGTTACGACGGCTACAATTTATTGCCGGAAAGCTTGAGGGACAAAACCGCAAATGCGCCGCGCCTGATTTATACGGCACTGGTTTCGGCGATATTTTTACTGTCGGCGGCCACGCTGGCGCTACCGGTCTGGTTTGAACATCAAACGGTCAATGCCTTGCAGGAAAAAATCGATGCCATCGAAAAGGATGCCAAGCAAGTTAAGGCCTTGCAGCTGGAGATCGATGCGATGATAGACGAAACCCGGCTCTTGATAGCGGAAAAAAATACCGCGCCGCCGGTCATTGAGAGCTTAAATACCTTAAGCGCGCTAATCAAGGATAATACTTGGCTGTCCTACGCACAGTACTCGGACGGCCATCTGCAAATACAGGGCGAATCGCCCGCCGCGTCGGCATTGATCGGCGTGTTGGAAGACTCCGAATTGTTTGCCGACGCCCGCTTCGTTTCGCCGGTCACCCAGGATAAAGCCAGCGGCCAGGAGCGCTTCCAGATTACCGTTGACGTTACCCCGGCGGTTACGCAGCCCTCGACTACCGGGAGACGCAAGTGATCGACATCGAAAGCAAGCAAATGCAGCGCTGGTCGGCCGTCGCCCTGTTGGTTGCGGCGATACTGCTGGTCGGCCTGGCCTTTATAGTGCCGGTGCTTAACAAAGGCTTGGAGCTGAGCGAGACCAAAAATAATCTTGTTTTCAGGCTACAGCAATATGAGCGGATTCTGGCAAGAAAAGACGCGGTCATTGCAAACATGAGCGCCATAAAAGAACAGTATCAAAAACGCGGACTTTTGAACCGGCAGAGCACCGGCGCTTTAGCGTCCGCCGAGGTTCAGGAGCTTATTAAAAAAGTCATTACCGAGGCAGGCGGGCAATTGAGCAGCACCCAAGCGCTCCCTCTCAGCAGCAAAAATGAATTTAGCCGGATCACCGTCCGCGTGAGTATGACCGGAAATAGCGAAGTGCTGCGGACGGTGCTGTACAAGATAGAAACCGCAACGCCGCTGATTATTATCAATCAGATCGATGTCAGGCCGTTGCGCGGCGTAAGAAGCAGAACCACGCACCAGCTCGAACCGAGTAACGAGTTGAATATTAATTTTCAGGCGGTCAGCTTTATGAGAAGGCAGCCGGAATGAACAGTAAGCTCATGAAACTGCTGGTATCGGTCTGCATCGGCCTGTGTCTGGTTATTACCGTGGAGTGGTTGTATTCGTATTATATGCGGCAGCGCTTGCTGTCCTCGATTGTCTCGGTAACGCCGCAAGACTATAAAGCGGACGAACTGCCCGAAATAGAACTGACCAAACAGCCGGAAGACAGTTATGTCGACCTGGTTGCCAGGCCGTTATTTATTAAAGGCCGAAGACCGGTAACAGAGCAGAGCAAGGAAGCCGCGCAAGCCGCCTCTCAATCGGAGAGCTTCGCTTGGGAGCTCAACGGAATTTACAGCACCCAAAAAACCGTATCGGCATTATTCAGCCGTCCTAAATCGAAGGCCGGCAAAGATCACACTCGAAAAATAACCGTGGGCGATGAGATTGACGGCTGGAAACTGACTGAAATAAACAAGGACAACGTCGTGCTTAAACAAGGCGGTAACGAGAAGAATCTAATGCTTCGCAAGCCGAAATTAAAAATATTACCTGCGACTGTCACGCCGACGCCCACTCCAGCCCCAGCGCCTTTTCCGGCCGCCATGCCTGCACCTGCACCTGCACCTGCACCCAATAATACTGAAGATACACCGGAGGGAAACAGCAATGATTAATGTTAAAAAACTAACAACAACGTTTTGTTTGGCAGTCTTGAGTTTGACGTTGTCAAGTTGCGAATCGCTCGGACCCAAACAAGCCCTCAAATTGCCGTTGCCGCCGGTAAAAAAAGAGCAAGCCGATACCGCTATTGCGCCGCTGAAAGACAACGCGCCCGCTATTGCGATAACGCAGGCAAAACCTGAGTTGTTTCCCGGCACCAACCGTTTTGTACCGGATACCGCAACCCCGCATAGATCCGCCAAAAGCCGCGGCGAGGGCGCCTACAGCCTCAATTTTGACGAAGCCGATTTGGGCGAGGTCGCCAAAGTGGTGTTAAGCGACATCCTTGGACAAAACTACGTACTCAGTCCCAAGGTGGCAGGTAAAGTCACCCTGCAAACGACCGATCCCTTAAGTAAAGAGGAGCTGATTCCCACCCTTGAAATGCTGCTGCGCATGAACAATGCCGTCCTGATTAAGGATGCCGGCATTTACCACATCGAACCAGCCGCCGAAGCCCTGTACAGCTCCGGTTTTGCAGGCCCCCATAGCGGCGGAAGGACCGGCTTTCAAGTCCGGGTTATCCCGGTCAGAAATGTCGCCGTGCAAGACGTGGTCGAGGTGATCAAACCGCTGGTGCAGGACAAGACCATTCTCAATGTCGACAGCACCCGCAATATCCTGATCGCTTCCGGCACCCCTGATGAACTGGGACGGGTAATGGACATGGTCAGCGTGTTCGATATCGATGTGTTGAAAGGCCGCTCTTTCGGCCTGTTTCCATTAGCCCATGTTGAGCCGGAAACGGTGATTAAAGAACTGGAGGAGATTTTTAGTAAACAGGGCAAGGAAGGAGAAAACGGCTTTTTCCGTTTTATTCCCGTCGAACGCTTGAATGCGGTGATGGCGATTACCCATCAGGCCGGCTATTTAAGGGATATTGAAAACTGGATATTTCGCCTGGATCGGGCCAATACCGCATCCGGCGGCGGCGTTAATGTCTATAGGGTCCAAAACGTCGACGCTGAAGAACTGGCGGCAACGTTAAATGAGATTTTTACCGGCGCGGCCAAGAAAGAAAAATCCGCCAAAGTCGCGCCCGGACAACAAGCCGCCGAATTAAGCAATAAAGCGCCTGAAAAACAAAACATTCCAAAAACATCCGAGCAATCCGGCGACGCGGAAGTTGCCAATGTCGGCGAGGTACGCATTATTTCGGACGTAGCCAATAATTCGGTAATCATTGTTGCCACGCCGCAGGATTACGAAGTGATACTTCCTGTGATCAAGCAGCTTGATACCCTGCCGCTGCAAGTGCTGATCGATGCGACCATCGTCTCGGTTACCTTAAAGGATGAATTAAAATATGGCATATCCTGGTATTTATCCCAAGGCAATAGTGCCGTCGGCAGCGCCGCCAATCCGCCTTCCCCGCCGACCTTTGCGAGTTCGTTAGGCACCGCGGCGGCAGCGGCGGCAGCCGCATCAACAGGCGGCATGAGCGCTATCTACAGCTCGGGAACGGTGAAAGCCCTTTTAAACGCGCAAGCCACCGCCAATAATATCAATGTAATTTCTTCGCCTTCGTTGATGGTGTTGAATAATCAGCAAGCTAAAATAAACATAGGCGATCAAGTCCCCATACAAACCAGCACCTCATCGCTTCCGGTTGCCGGCGGCGATACGCCCAGCATAGCGCTTGGCAGTTCAATTCAATATAAGGATACCGGGGTTACCCTGGACGTTACGCCCAGAGTTAATGAGAGCGGCATGGTCATTATGGAAATCAAGCAAATTGTCAGCACCCCGGTGGTAACCTCCACAGGCGTCACAACCTCGCCCACCATTCAGAAAAAAGAGATCGAGAGTTCCGTCGCCGTCCATGATGGGGAAACCATAGTGTTAGGCGGCTTAATTGATGAAACCGTCTCTAATGACAAAAATGGGATTCCTTTGTTACAGGATATTCCCTGGATAGGGCCGTTATTCGGCGGTACCGACAAAAAGAATAACAAAACAGAGCTGGTTGTATTGATCACCCCGCGCGTAGTAAAGAGCAAGCAGGATTCCAGGCTGATTTCCGACGAATTCAAGCGCAAACTAACCGGAATTTATGAGTATAAAGCCGCTGTTCC
>DAINRH010000064.1:16160-19096 GCA_036741905.1 Methylobacter sp. | reverse complement strand
GCTATTCTGATCGATTTACTATTCCTTGTCAAATCTTTAGATAAAAATACTTCTTTCGTATCTACATGACAGTTCGGTTTTATCACCACAAACCACTGTTCCGGAATATCTATCCTCTCGAGTTTCTCTCCGACTCCTTCCGCCCATGATGAATAGCCGTATACAAACACCGGTACATCTGCGCCTAAGGTCAAGCCCAACCCCATCAATTTTTCCATTGATAATTGCAGCCCCCATAGCGAATTCAGCACAACCAGCGTCGTTGCCGCATCAGAACTGCCACCACCAAGCCCGCCGCCCATAGGCAGGTTTTTTTCGACCTCAATGCATACCCCTTGCTGACAACCCGTTTCCGCTTTTAATAACCTTGCAGCCCTAATAATTAAATCATCCGCCTCAGGAACGCCGGACATAGGTTTTTGCAAACTAACCCGCCCGTCATCAACCGGATGGAATGTTAGCCAATCGCATAGATCTATGAATTGAAATACTGTCTGTAACAAATGATAGCCATCGCTCCTTTGTCCTGTTATCCGTAACATTAAATTCAACTTTGCCGGTGCGGGCCATTTTTCCGCCCACGCGGACGGATTAATTTGATTTTGTGTCATTTAAAACCCAGTGATCGATGATTAACTTTAATTTGACCTGCTTATTCATAACCATCATTTTGAGCGGCATAGCGCCGTCATCAACGAGCTGCATTTGTTTGTATTCACTCAGCCACCCCGCCTGATTAAAGCCGATATCGGTATCTTTATACGAGAGCGACGGCTCTGGCAATCCCACCACCCAATACCTCAGTGACCGCACAGGAACAAACATGCCCAACTGTTGATTAATAAACTCTTCCGGCTGCGCTGACGACTGCACATCACTCCCACCTCGATCGATGGTAACGACATCTCCTTTTAACGAGATTATAACAGCCCCCTGCCCCAAGGGGCCGGATAACTTTATTTTCTCGACATCAGGACTATGCTCCCAACTTATATTTGCCGACCAGGAATCATTTTGCCCCGTCAATGCCAATCGCCCTTCAAACGACCAGCGCTCCAGATCATAGAGATGGAGCATCGAAGCTCTTGAATAGTGAGCACCCGGCTCAACAGGAACAACCGAACAAGCCGACAACAGAAGAGCCACCCCCCCCAAAAACAACGATCCTACTTTAAAACCCATCACCCTATTCTTCGCCGCTTAATAATCTTTTTTGAAAATCCAGCAAATATTCATCTTCCGGGGCTTTTTTAATTGCGTTATGAAATACCTCTTTGGCCTCCTCTTTTCTATCCAAGGCCCACAATACCTCGGCAAGATGAGCCGCTATTTCACCTTCCTGCTGCTTTGCGTAGGCCCGCTCAAGATAACTCAAAGCTTGCTGAAGCTTGCCCAACTTAAACTGCAACCACCCAAAACTATCGATAATTACAGCCTCATTGGGCTGCAAATTGAGCGCCTGTTGTAAATATTTTTCTGCCTCGGCATATCGATCAGCATTAGCCAGCAAGCTATAGCCCAATGCATTTAAAGCTTCAGCGTCATCAGGGTATTTGGCTAATATTTTTTTCAGATCGGCTTCCAGCACATCCAACTTATTAATCCGCTCCGCCATCAACGCACGCGTGTATAACAAATCTCTTTGGTCAGGCTGACCGGCCATAACATCAGTCAATAACGTAAAAGCTTTTTCATATTTCCCTTGCTGACCGTACAATCCGACCTGCATCAAAATAATGCGCAGCTTTTGTTTTGGAAACTGCTCCGACAGCAGATTCAACCGCACATCAGCCTCATCAAATTTCTTGTCTTTTGCCAGCAATGAAACTGCTGAAATCGTCGACTCAAAAACAAACGGCCCTTCAGTCACCTTATCGAACCATGCCAACGCCTTTTGCGTATGATCACGTTTTTCTTCTATTTTTCCCAAGTAAAAACGGGCCTGATTTTGCCATTCAGGTTGATCAAGTAACTGTTTAAAGATGTCTTCCGCCTTCCCGTCATGATTCAATTGCAAATAGACCAAAGCCAGTGCAACCTGACTATCAACATCCTTCGGATTGGATAACACAATACCCTGATAAACCTCACTTGCTGCCTCATATTCCGTCGCTTTTATTAATACCTGGGCCAGCAATTTTTTAAACTTGTCATTTGCAGGATATTTAAGGGATGCATTTCTCAGCAAGTTTTTTGCCTTATTCAAATCCCCTGAAAATACCGCCAGTTGAGCCTGAAATGCCAAAGCCTTATCCCAACCGGGCTGAATATCCAAAGCCTGCTGCACTTTCTTTTCAGCCAACGCAGTATTTTTCATTTCCATAGCCAATAATGACTGCACAAAATAAACCACAGCTTGGCCAGGATTCTTCTCTACTACGGCATCCAACACCTCATAAAAAAAATCCGATTTGCCATCCCTTTGCAGAACACTCGCCAATTCAAGCGCGGTCTTTTCAAATCCGGCGGGATCCGCCTTCAGCACTGCACTTAAATGATCAACAGCAACCTGCTTGTTACCGGTTCTCAATGCTGACAATGCGGCAATTTTTCTTGCCGTAGGATTTTCAGGATCTTGTCGCAACCACAAAGAAATAGCCTCGTCGGTTTTATTGCTATCCCTTATATACATTGCAATTTTTGCCGCCCTTTCTGCAAATCTTGGGTCCTTAACACGTTTGGCGGCTTCCATATAGCCCTCCAGTGCAATGCTATACTGCCCCCTTTGCCCCGCAAGCTCTGCCGCCATTAGCATATACATCACATCAGGATTAATCTCAGTTTTTACTTCGTTTTGTTGCGTTTGTTTCTTGGGCTCGGCTATTTTGACAGGCTCAACCACTTCTTCCTGAACACTCGGTTTCTCGGGCGAACTGGCGCAACCATTAAGAAAAACGAGGATTATCACTGAAAACAATCTAAAAATTAACACACAA
>DAINRH010000064.1:0-16150 GCA_036741905.1 Methylobacter sp. | reverse complement strand
GGATAGCTGATTTATTCCATTTGGATAAAGCCATTATATTTCTTAGAATACACTCAATAATACAGACATAAAGGTTCAAGCTAAAAGAACCAAGGTTCGCGATTTAATAAGCCGGTCTTTTGTCTTTTTGCCTTTTGTCTCTTGCCTTACACCTTGCCCCCCTAAATCACATGACACTTCTTGCAGTTGGGATTAATTACAACACCGCGCCGGTTTCGATCCGCGAGCGCCTGTCGTTCCCCGCAGAAATCCTGGAATCCTCGTTGCAGGAGCTGTGGCGCATCAAAGAAATCAATGAAGCGGCCATACTGTCAACCTGTAACCGCACCGAGTTTTACTGCACAGCAACCACAGCGAACAAACAAGTCCTGATCGACTGGGTCGCTCAAAGCAAGCAAATCAGCGCCGCCGACTTTACGCCTTATCTGTACTGCCATACCGATAGCGATCTCATCCGCCACATGTTTCGAGTGGCTTGCGGCCTGGATTCCATGATTCTGGGCGAACCACAAATTTTGGGGCAAATGAAAACGGCTTACCAGGCCGCCTGTGAAGCAGGGACCCTTGGCAAACGACTGGGCAAACTTTTTCAGCACACCTTTACCGCCGCCAAAAAAGTGCGCACAGATACCGCCATTGGCTCCAGCCCCGTATCGGTTGCCTTTGCCGCCGTTCAGCTAGCGCAACAAATCTTTGATAAACTCAGCGAGCAAACCGCCCTTCTAATAGGCGCAGGCGAAACCATCGAGCTGACCGCTCGACATTTATCCCAACAAGGCATTGGCCGTATCATTATCGCCAACCGCACCTATGATAAAGCCCACGCCTTGGCCATGCAGTTTAACGGCTATGCCATCACCTTATCCGAACTACCGGCGCATCTAGCCGAAGCTGACATCGTCATCTCATCAACCGCCAGCCAACTGCCGATACTGGGTAAAGGCCGCGTTGAAAGCGCCCTCAAAAAACGCAAACACAAACCCATGTTCATGGTTGACCTTGCCGTGCCCAGAGATATTGAGGCGGAAGTCGAACAACTCAGGGACGTATATCTTTACACCATTGACGACCTGCAAAACACCATAGATCACAACATGAACTCTCGTCGCTTGGCGGCGGAACAAGCCGAAGAAATAATCGACACCCAAGTCGACTATTTTTTAGCCTGGTTACGCGCCCAAGGCGCCCAATCAACTATTCTGGGTTATCGCCATCAAGCCGAACAAGCCCGTGACGAAGCTTTGCAAAAAGCCTTGGCTCTACTAAACAGCGGCGTTCCCGCAGAACTTGCCCTTAACCGGCTGGCCCACAGCCTGACCAATAAACTCATCCATACGCCCAGCGCCCAAATCAGAACCGCCGCCGAAAACGAACGCCACGATTTGATTGCCGCCGCCCGCGAAATTTTTAAATTAACCGACTCTCAATGAAACCATCCATACAACATAAGCTCGAAAACCTGTGCGAACGCTATGACGAAATCGCCGCCTTACTTTCGGAACCTGAAGTACAAGGCAACCAAAACAAATTCCGTTCACTAAGTCAGGAATACGCCCAAATCAACCCGCTGGTCGATTGCTACAAACGCTACCAACAAACATTAGAAAGCCTGGCTTCAGCCAAGGAAATGGCCAACGACAGCGACCCCGAACTAAGGGAAATGGCTAAAGAAGAAGTAAACGACGCAGAAAACCGGCTGGAGGCAATTGAGCATGAATTGCAAGTATTGTTACTGCCCAAAGATCCCAACGATAACCGCAACATTTTTATAGAAGTTCGTGCCGGAACAGGCGGCGATGAAGCGGCGATTTTCTCGGGCGACCTTGCCCGCATGTATCAACGCTATGCCGAACGCAAAGGCTGGCAAACAGAAATGATCAGCGAAAGCCCCGGCGACCACGGCGGCTATAAAGAAGTCATCCTACGCGTTACCGGCAAGGACGTTTACTCCCAGTTAAAATTCGAATCCGGCGCGCACCGGGTGCAACGCGTGCCTGAAACCGAGTCGCAAGGCCGTATCCATACTTCCGCCTGCACCGTCGCCATTATGCCGGAAGTCGAGGAAGTCGACGCCATCGATATAAATCCCGCCGACCTTAAAGTCGATACCTATCGCTCATCGGGAGCTGGCGGACAGCACATCAACAAAACCGAATCCGCGATACGCATTACCCACATCCCAAGCGGCGTCATCGTCGAATGCCAGGACGAGCGCTCGCAACACAAAAACCGCGCCCGAGCCATGTCCCTATTGGCGTCGCGTTTATTATCCGCAGAACAGGAAAAACATCATGCCGAGCAATCGGCTACCCGTAAACTGCAAGTCGGCAGCGGCGACCGCTCCGAGCGCATCCGTACCTACAATTACCCGCAAGGCCGCTTAACCGACCACCGCATCAATCTGACCTTATATAAACTGGACGACATCATGCAAGGCGGCCTGGAGCAAGTCATCCTGCCGCTGATCAGCGAACACCAGGCCGAATTGCTGACTCAATTGGGCGAAGACTAAGTTAAATGCACAGTATAAAATCCGTGCTTCGCGACGCTGCCGATGCACTGGCATTAGTTTCCGAGTCAGCCTTGCTGGATGCAGAAGTTTTGTTGTGCTTGGCTCTTGACAAACAACGCTCCTATCTTCGCGCTTGGCCTGACAATCCGCTGTCACCCGAACAGCTGGCCGCTTTCGAGGCGTTGCTTGCACAACGCCAACAAGGCACACCTATCGCCTACCTCACCGGAAACCGGGAATTCTGGTCGAGGGATTTTCAGGTTAGCCCTGATGTATTGATTCCAAGACCCGACACCGAGTTGCTTATTGAGCTCAGCCTAAAATTGATAGCGGCGAACGACCTCGCCAAGATCATTGACCTGGGTACCGGTTCAGGCATTATTGCTATTACTTTGGCCGCTGAACGTCCGCAGGCGCAGGTCAGCGCCACCGACTTTAGTTTAGCTGCGCTACGCATCGCCCGACTCAATGCCGACAAACACCACATCAGCAACATTCGATTTTACCAAAGCGACTGGTTTGCCGACATTCCCTCGACCAAATTCAACCTGATTATCAGCAACCCGCCTTATATTGCGGCAAACGACAACCATCTGCAGCAAGGCGATGTCCGGTTTGAGCCGCTAACCGCCTTATGCGCCGCAGAGCAGGGGCTTGGCGATATTAAAAGAATCGCCGTCGCTGCACGCAACTATTTGGAACCTGGCGGACATTTGCTGATTGAACATGGTTACGACCAACGACAACAAGTTCAAACCCTATTTAAAAATTTACAGTATGCTAAGGTAAAAACCTACACAGACTTATCCGGACAGCCCCGTGCGACTTATGGACAATTCATGCCTGGTCATCATGCCTGACCCCCTTCGAGTTAGTGCAAGTCCGTTTCAGACAAATTTATCAAGCAGAGGTTTAACACCATGACCCACGAACACATCCAAATTCCCCGCAAATTAGCCAATCAACTACTGCATCTTGCTCAAATCTCGCCGAACCTTGAAATATGCGGACTTGTCGGCAGTAAAAATGACCTGCCCAGCAGTTGCTATCCTATTAAAAACACTGCCGAACAGCCTCAGCAGCGTTTTCAACTTGATCCCGCTCAACAAATCTCAGCCATGGCTAACATGCGCGATCAAGGGGAAACGCTATTTGCAATCTATCATTCTCACCCAACCGCGCCCGCCATACCATCCGCTATCGATATAGAGCAGGCATCTTACCCCGAAGCGCTTTATCTGATCATATCACTCAATACCAAAGGCATTTTAGAAATGCGCGGTTTTAAAATAGCCCATAAATCGGCCCAGGAAATAGCGCTATCTCTGAGCGAGGAACTGTAATTTTCACTTGTTAATGAATAGCCAGCTAAAAAAAACCGGCAACGTAAAAACAAAATAACAAATATCCGTTAATTTTATGTAAACTGTGACGTTTATAGCACTTTTCAAAAAAATCGCTTCGGATTACCTATTGTGCAACTGTTAAAAAAGCTCTTTAGAAAAAAAACCGTTTGCAAAGGTATTGTCGGCATCAGTTTTTTGCAGAACGGCATTGCTGTTGCCGTATCCAATTTCACCGGAAATCATAAATTAACACTCATACACTGCGAGTTCATCGATGCAGGGAAACCTGAGTATCAGCAGGACATGCTTGGCGAACTTGCAAGCCGGCATGGTCTCGCCGAGTATGACTGTCATCTGGTACTGACTAGCGATAACTACCGCCGCGTCAACGTTGAGACTCCCGCAGTCGCTGACAATGAACTCATTGAAGCCATACGCTGGAAAATCAATGAACTCATTGACTTCCCCGTTGACAAGGCTGTTATTGATTATTACCAAACGCCCACGCCCGTTCGCGCTAACAGCAGTCAAATGCTGGAAGTCATTGCCAGTCCTATCGACATCATCAATGAACAGATCGAAAGATGCACCAAGGCAGGACTACAGCTCAAAGTAATCGATATTCAGGAAACATCCCTGCGTAACCTGGCGACACACACACCGGAAAACCAACGCGGCATCGCCCTTTTGTACCTGCTGGAGTATTCCGGCACCCTGTTGATACAAAAAGAGGCGACTATTTATGTATCCCGTAAATTTGAAATCGGTTATAAAAAATTGGGATTAGAAGATCAATTTTCCAACGAGAGTCTGACCGCAAATGCCCATAATAACTTGGCTCTTGAAATACAGCGCTCGCTGGATTATGTAGAAAGTTATTACGGCATCCCGCCCATCTCTGCTTTAGCCGTCGTTCCCTTGGCAGAAAACACCCATAACCTGCTGGACAGCCTAAGTCGCAATCTTGGCATTACCGCACACATGCTAGATCTATCCGCTATTATCGATTGCGATATTTTAGTGAACGCCCAGACCCAATCGCTTTGCGCTCCGGTCATCGGCGCAACATTGCGCTATGCAATAGAAGCCGCATGATACAACAAGTCAATTTATATCAGGACATCCTTAATCAAGGACGGCAGAAATCAGGCCTTACCTTATATTGGCTCGGTCTGTCGGCAGTAGTACTGGTACTTATCTGCGCTAGCGCGTACTTAACGTGGAGTACTAAAAACACCGAGACTCAGATACAGCAACTGCTTCAGACCCTGGAAGTTGAACAGGCGCGGCTAAATCTCATCGCGTCCAAAATCCCCAAACAGGACCTCGACGCACAGCTTGCCGCAGACGTCGCACAGTGGCAAAACACGCTGGATGAATTAACGCATGCCATGCAATTGTTATCCGGTAAAATTGCCGATCAATCGCCAGGCTTTTCAAACTACTTCCAGGCGCTGTCCAACCAGTCGATTCCTGATGTCTGGCTTAGAGCACTCTATCTTAACGGACAAGAGCAGATTATCAACATTGAGGGCAGCACTTTTAAACCCGAAAAAATCCCTTACTTTCTGCAGCAACTGCAAAAAGAACCTATATTTAACGGACACGCCTTTGCCAAACTGATTATGCAAACATCAGAAGAAATGCCTAATCAAATGGATTTTAAACTCAGTACGTCACTGGAAGCTCCGGATAAAAAAGACCATGCTCACTAATCTTCAAGGAAAATTTGAAGCCCTGACCAATCGAGAAAAAATCATCCTGGTCTTTGCCGTATTGGCAGGCATATGGTTCGGCTGGGATTACCTGTTTTATCAACCGAACCAAAAAAAACACCAAGCGCTTCAGCAGAAGCTAACCAGCCTCAAACAGCAGGCAACCGATCAGCAACTGGCCTTAATCAAACTCGAAAACAGCCGGAACATAGACCCTAACCTAAACAACCGGAACAAACTGACCGCGTTAAAAGCCGAACATAGTCGGCTGCAAGAACTGATGATGCATGACAAAAGCCTTGTCCCGCCGCAATTAATGGCCATCGCGTTAAGCGATATACTCAACCGGAATAACCAATTGAGCCTAATAAAACTGGACACGCTGCCGGCAACCGCTTTAACGGAATCCAAACAATCGCAACCCAACAAGATATACAAACACGGACTGTCAATCACTTTTTCCGGCAGTTATTTAGACACGCTCAATTACTTAAAAGCACTGGAATCGCTGCCTTGGCATTTTATCTGGGAAAGCATTGATTATCAGGTTATAGATTACCCGACAGCAGAAACTACCATCAGAGTCTACACGCTCAGCTTTAAGGAGAGCTGGCTTGGTGTTTAAATCGATAATAACAATGCTGCTCACCGGCCTTGCAGTAATGCCATGCCATGCAGAATTCCGCGATCCGACTCAACCGGCCTATCCGCTACCGGAAGCAGCAGACACCAATACCCCAGGCAGCAGCAACATTGAACTGGTTTTATCGGCCATCTGGATTTCATCGCATTCCAGACGAGCGACCATCAACGGCATATCCGGCAAACAAGGCCAGACCCTTGTCATAAAACAAGCTCCAAACTTAAATCCCGAACCGGCAGTCCCGGCAAGTGTACCTGTGGCTAAGACTAATGCCCGCTCTACTAACGCCAATAGTAGTGATGTCGCCCCTAACGCTATGGACTCCGGCGTGCTCGATAAACTATTAGCAATAGCTCCGGGACAATTTGCCCCATTACTGGCAACCGCGACCAAGAGCATGGATATTCCCCAGCTTCAGGAATCAATATCCATGAACAGCCCAGCCGCCAATACCCGGCAACAAACGAATACGCCCAAACGCCCGAAAACGGCTTATATTCCGGCAGCTCCGATTACGATCAAGATCATCAGCATTCACAAAAACTCGGTCGTCGTCGACCAAAATGGCGAACTCAAGACCTTGCAGCTGGTGCAGCGTCCCTATAAAACACAATAATTCCATATACATTTTATAAAAATGAATAACACCCACCAAGCCATTGCCATAGCATTGACATTACTACTGGTATCTTGCGCCTCGCTTCAACCGACCAAGTCATCCAATGTTACCAATGCTTTTGCCGATGTAGCGCAGCAAGCCCCTGCCAATGCCAAAACGCCGACAGCCATTACCGATGCCTTGGTTCCTGATTTCAATCAAACACTGACCGGCTCGCAAAACACGCCTGAACAAACGCGCCTTAATATTTCCGTTAATGAAGTCGATGCTCGCGAGTTTTTTATGGGTCTGGTTGTAGATACCGAGGAAAACATGCTGGTACACCCCGAAGTAACCGGCACAATTTCCCTGGAACTCAAAAATGTAACCATTGCACAAGTCCTCGATGCCGTACAAAAAGTCTATGGCTATGATTACAAAAAAAACGATATGGGCTACATCATCTATCCTGCAACCTTGCAAACCAAAACCTTCAAAATAGACCGCCTGGATTTGAAACGAATAGGTAACTCTAATACCAGCGTGTCATCCGGTCGGCAAGCCGGTCAAAGCAACTCACAGGGAAGCGGCGGCCAGCAAAGCAGCGGCAGCCAAGGCAGCAATCAAGGCGGCAATTCACAGGGAAGCAGTCCAACGGGAAGCAATAGCCAGCAGACCTCCAATTCATCCAGCAGCTCTGTTCGCACCATTACAGCCACAGACTTTTGGCAGGAAATGAAAGACTCTTTAACCCACATTATTGCTGTCGATCCGCAAGCAACCGTGGATATTAACCAGCAATCGGGCATCGTGATTGTCAGAGCAAAGCCCATGCAGTTACGGGAAATCGAAAGCTTCCTGTCTGCCACCCAAACCCAAATCAACCGGCAAGTCATCCTTGAAGCTAAAATACTGGAAGTTACGCTTGATGATAATCATCAAGATGGCGTTAACTGGGAGAGCATCGTCAGAGAGGGCATCGACAAAGCGCCATTGTTGACTGGCATAGGCGGCCTCATGAATAGCTCTACCTTTTCATCTATTTTTACCTTGGGCGCTCATTCCGGTGATTTTCGCGCCTTTGTCGAACTTATGGAAACTCAAGGTAAAACCAACGTGTTATCCAGCCCGAGAATTTCGACGTTAAATAATCAATCCGCAATCATTAAAGTCGGCCAGGATGAATATTTCGCTACCGGCTTCAGTGGCGGAACGGCCGGCGCTACAGGCGTTGCCCCCACCGCACCTACTGTGCTTATAGATGTGTTCTTTTCCGGCATATCGCTGGATGTTACTCCACAGATAGATGACAATGAGGACATTACCCTGCATATCCACCCGTCCATTAGCCACGTTATAAAAGACACTAAGGATTTCGGCCTTAACATAACTTTACCGCTGGCGCTCACCACGGTCAGGGAATCGGACAGCATAGTCAAGGCTAAAAACGGCCAGATTATTGTGCTGGGCGGTCTGATGCAGGAGAATGACAATGAAAAGAAACAAGGCGCCACCGGTTTAGCGGCAATTCCGTATATCGGCAACTTATTTAGAGTCAACACCGGCACAACTCAAAAATCGGAACTGATTATATTGCTTAAAGCGTCTTTTATCGGCAGCGATGCGGACTGGCAAAAAGACATAAACTCCAGTAAACAGCGCTTTGAGAAACTTGATTCACAACCGCGTTGGAAATAGATTATATAAATCGGGCGGCATGGACTGATGCATTACTCTGCATTACTCTGCATTACTTGTATGAACATTAAATATGAGATGTGAGCCGACTGCATGGATAGATGTTGTGCTCCTCGCAAAAATCGCTCTCCCCACACCGCTACGGGGAATGCCGGAGGTAGTGCAGCGTAAAGAAACTTCCGAGGAAGCTTCGCTAAAACGCCTTATTTTTCTACCGCGACTACACAGCCACCATAGTGGCAATATCTTCATAAAAAATATTTTCAACGTTATTTATGTATAAAACACACTTTGGCCTCAATAGTCAGCCATTTGGCTTAACACCCGACACTCAGTTCTTTTGTGAGCTCCCCTCTCATTTAGAAGCGCTCAATGTGTTACTGATTGCTTTACATAACGGCGAAGGCTTTATCAAAATTACCGGCGATGTCGGTACCGGTAAAACCATGCTCTGCCGCAAATTGCTCAATGAATTACCCGAACCTTTCGAGACGGCATATATTCCCAACCCACACTTACCGCCGGTAGGTTTGCTGATGGCAGTTGCCGATGAAATGGGGATTGAGTACTCCCGTCATATCGGGCAAAACGGACTGATGAAACTCATTAATGACTTTTTAATCAATAGCGCCGTTAACGGTAAAAAACCGGTACTGATTATCGATGAAGCCCAGTCCATGTCGATTGAGACATTAGAAGCCTTACGGCTTGTCACTAATCTGGAAACCGAAAAACAAAAACTGTTGCAAATCGTGTTATTCGGTCAACCTGAGCTTGATGCACAACTGCGCAACAAAGCCATCCGACAGCTCAGGCAGCGCATCACCTTTAGTTACGCACTTAAGCCCCTCACGCCGCAAAACGTTGCCGATTATATTAGCCATCGGTTGCGTATTGCCGGCATGGGCAACCTAAGTATTTTTTCCGGGCTTGCTATCAAAGCCATGCACCACTATAGCCGGGGCGTACCCAGACTGATTAATATTTTGGCCAATAAAGCGATGTTGTCAGCTTATGGCAAAGGCCTTTCATCAATAGGCATAAAACAGGTTTATCTAGCCGCTCTGGACACCGAAGACACCCACACACAATTTAAACTTTTTGGCTTCCGTAAGCGTTACTTACTGCTATTGTTACTGGCGATTGCAAGCTACCTATGGCTACACATGGCATCTATATTATGAGCCTGATCAACCAAATGCTGCGCGACCTGGAAAGTCGCAATACTTCAAACAATACACCACCAACACTGCAACGCAATGTTCAGGTTACGCAACCTTTACCGTCAAAAAAATCGTTCCTGATCTGGAGCCTATTGACAATTATTGTTACGGGAGGAACTTATTCAGCATATCAATACATTAAAACGCTGACAAAAACGCCTCCTGTAATTATTGCCGATAACATTAAAAAAGATCCGGTTCCTATTGCACCTTATGAAACGGTATTGGCGGCGCCAAACGCCGTTACCGACCCTATGCCCAAAATCGAGCTTCAACCATCGAAAAATACAACACTTCAGCTAGTCTCAGTGGCTCAACCCGCACCAACCGTCTTACCAGCACCCACGATTCAACAAAAACCACCCGTTCAAACGGTTCCAGCTACTCAAACCGCACCTGAGATTGTCGCCGAACCAGTCATTAAAAAAACGCCCATTACATCTAAACCGGCTTTAATCGAATCAACAAGCGCTAAGCAACAAGCGGATTTACTCTATCATCAGGCAGAAAATAATTCTGAAGATTTTTCGGTAACCTACAAATTGGAACAAGCCCTTAAGCTTGATCCGCGACATCTCAAAGCTCGGCTATTATTGGCTAAAACATTACACCATCAAGGCCAAGTTGACAAAACAGCCGAGTTTCTTGATCAAAGCTTAGTTTTATTTCCTGATAATCTACAATTTATCAACACCCGCGCGCAGCTTTATCTGCAACAAAAAAAACCCTCCGGTGCGCTTGAAACGCTACAGCGTATTGGCTTAGTAAACAGCTCTAATGAAACCTATTTATCTTTATTGGCTGCAACCTATCAGCAACTACAATCCTTTGATAAGGCAGCTAAAGTTTATCAAAAACTGGTAAATGTCAATCCGGATAAAGCCGAAAACTGGCTGGGTCTAGCCCTATCACAAGAAAAACTCGGCAATCCAAAGCTTACTCGCGAAGCCTACCAGCAAGCGCTAAACAAAAACACTCTGAAAGAATCTATTGCAACCTATATTAAGCAGCGCCTAACCGAGCTTAGATAAATCTTGTTCTCGAATGGAATGAAATATTTGCTGATGTTGAACCAATGCCCTGTATAGATAGACATTCTTATCGATAAATTTGTACGAAAAGAAAATAAAGAAATACGCGCGAAGTATTTTTGATAAAGCCAGCCAGCGCCCAAAATAATATAGGCATTGACGGACAAACAAAACCCAAAAGGTCGTGAAGAAAGAACCGATTCTATGGACGCTTTAACTTTCCGGCATATGAAAATTTAAAGCGCTCTCAAAAAATCACTTTGCTGATGGATATTTTTTCAGCTCAATTGTGGCAGATGTCTGATCCACCCTTTTTAGAAAGACTGGCCGCCTTGTATCGTAAAAAATAACCACGATTAAATACAACGATGAAAGACGACCAGAAAGGCAAAATACTATTAGAAACAGCTTATCACTCGGCTTATACTCACAGCCATCCGTTAAATTATTTGGTTAATTTTGCGCTCAACTGTCCCGACCATAGACCAAAGTAAGTACCAACTACAATTGAGATAGATATTACAATTAAAGGATTATCCAAAGACACACTCAACAGAATATCTTTAGTCAATTTGCCGGGAGTTTGTAGCAAATATGCAAACGTAGATGAATAGCCAAGTACGCTGGCAGGTATAGTCGCAAGAGCTGGAATATTCGCAGCAAGACACATAACGACGACTGAGCAAGTTACTGTCACAGAGGCCCAAAACGGGAAGCCGAGAATTGCTGTCGATGGAATTGTTGTGATTTGAATAGCCGCCAACCAAGCCATAAATACGCCGAAAATTCCACAGACGATGGTATTTTTTAATGCTTCCTGAGTGGCTCCCAGAAAGAAGTAAGCGGCCCATGCAATGGTTGCCGCCCATATAAAAAAGATCCCACTAAGAGGCCCCACTGCCAAAAATGTTGCTACACCAGCCAAACCGGCAATACTTATTGAAAGCGCTGTAAGATTGTTCATAATATATTTCCAAAATTCACCTCACTTATTGTTTAGTTAGATTTCGCATTGAGGTGGTTCTACGAAACATAACACCTTGAGTTACCAGATAGTCAAATTAAGACCGGTTCGACCAGAATATTAGCAGATATTATTTTCGCAATAAACACCGACATTCAAACCTCTTAATCTTATTTAAGCTAATAGGCCTCATTTAAATTCTGGAAATGATACTATTACAAACTCCGCCCGACTAAACAAACACATTGCCAATGATAATTGCAATACTGATAAAATCATAAATTAACGTGCTCAGTATTTTGACTCCCTGCAGAGAAGCCTCCGCATAACACACCACGAACGCAAAGTTGAATCTAAGAGACTATAATTTAACTGAGTTACCGCATTTTTCAAATTTAGTTAATATTGCAGCTGTTACGTAATGAGGTTCTTACGCAGTGTCGATCATTGTCTGAATATCTGTTCCCGCAGAGAAATATCCGCTGTAAGCGTACCACCTTATCTGTTACGCACAATGTGTAACATCATGGAAGCGCAGGCGAAGCCCACACTCGATCGGCAATAATGACATAGCCTTTTAGTAGCCTAGAACTTGTCGCTACGAGCTATTTTATAGATGACATCAACAGCCACCCGGCTTATAAATAGGGAAGATCGCCGGGTGGATTAAAACTTATTAGCCTTCCAAAGTCGCCAGTCGTGCCGCGAGAATTCCTTCTAACGACTCTAACGCTTTGGTAAAGCCATCGATACCTTCCGCGAGCTTTTCAGAAGCCATGCGGTTTTCAGCATGCATACGATCAAAGGTCGCCTTATCAATAGTTATTTTTTCAATTGCCGCATTGGCTGCATTTTCTGGATCCAGCTTGCGTTCCAGCGTACCTTCAGTTGACTGAAGCTCAGCTAACAAGGATGGCGCAATAGTCAATAAATCACAGCCCGCCAATTCAACTATCTCGCCTACGTTACGGAAGCTGGCGCCCATAACTTCGGTTTTATAGCCGAATTTTTTATAGTAGTTGTAGACTTCTGTAACTGACAGTACACCCGGATCTTCAGCTGGAGCATAAGAATCACGGCCCGTATCTTTTTTATACCAATCCAGAATGCGTCCAACGAAAGGTGAAATCAGGGTAATTCCGTTCTCAGCGCAAGCGATAGCCTGATGTAGACCAAATAACAAAGTCAGGTTTGTGTGGATACCTTCTTTTTCGAGAATAGCGGCAGCTTGTATGCCTTCCCAAGTTGCAGCAATTTTGATCAAAATACGTTCACGCGAAACGCCTTGCGCTTCGTACATGGCAATCAGTTCACGACCTACACGGACGCTGGCATCGGTGTCAAATGAAAGACGAGCATCTACTTCAGTGGAAACTCGCCCTGGAATAACTTCAAGAATCTTCCGTCCGAAAGAAACAGCCAAACGTTCAAAAGCAAGCGTAGCCACTTGTGCTGAGGATGCATCTTTACCTAAGGTTTCTCTGGCACCTTTTAGAGTGTCATCAACGATTCCTTGATATTGAGGCATTTGAGCAGCAGCAGTAATCAACGAAGGATTAGTCGTCGCATCTCGAGGTTTGAAAGTTTCAATAGCCTGGATATCACCCGTATCAGCAACCACTACGGTCATTTCTCTCAGTTGTTCAAGTAAAGTCTTTGCCATTAGAGGCTCCTTTTTATTTTAAAATTTAAAAAATCAAGACATACACGCATAATATTCTAAATACACTCAGAATATACGCGTATGACATCCAATATAATTATAAAGATAGGATTGTATTCGTAAGTAGCAGTAATTATTCGTCAAAAGACTCCAACAAACGACCGCCAATATGAACTAAAAGCGATTACTTTTAATGAATCATTTTTCGCAGAACCCCAAATTTAATTTATCCGTTTTGGGCATAAATTTAAGCTAGCATCTACAATTGATTCTACATATCCTAGTCAAATCAAGCGGCTCCGCCGATAACCAACATACCTATCAGTAGATTTACTATGTAATGCTTATTAAATCTTTCCATGCACTATATATACAAGCCGAATTAGTTAAACGTTGCTTGTACAAGCTCCCTGATTACTTACATGATTGCAACGATGAGCAACTATCTCGCATAGAGGTTCTTCGATTCACTACTCTTTACTATCGCCTCTTGGAGAAATTACGCTTTTTCTGAGATTGCTTTTGCAAAAATATTTTGCCGTATCATATACTTAGAAACACCACTTGCCACTGGAGCTACAGCTCTTTTTTCCATATATTTGGTCACCCCACTGACTCTAGGCATTGTCTTTGCAGCCACCGCCTCTCTTTCTACATATCTAGCAACTCCACTTACAATCGGAGCTTCTTTTTCTTTAATTGCTTGCCTTGCTATGTACTTTCCAACGCCACTTAAAACAGGTATCTCTTTTCTGGATACAATTTGTTTTGCCACATACTTGGCAACACCGCTTATAGGCGGTTTTTCTTTCGCCAAAATTGCCTGCTCTTCCAAATACCTGGCCACTCCGGTCGCCGCCGCCGCTGCGGAAGCTCTTTCCTGTGCCTTTTGCATCTCTTTTTCTCTCGCCAACTGCCGTTCTATTTCTTTTTCTTTTTCTTGCTCTTTAGCAAGTAGGCGCTGCTCGTCCAAATACCTGGCAACTATAGCTGCGGCAGCAGCTTTTCTCATGGCGATAGACTCGTCTTCAATATATTTACCGACCCTCGTTGCCGCTGCTGTATTTCTGGCAGATATAGACTGCTTTATTAAATACTTAGAGACACTGCTAATAACAGGCGACTTCGCTTGTTTTTCGACATATTTCGCAACGCTACTTGCTACAGATGCTTTTTTTGCGTCAGCATGCTTTGTCATGTACTTCGCAACGCCGCTTATTTTCGGCGCTTTTTTTACAGATATAGCCTGTCTTGCCATATATTTTGCTACGCTGCTTACGGGAAACTGATCCAGTTTCTCCAAGTACTTGGCAACACTGGATACTGTTTCTTGCCGGCTTTCAATCTCTTGACAAACGTCCGCTAATAACGCTTCTTCTTGATTTTCAAAGTGATCAACAACCTCATGGGCTGTTGATACTTCTTCCTGATGCTCCAAGAGGTCAGCAACCTCATTGGCTGCCGACATCTCTTCCATGTTTTTCAGATACCTAGAAACGCCGCTTAGTACCGGCAGAACTTCCTGGCTTTTCAAATACCTAGCAACGCCGGTCAGTCCGTTTGACTCAGCCAGATATGCACGGGGAAGACTGGTTCTAGTTTCAAGCTCCTTTTTAGACCCAAACAGTCCGGCGACTAAATTGATCAAATAGTTTTGATCCACTTATCACCCCCGGTCGCGCATGTATTTTTCAACTCCGGTCCCGGCTTGTACTGATTTTTCTTTTGCAGATTTAGCTTGTTTTTCAAGGTACTTTTCAACGCTACTTGTTACCGCTGAGCTTTTTTCAGATATGACTTGGCTTTCTAAATATCTGGCAACACCGGTTACAGCTCCCATATTATGTTTTCTCAGGTATCGAGCAACACCGGAAAGTCCACTGGCATGACCTGTATATGATCTTGATTCGCTTGTTTTGACTTTTGTTTCGCGTTTAGTAAAGAACAAATACCCAGCCACGGCAAAAGCAACTAACCCAAGCAAGTAAGTCATCATTGACTCTTCGGCTTTTACCGCTTCGCTTGGCACTGCTTCAATTGTCGTAGCCCGTTCTGATGTCGATGATGTTGCAGTAAATTTGCTAGGCTTATAATCGGCATCCTTGTATAGAACCTTTGGCTCAAAATCTGCCGCTGGGTATTTTGAATCGGCCTCTGTCGACTCTACAGATTTGGCTTGTTTAGTCGGTGCCGCCGCAGACTTGCTGCTGTCAACATCTTGATAAATTACTTTTGGCTTAAAGTCTGCTGCCGGATATTCTGTTTCCGCCCCTACTATGGGACTGGCTAATAACAGCGTAGCAACCAAACCATTCGTTAAATTATTCATTTTCACGTGTGAATCCCCCTCTATGCGTTGTTTTAGAGTAGCCATACGCATTGTTGCGTTATTGATCCATCAATACTGAATAATGAGTTAAACAGACACTCAATCAATACTGCCAGTTTTTAAGTCTTCTCAATAAGCAACAACGCAAATATGGCCTTTAAAATTAAAGTACCGCTTCTACGTTTTTAACAACGTTTTCAACAGTAAAGCCGAAGTGTTTCATTAACACGCCGCCAGGTGCAGATTCACCGAAAGTATCAATACCGACAACAGCGCCTTCTAAACCAACATATTTACGCCAGAAATCAGTAATGCCTGCTTCAATCGCAACACGTTTTACACCGGGTGTTAATACGCTGTCTTTATAAGCCTGGTCTTGACGATCAAATACATTTGTTGATGGCATTGAAACAACACGCGCTTGGATA
>DAINRH010000063.1:1406-19116 GCA_036741905.1 Methylobacter sp. | reverse complement strand
GCTCTTAAATCAAAACCCAAGCTTCATCGCTTGGGTTTTTTTTTGCCTGTGGTTTATCTTAAGCGTTGAGTTTAACAACCTTGCTTATACACAGATTGAGTGTCTGGGTATCAATGCAGACATTCACTTAGGCAGACGTAACCTATTCAAAGCATGTAGATATAACTTATTGATTATTAATATATTAAGTTTTGTATAAAAATGCTACAATTTAACTTAGAGATAGATTTTATTGTAACTGAGTAGCGTTATTTATAGCTTGTACACAGAGTTATCCACAGGAATTGTGGGAAACATTGTAGGTGCTTGATTGTTAAATGGGCTCGATGAAGGTAGCAAAAAAGAATCAAAAGGTAGCTTTTCAACTCCGCTGATAGGGTTGTTACTGTTGAAAATACCACTTTACAGTCAGCCAGATTCTATATAGTGCCTGACCGAAAACTCCGGACAGCATGTATATCGGGTTGTTCAGACAAATTACTGAAACGAAGATTTATAAGAAATCGAATGAATTGCTGAATCTTCGATAGCGGTAGGCTCGTAAGTGCCGTTGCACCTCGCTCCTGAAGCAAAACGATGAATGATGCAAAAAATCTTCGGGCTCATTAAATCGCTGCATCCCTTTTATGTCGTGGCTTGTGGCTTTTTCGGTCAGGCACTAATGACTGACGGGATTTAAATAGCAACTCCTAAAGGCCTGGAGTGTTTACGCATGAAAATTAATAATTTCGATCCGGTAAAAACCGGGTTACTAAAAGGCGTAAACCTGATCGAAGCCAGTGCCGGTACGGGGAAGACTTACGCCATAGCGATGTTGGCGCTGCGTTTTGTGGTCGAGCAGGATGTGTCAATCGATAAGTTATTGGTGGTCACTTTTACCAAGGCGGCAACCGAAGAGCTTAAAGATCGAGTGCGCGCCAGGCTGGCTGAGGCGAGGCGGGCTTTAGACGGACATACTGAAAACATCGACCGCAATATTACCAATTGGCTGAATAGTCTGGATATAGCGCAAGAACTGATCAAACAGCGTTTGATTGCGGCATTGCTGGATATAGATCAGGCAGGAATATTCACCATCCACGGCTTCTGTCAGCGAGTCTTAAGGGAACATGCGCTGGAAAGCGGGCAACTATTCGATGCCGAATTAACCGGCGATTTGGCGGCGATTAAACAGGCCTGCGCGGATGATTTCTGGCGTAAGCAGATTTACCGGCGTTCGGCCTGGGATGTTGAGGTATTAACGGCGGACTTTAAAACCCCGGATGCGTTGCTTGCCAGCGTTGCCGCGTTTCCCGGGAACGGCTTGGAAACTACAGTTTATCCAGATTGCGAGAGTCTGGATGCCGCATTAAAAGAATTACAACGACTGGCGGGTTTGGCCAAAGATCAACTGGATAATTGCGCAAATGCTTTACGCAACTGCTTCGCCGACGAAAAATTCAAGACCGGTTATACCGATACTTTTGACTATCACCATGACTCGCTAAGTGCATGGCTGCACGGTACGACTACACATATCCCCGACGCTGAAGCATTTGCCTTATTGACCGGAAACGGTTTGATGGAAGCTCTGCATGGCAACAAATTCAGGACCAATAAAACTCAATCCGGCGAGCAGCGTAAAGCCGACTATCTAGCCGAATTAGCCATCGATACCTCAGCTTTCGATGCGCTGGCCGCGGCATTCAAACAGATAGCTTTGGTATTGCGCAAAACCCTGCTGGACAGCTTGCGCGAGGAGTTGGATAAACGCTTACAACTGCTTAATGTGCTGTCGTTCGATGATCTAATCAGCCGCTTGTCGGAGGCACTGCATAGCGAAAAAGGCGCATTGTTGACGGCTGAATTGCAACAACGTTTTGAAGTGGCCTTGATTGATGAATTTCAGGATACCGATGACAGCCAATGGCATATTTTTTCTTCACTATTTGCCGCCCCCAGTCAGTATTTATATTTAATCGGCGATCCCAAGCAGGCGATTTACAAGTTTCGCGGTGCGGATATTTACTCGTATCTGGACGCGCAAAAACACGCCGAACACCAATTCACTTTGGGCCATAATTGGCGCTCGCATCCGCAGTTGGTCGAAGCCGTGAACGCCTTGTTCCAGCGGGATCGGGCGTTTTTTCTGGACGACCTGGAGTTTATCGACGTTAAGCCCGGCCTGTCGACGGAGAACGGCGAGCTGCATCATGCAGGACAGGCGGCGGCTCCGATGGTGTTGTGGCAGTTGCCGGAAAGCGACAGCAAAACGGGATATTGGAGACCTGACCGTAAGGATGCAGCGGAAGCAATCATGATCGCTGTTGTTAATGAAGTCGTAGAGTTGTTGACTGGCGATTACACCTTGCAACCTGCGAACCGGGCCTTGCAGCCTAAAGACATTGCCATTCTAGTTAGAAAAAATGCCCAAGCCAGAGAGTACCAGGCGGCACTACGTCTGGCAGGTGTACCTTCCGTGTTAAACAGTACGGAATCGGTTTTTGCTTCACAAGAAGCGATCGACTTATACACTCTGTTGCAGGCCGTGGCTCATCCCGGCGATAGCAGGCTGCTCAAGCAGGCTTTGACGCTGGACTGGTTCGATCTGGATGGGCAAACGCTGCATCGGCTGATCAATAACGAGATTGAGCTGGACGCCTGGATGTCACGGTTTCTCGGCTATTTTCAGGACTGGCAGCAAACCGGTTTGATGGCGATGATGCTGCATTTGCTGACTCAGGAAAAAATCAGGGCCGGTGTATCGAAAACACTGATGGCGGAAAGACAACTCACCAACCTGCATCATCTGATCGAGCTGGTACAACAGGCCGCTGTCGATGAACATCTGGGCATCAATAAAACCCTGGACTGGCTGCGCAGCGCGATCACCAAGGCGAGCAGCGCGGAAGACCAGCAGTTGCGCCTTGAAAGCGACGACGATGCGGTCAAAATCGTTACCATGCACCGCTCCAAGGGACTGGAATATTCAATCGTATTTTGCCCTTATCTTTGGCAGCGCAGCGACCGTTTAAACAGCGAACGGTTGTTGATTAGATGTCATGAAAACGGCCGGACCATAGTCGATTTGGGTTCCGGCGATTTCGAACGACACCGCGAAATGGCCTTAAACGAAGAGCTGGCCGAGGATTTGCGTGTGTTTTACGTGGCGGTCACCCGCGCCAAATACCGCTGTTATATTGCCTGGGCCGATGTGCGATCTCAGGATACGGCGAATGATTCGTCGATGGCTTGGTTGCTTGAATTTGCGGCGGCCGATTTTTCCAAGCAACAGGCAAAACTGCAAGCCTTTCAGGATCAAGCCGGGCAGGCATTTGCTTACCGCTTGCTGGACGTGCCTTTAGCGTTAAACGGCCGCTATCAAAAAACGGTTACACACACCCAAATGCAGGCAAAAAAGCGTAAAAGATCGCTATATACCAGCTGGCAAATGAGCAGCTATACGGCCTTGTCGGCATTAAGCCGGCACGATGCGCCGGAGCTGCCGGAAGACAAGGCGGGAGAGCAAACGCTTGTTGCCAAGCCCGAGCCCGGCAGCCTAGCGCTTGAATTGCCCAGAGGCGCGCATACCGGTAATGTCGTGCATGAGCTGTTGGAAAAACATGCGTTCATCGACTTGGCCAGGCGCAAGGATATTGCCGCTCAGCGGGACAAGGCGTGTCAACGCTATGGCTTAAAACTCGAACGGCCGGAACTGCTGAATGAGCTGTTGCAAGCCGTGGTCGCAACGCCGCTGTCCGGGACCAATGTCGATTTTTGCCTGATGAATCTGGCGGAAAGTCAGTGCCTAAAGGAAATGCCGTTTTATTTATCCATGCAAACGATGGATGCCGCGCAGATCAATCATATTTTGCGCGACACACCGGCTTTCCAGCCATTGACCTCCAAGCAGATGTGCGGTTATCTGACCGGGTTTATCGATCTCATTTGCGCGATTTCGGATTCCGGAACGAACCGTTATTATGTGATGGATTATAAAACCAACGGCCTGCAAGATTACAGCCCCGACAGCTTAACCCATGCGATGCGCGAACATAACTACGGCCTGCAATACTGGATTTACACCGTCGTGTTGCATCGTTATTTGCAAATGCGCTTGCCGGATTACGACTATGAAACCCATTTTGGTGGCGTGCGTTATTTGTTCGTGCGCGGCATGCAACCGGACCAGCCTATGAGCGGCGTTTATCAGGACCGGCCCGACTTGGAACGGGTTGAAGCGTTGGCGTCGTTGTTTGGGGGGACTCAGTGATGGAGGATTTGGAGGTACAAACCGAACCAAGATCATTCAGCCGTCTGGATGTCGCCTTTGCCCGATTCCTTAGCCAGCGCACCGGTTTCGATCCCTTGCAAAAACAGGCCTTCGAAACTATCGTGATGACGGCATCTTACGAGCAAAACCAAGGCCACAGCTGCATACAAATAGACGATAAAGCGAGGGCGTTGCTACTTGCTTCCGGGTTGGTAGAGCCGACCCCCGAAAGCCAAGCCGATCCCTTACCGCTGGTTATCGAACAGGATCGTCTGTATTTGCACCGGTACTGGAATTATGAAAACCGGCTGGCGATGCAGATCAAGGCAATGACTCAAGCCGAGCATCCGATTGAAAAACTCGACGCCCTGCTGGATTGCTATTTCGATATGACTGATGAAACCGACGACCAGCGCGAATCGGCAAAAATGGCGGCCAAACAGTCGTTCAGCATTATCACCGGCGGACCGGGAACCGGAAAAACATTTACCGTCGTTAAAATCCTGGCGTTGTTGCAGGAATTGGCCGAACAACCGCTGCATATCGCCTTGGCTGCGCCGACCGGAAAGGCCGCCATGCGTCTTCAGGAATCGATAGGTAAGAGCAAGGCGAAGCTGCCGTGTTCGGAGGCGGTAAAAAATCGCATTCCGGAAACAGTAACCACCCTGCATCGCCTGCTGGGTGCGATGCCGCCTTCCCCGTATTTTCGGCATCACGCAGACAAGCCGCTGGTGTATGATCTGGTCGTGGTTGACGAAGCATCCATGGTCGATTTGGCATTGATGAGCAAGCTGCTTGACGCGTTAAAACCCGGCGCCCGGTTGATCTTGCTGGGTGACAAGGATCAGCTGGCTTCGGTGGAGTCCGGCGCGGTGCTAGCCGATTTAGCGATGGCCGAGACCCTGCAAAACAACGTCTACACCTTAAAGAAATCGCACCGTTTCGGCGGCGCTATAAAAGCACTGGCCGAGGCGGTCAATTTTCAGCAGGATGAGCTGGCCTGGCAGATTTTAAGCGACGGTGGAGACGATGCAGTGCAATGTCTCGATGAAAATTTAATCGATTATGTCGCCGCACAGCAAGCGGATTATTTACAGCTGATTAAAGCCGACGCCGAATTTGAGCGGATTTTCCAGGCGTTCAGCCGCTTTCAGGTGTTGTGTTCCAACCGGCAGGGAAAAAACAGCGTTGCCGACATCAATGATCGGGTTGAACAAAAACTGGCCGAGCAAAAGCGCATCGATTTGTCCGGTTTGTGGTATCCGGGGCGGCCGGTCATGGTCACGCAAAACAACCCGGCGCTGCATCTTTATAACGGCGATATTGGTATTTGCATGCCGGACAGTTTTTCCGCTGGGAAACTGATGGTGTTTTTCCAACGCGCCGACGGCAGCGTCAAAAAATACCTGCCCGCGCGCGTGCCGCACTGCGAAACCGTTTTTGCGATGACCATCCATAAAAGCCAGGGATCGGAATTCGAGGAAGTGTTAATCGTCCTGCCCGAAGCAATCAACCCCGTACTAACCAAAGAGCTGTTGTACACCGCAATTACCCGAGCCAAGAAAACCATCAAACTGGTTGCAGGTGAGGCGGTATTTACCGCGACAGTCAGGCAAAAAATCGAGAGAATGACCGGCTTGGTTGATAAATTCAAAGCTTAAAGTGAGTCTTGTCAAAATTAAATGCAGTGCATTGGCATGATTTTGTACCGTTTACAAATGCATACATAAGGTTCTATTAATTGGGAGTAAGCGTGGAAATGATTCGCCTCCATCTTATAATCAGGAGCCTAATGCCAGTACCTATGCTGATTTTATATGAGTTGACGACTGACGAAAAATTATTGAAGGAAATAAGATGATAGCGCTAAGACAAATTAAGCGAGTGCCTAAGAATCATAAAATAGTGATAGAAGTTCCCGATACCATTCAGGAAAACCAATTGATGGAGGTGATTTTATTGTGTAAGGAATTACCCGAAAATGATAAAGCTAACAAAATAGAACAGTTAAGAGACAGCCGACATGACCCGCTTTTTTTGAATGATATGCAAATAATCAGCGATGATTTTGCCAATGTCGATAGCGAAGGTTGGTAAATGAATTATCGTTGGAGCATTTATTTGGTCAATCTTGATCCAAGCAGTGGTTCTGAGCAAGGTAAAACTCGCCCTGTTTTAGTCATTAGTGACGATGACATCAACGCGATTTTGCCTGTTATAAATATATTGCCGATTACCTCTTATAAACAAGGCAGAAAGATTTATCCCAATGAAGTCTTCTTTGTTATCAAATACGCACTATTGATAAAAAGCGTTTAATTAAGAAAATTGGTGGGATAAAAGATGACGATGTTAAAAATGAAATTATTGAGGTTTTCAGTTTTCAGTTGGGGTTGTAATCGAAGTAGAACAGTTGCCGGAAACGCCAGTTCTCGCCACCGCTCGAACTGGCTGAAATCCTTCTTTATCCCTTCATCTTCTTTTCCAATTCTTCCTGGGTCAAATGCCGCACGTCTTCGCCTTTGACCATGTAAATCAAATGCTCGCAAACATTACAGGCATGATCGCCGATTCTTTCCAGCGAGCGGGCAATCCACAGTACATCGAGCATCCGGGTAATATTTCTCGGGTCTTCCATCATCCGGGTAATCAGCTGCCGGATAATACTGGCGTATTCGCGATCGACATTTTCATCCAAGCCGGTAATCGTGGTTACGTCCTCTACATTCATGCGGGCAAATACGTCCAGAGCGCCATGCAGCATCTCTTGAACTAATTCCGCCATGTGTTCCAATTCATAATAGTGGTCGTGTTTATTGTCGGCACTCGACAATTGTATGGCCATCTCGGCGATGCGTTCGGCCAAGTCGCCGACCCGCTCAAGCTCATTGATAACCTTGATTACGGTAATTAACAATCTTAAATCGAATGCCGCAGGCTGCCGTAGCGCAAAAATCTGCATGCATTCCTGATCGATAGCCATTTCCAACGCGTCGACCTGATTATCCTGCTTGATGACCAGTTCGGCCATTTCCACGTCACCGGTCGAAAAAGCCGTTACCGCCAGCTCGATCTGTTGTTCAACAAGCCCGCCCATGGTTAAAACTTTATTACGCACATCCTCCAATTCTTTATTGAACTGGCCTGATATATGTTGCCCTATTTTTGTGTTGTCCATTGCTTGCTCCAATTAGCCGTATCGACCGGTGATGTAGTCTTCGGTTTGTTTTTTTCGAGGATTGGTAAATAACTCGCTGGTCGTACCCATCTCGATCAATTCACCCATAAACATAAATGCCGTGTAGTCGGAAACTCGAGCGGCCTGCTGCATGTTGTGCGTTACTATAACGATGGTATATTTTTCTTTCAGCTCATTGATCAGTTCTTCAATTTTTAAGGTTGAAATAGGATCCAGTGCGGAAGCCGGTTCATCAAGCAACAACACTTCAGGCTCTATCGCAATCGCCCTGGCAATGACCAGACGCTGCTGCTGCCCGCCCGACAAGCCTAAGGCGTTATCATTCAAGCGGTCTTTCACTTCATCCCACAGCGCTGCGCCGCGTAATGAGTTTTCAACCGTTTCCTCCAGGATCCGTTTGTCGTTGATGCCTTGAATCCTAAGACCGTAAGTGACGTTCTCGAAGATAGACTTGGGGAAAGGATTAGGTTTTTGAAACACCATGCCGACGCGTCTGCGTAAAGCGGCGACATTGACGGTCTTATCGTAAATATTGTCATTATCCAGCAGTATCTTGCCTTCGATAGTCACGTTATCAACCAGGTCGTTCATCCGGTTAATGCAGCGCAGGAGTGTCGATTTGCCGCAGCCGCTGGGGCCGATATAAGCGGTTACCTTTTTCTTGGCCATTTCCATATTAACGCCATGTAAAGCCTGTTTCTCTCCGTAGAAAAGATTTAAATTTTCTACTTTGATACAGGTTTCATTTTGTTCGCCCGTGCCTTTCTGACTGCGTAAAATTGAACTTACATCAATGGCATGTGTACGTGTGTGTTGTGCTGTCATTTCTTTAACCTTCCAGTGCCCGGTATTTTTCTCGCAGATGATTCCTGATTAAAATGGCTGATAAATTCAACCCAACAATGACCAGTACCAACAATAATGATGTTGCATAAACTAAGGGTCTCGCCGCCTCAACATTGGGGCTTTGAAAGCCGACATCATAGATATGAAATCCTAAATGCATAAATTTTCTGTCTAAATGCAAAAATGGATAGTTGCCGTCCAGCGGCAAGGTGGGCGCCAGTTTAACCACGCCCACCAGCATTAACGGAGCTACTTCGCCCGCCGCCCGCGCCACAGCCAGAATCAATCCGGTCATCATGGCAGGGCTGGCCATCGGCAATACCGTCAACCACAAGGTTTCCAGCTTAGTTGCGCCCAACGCCAGACTGCCTTCGCGTATAGATCTGGGGATTCGCGCCAAGCCTTCTTCGGTTGAAACAATGACCACCGGCAAGGTCAACAAAGCCAGCGTGATTGAAGCCCACAACAGTCCCGGCGTGCCGTAGACCGGTGCAGGCGCGGCTTCAGGAAAAAACAGCTGATCGATGTTGCCGCCCAGTATATAGACAAAAAAGCCCAAGCCGAATACGCCGTAAACAATGGAGGGAACACCGGCCAAGTTATTAACTGAAATCCTGATTAAGCGGGTGATAAAGCCCTGTTTTGCATATTCCCGCAAATACACCGCCGCAATAACGCCAAACGGAGTCACGATAATCGACATCATCAGCACCATCATGACCGTACCGAAAATAGCCGGAAAAATCCCGCCTTCAGTATTGGCTTCACGCGGCTCATCGGTTAAAAACTCAACCACTTTAACGCCATAATGCACGATTTTATCGAACACGTTCATGGTGTTCGGTTGGAAAACCTTAACGACTTTATTCAAGGGAATTTCGACTTCGCTGCCGCTTTCGGTTTGCGCAACCAAGCTATCCCGCCTTATTTGTTGATACAGCTCATTTAATTGCGCTTGATACTTTTTATACTCAACTTCCAGCTCGGCTTTTTCAGCGGCTAACCGTTGTTCTTCGGTCGTATCCCAGAGATTTTCCAGTTGCAGCTTTTTTTGCTCAAGCCTTAATTGTTCCAAGCTGTAGTTGATAGCGCCGACTTCCTTTTTTTCCAGACGGGCTATTTCCTTAAAAAGGCTTAAGGCCTTGTCCAGTCTGGTCTGAACGGCAGGCCAAGCTTGGCTGCCTTCGGCGATAACCTTGCCGTTTTCTTTGACCGCAACCAGTCGACCGTAAAAATTACCCCATTCCCGGCGTTCCACCACCATCAGCTCGGCAGGAGACTGGTACTGTTTGATATTGCGTTCCAATATCCAGCGAAAATCGGTGCCGGTAATATCCCGGTTGCCGGCTTTAATCAGGTATTGCACCAACGTATCTTCATCGTCGGCCATGGCATAGCCGGTCGATTTAGCCATCGTGGCCGGGGTGATGCTGGTATCGACATGTTCACCGATAAGTGTCTGAACTTCACCGTTCGGTTCCTGATAGCTGAACTGTACAACTTCGGACGGCCAGAAGTGGCCGGCTCCTCGTACTAAAATCAAGCCCAACACGCCAACCACCATAATAAGGCAGGCACTGACCGCCGCCGCGTTGAGCCATACCCAGGGAGTACCGCTTTTAAACCATAATCTGATCATAATGAGCTATATTTTTCACGTAGGCGCTGACGAATGACTTCGGCCAGCGTATTAAAAACAAAGGTAAACATAAACAACACCAGAGCCGCTAAAAACAACACCCGGTAATGCGTACTGTCTACTTCCGATTCAGGCATTTCCACAGCGATATTGGCAGCCAGGGTACGCAAACCCTGAAAAACGCTTAAATCCATCACCGGGGTATTGCCCGTTGCCATTAACACAATCATGGTTTCCCCGACCGCCCGGCCGAAACCGATCATCACAGCGGAAAAGATGCCCGGACTTGCGGTTAACAGCACAACCCTGACCATGGTTTGCCAGGGCGTCGCTCCCAGCGCCAGAGAACCCACGGTCAAATGTTTCGGTACGCTGAAAATGGCATCCTCGGCAATTGAAAAAATGGTCGGGATAACCGCAAAGCCCATCGCCACGCCGACCACCAGGGCATTGCGTTGGTCGTAGCCTATGCCCAATTCAGCCTTAAACCAGTCGCGCAAGGTGCCGTGAAACAAAAACGCTTCCAAAGGCACGCTCACCTTAAAGGCAAACCAGCCGCTCAGTAAAATGACCGGGATCAATATAGCGGCGTCCCAGCCTTCCGAAAGATTATGAGCAATGGCCTTGGGTACGAATTGCCAGGCAAAGGCAAACAGCATGACGCCGATAGGAACAATCATCAGCATCGCAAACAGTCCGGCCAGATGCTCTTCCATAAACGGCGCCAGCCAAAGACCGGCAAGAAACCCCAAAATCACCGTCGGCAACGCGCCCATGATTTCAATAGAGGGCTTCACGTATTGGCGCATGCGCGGAGCCATAAAATAAGCGGTGTAAATCGCGCCCATCAGCGCCAGCGGCATGGCCACCAGCATGGCGTAAAACGCTGCCTTCAGGGTGCCGAAAACCAACGGCGTCAAACTGTATTTAGGCTCAAAATCATTATTTGCCGAAGAAGACTGCCAAATATAATCGGGCTTTGGATAGCTTTCATACCAGACTTTCTGCCAAAGCGATTTGATGGAAACCTCGGGATGCTCATTATCGATATGCCAGAAATGCATTTTGCCGTCCGCCGACTGCACCAGCAAGGCATTCGCTCTCGGCGACAAAACCGCTGCCGTTGGCAAGGCGTCGCTTACCCGCTCTTTAATCATTTCCCGTTCAGCGGTTGAGTGATAAATGCCTACGATCCCGTCGGCATCGGTGGTCATAAAGCCTTTGCGGCGCTGCTCGGCATTGATCGCAACGACCGCTTTATCGGATACTTTAAACGACCGGGTTTTTTGCATGGCGGGACGGTTTAACTTGTCTTTAACCATGCTCCACTGTGAAACCAGGCCGCTGGAGTCGCCTATCATCAGCGAAAGGTCGCCGTTTAAAAAAGTCACGCTGGTGATTTTTTGTCCGGCATCGACCACATTCTGTTGCTGCCTGATAGCCGGGTTGCTCTTGTCGCTAATGTCGAAAAAGCCCAACTGTCCGTCATTGCTGATCAGGTACAGATTGGCCTCGTCTTTGTCGATTAGAATATCCGCAATACCTGCTGCCGACTGTTCCAGAACTGAATCGGTACGCGTTAGGGCGGCCTCGTCGGCAAACAGCGATTGTTCTTTTTGAAAGTTGATTAAGCGGACTTTGCCCGGACCCTGTGCGGTATCCGCCGTTTTTGCGACTATCGTCGTGCCGTCCTCGCCGACTTTAACCGCGATTTTCTCCAACGCTGCGCCGGAGTCGTCCAGCACCAAAGGTTGTTCGCCTAACGGATATTTAAGCGATGGCGTAATAACCCGCACATTGTTTGGATAAGTGACTTTGTATTGATATTTAGCAATGATAGCCCGGCCATCGGATAAACCGTAAATGACTGCGCCTTCGTTGATAGGGCTGCCCTGGGCAAAGCTGGCGATATGCGCGCCTTCGGGTATTGCTACGGGCTGCGACAATACGGTCTTGCCGGAAGCCGCCTCAAAAAATACCACTTGTCCGCTGTCGGTAAACCGGGCGGCCAGTTCGTTTTGTTCTTCTATCTCCAGCAGCAAGGTGTTGCCTAACGCCTGTTCCGGCACGGCATAGTCACTGACCGATTCCGCCGTAGCCGATATAAACAGGGGATAAACCACATACAGCAAATAAAAGAAAATCAGCACGATGGCGACGATCACGCCCAGGCCGCCGGCCACTACGCCATAGCGTGCCAATGCGTCTTTAATCAGCCGCCAGCGCTGATGGTATTCACCGGAACTGATTCTTATGGATGGGGGTTGTTTGATGGGTGTATTTATTTCTGACATGCTGAAGATACTAGAAATTAAATGTAGCTATGATATAACAAAAAAACAAAAAAAACGGCCAAGATTCACGAAGCAAATCTTAGCCGTTTTCTTGTCCGATGCGCCTTTATGTCCTGAGGGGGAAGATAACAACACATTAAACCCAACATCCCTGTTTACGCGTCCCTGCGCAATACTAAATCCTTATTATTTCAATGTAGCCAGTACCTTATCGACAACTTTCGCAGGCAGAGGGATATAGCCGTCTTTTATAACCACTTGCTGGCCGGTTTTGGATAAGACCATTTTGATAAATTCATTGTCTAACGGCGCCATCGGTTGGTTTGGCTTCTTGTTGACATAAATATACAAGTAGCGCGTCAAAGGATAAGTGCCTGCAACTGCATTTTCAGGCGTTGCTTCAACAAAAGTTGTGCTGCCTTTCTTTGCCAAAGGCACCATCTTAACGCCCGATGTCGTATAACCCATGCCGGAGTAACCGATACCGTTAACCGATGAAGTAACTGATTGAACTACGGAAGCCGAACCGGGTTGCTCGTTTACGTTGTTTTTGAAGTCGCCCTTGCATAAAGCGTGTTCTTTAAAATAACCGTAAGTACCGGAAACCGAGTTACGTCCGTATAACTGAATGCTTTTTGCTCCCCAAGCGGCAACGCCTGCGTCACCCCATGTTTCGATGCTCTTTTCGCCGCCGCATTTATTGGTTGACGAGAAAATCGCATCAACTTGTTCCATGGTTAAGCCCTTGACCGGGTTGTCCTTATTAACCAGAACCGCCAACGCATCGACAGCTACCGGAATAGCGGTTGGCTTGTAGCCGTATTTATCTTCGAAGGCTTCAAGTTCGTCATCCTTCATTTCGCGACTCATAGGACCCAGGTTTGATGTGCCTTCAGTCAGCGCAGGAGGCGCAGTAGAAGAACCCGCAGCCTGAATTTGAATGTTTACGTTAGGATAAGCGCGGTTGAATTCTTCAGCCCATAATGTCATCAGGTTGGCCAAAGTATCGGAACCGACGCTGGACAGGTTGCCGGAAATGCCGCTGGCTTTTTGATATTCGGGAACACCTGCGTCAACAGTTTGCACAGCGCCTGCAACACCGCTGGTTAATGCCGCGATACCAAAACCCATCGCGGTCACTAACGATTTAGTTTTAAAAGATAATTTCATCGTAAACTCTCAAAATAATTTAAAGTGGGACTATTATGAAAATAGAATGTGACAAGAATATTACAGTATCGTTTTTTTTGCTATGCTTAGGTTTCGGCGCAAAATAGCCGTTGACAAGCCGTTATTTTGTCGGTCGATTCATAGATACGTGTCATTAAATGTTAATACTAAACTGTTATGCTTGAGGGTTTATTAATCAAATTAATTCCGCACTCACACTCTTTAAATGACTATGTCCTTACAATTTGAATGTCCCGTTAATTTAACGGCTGAAAATTTTATCGTCAAATTAGGCCATGAGCTGGACACCCAGCCGGCTTCAAGGCATTCTTCCTGTACAACCTATTACGACAGCTTTGATTGGCGTTTGTACTCGAACGACATCAGTTGCGAGTTCAACCAAACCAAGCCCTCGTCATCCTTAACATTAAGATCGATTAAAAGCGGTGCGGCTATTGCCGACGCAGCGCTTAAGAAAGTTCCTGTATTCAGCAAAGAATTCGATCCGGGCATAACGCGCGACATCCTGGCGCCGTTGTTGGAAATGCGCGCATTATTGCCGGTTTGTGTAGTGAATTATCAGACTTATCATATAAATATCATTAATAAAGATGAAAAAACCATAGCGCGGCTGCTGCTCGAAGAGTACGGCGAATTCAATAACCGTGTTTTGCTGCAACCGATCAGAGGCTACGATAAGGCTGCCGAGCAGATTGTTGAAATATTAACCGCAACATTGGGCTTAACAGCCGCCGATAAACCGGTTCTGCTCTCGGCGTTGCAGGTTCAGGGACGCAAGCCTAAAGATTACTCATCAAAGCTGAATATCAACCTGGACCCTGACATGCGCGCCGATATTGCCGGCAAATACATCTACAGCCACCTGCTAAAAGCCGTTAAAGCCAACGAGCAGGGTACGATTGCCGATACCGATAGCGAATTTTTGCATGACTTTAGAGTCGCGGTCAGAAGAACCCGCGCGGGACTCAGCCAGATTAAAGGCATCCTGCCCGCTAACATCGGCGCATACTATGCCGACTTTTTTTCCTGGCTGGGGCAGATCACCGGGCCAACGCGGGACTTGGACGTTTATCTGCTGAATTTTGAACGTTATAAAAGCAGCCTGCCCGATTCGATTCGGGAAGACCTCAATCCCTTATATGATTTTTTACTCGTCAAACAGCAAAAAGCCCAGAAGGAACTGGCAAAAAAACTGCAATCCCCCAGGTATCTGACTACACTGGCTGAATGGGAACAATATCTCAAAGAACCCTCATACCAAAAACCGCTGGAACAAAATGCCAAACTGACCATTAAAGAATTGGCAGACCGGCGAATATGGAAAACTTTTAACCGCGTGTTGGAAGAGGGTAATGCCATTACCGACTTATCGCCGAGCGAGGCATTACATGACTTAAGAAAGTCATGTAAAAAACTGCGTTATTTGATGGAGTTTTTCCAAAGCCTTTATCCTGAGCAGCAAATAAAATGCCTGATTAAAAACCTGAAAGGACTTCAGGAAGTATTGGGCGACTTTCAGGACTATGCCGTTCAAGAGCATAATCTAAAACTGTTCAGCGAAGAAATGATGGCGCTTAACACCCATGCCAATACCTTTTTAGCCATGGGCGTATTGGTGCAGGACCTTGATGCTCATAGATGTCTTGCCCGCCAAGACTTCGCGTCAAAATTTGAAGACTTTAAACAGCAAGAAAACCGGTCGGCCTTTCAATTGCTTTTCGCGCCGTCAAAGCCTCACCGCCGCCAGCATTAAGCGTGTGGAATACATCTACCCGATATTATTGTATTATTTATCTTCAGCATGTGTAGACAGGGAAGCTAAGCACTGCGCTTAAAGACTGTATGGACGCGTCGAATATCGAAATTGAATGTCGGAATAATCGTTTTTTAAACTTACGCCTAATTAAACTATAAGGATTAAGCATCATGAGTAAATTCAAGTTGATAATAGGTTTTTTATTGACAATGTTGATTGCCGGTTGTGCCGGAAGCTCCACCTATGAAAGCACTGGAGAATACCTGGATGATTCTGTCCTGACGACCAAGGTCAAGACTTCGATATTGGGGGATTCCAGGCTTAAACTGTTACAAATCAACGTTGAAACTTTTAAGGGCGTCGTACAGCTAAGCGGATTTGTCGATTCAGCCAGCGCCGCAGCCAGAGCGGTGGAGTTGGCAAGAACGGTTAAAGGCGTCAAGACGGTTAATAACAGCTTAATTGTCAAGTAACCGCGGCGGTACAATCCACACGGATGTGGTGAAGGCCGGGACGGCCTGTAGTAGAGGGCCGACAGTGCGTCGGAGCACTCGCGGCATATGATCGGTAAAGGTTGCTGCGTCGCTCAAAGCGCCTAATGCGGTAACTTATTTTTCCTACAGTCGTAATAGGACTGACATCAGGCTAACGCCAGCTCATGCTCATCTAATGCAAATTGCGTTGTAACGGTCAGGCTAGCGTCTTCAGCCTTTTGATCTGCTTCCTGCATTGCTTCATCTCCCGCATCCATGCAGTCGTCGTTTTGCGCATACAACAAACTCATAATTTCAGGGCTTAATGCAAAGTCAAAGCTGAAGTTAAGCTCGTCGAATTCGGTATCCGATGCCGCCAAAAACTGCTGCGCCTTGGATACTAGCCAATTGATAATCATCAAAATACCTTTTTGTATTGTTAAATTCCAACCGATTATGCAACACCACAATTAAAGTTATATGACAGGTAGGTGACAAGAGTGTGACATTAAAGCTTCAACGCCTTTGGAACCAAGCCGGACGGGGCATGTTGTTCCGTTCGAAACGTTGCAAGTTAGACCCTCCAGGTTTTAAAAACCTGGAAGGTCTGCATATCGTCATGTGACAGTCCGCAGATACTTATTATTTAACGACGGGCGCTTCGCGATGGAACGATAAGTTCAGGTTTTGGGTCGTTATTGCCGACCCAATGCTTAAGAATTGAACGCCTAGTCCAGCATTCCCGCTTGAATAATGAAATCTTCAACCGCATTAAGACCTTCCTTGGTCTTCAAATTGGTAAACACAAACGGCCGCTCCCCGCGCATCTTGCGCGCATCGCGGTCCATGACTTCCAGCGACGCACCGACATAAGGGGCCAAATCGATCTTGTTGATGACCAGTAAGTCCGAGCGGGTAATGCCCGGCCCGCCTTTGCGCGGTATTTTGTCGCCGGCCGAAACGTCGATCACGTAAATCGTCAGGTCGGCCAGTTCCGGGCTGAATGTGGCGCTGAGATTGTCGCCGCCGCTTTCGACCATGATGAAGTCGAGATTTTCAAACTTCATGCTTAACTCATCCACCGCCGCCAGATTCATCGACGCATCTTCCCTAATCGCGGTATGCGGACAACCGCCGGTTTCGACGCCCAAGATGCGTTCCTCCGGCAACGCCTGGCTGCGAATCAAAAACTGTTGATCTTCTTTGGTATAAATGTCGTTGGTCACCACGCCGATTTCAAAATTGTCGCGCATTTGCTTGCACAACGCGTCGACCAAAGCCGTTTTGCCGGAACCGACCGGACCGCCGATGCCTACTCTTAATATTTGTTTAGCACTCATACACTCTCTCAAGAACGAAATAATCGGGAATACTGCATTTCATGCCGGCTGCTGGCCAAAGCCAGGCCGAACGCGCTGCCGCCGATGTCATGATCGGCAATACTGAGCGCCTCGTTGACTAAAGCCGGTATCTTAGCGGACAACTCGGTCAATAATCGCTGCCCCGCCACTTGTCCAAGCGGCACCAGCTTGACCGCGCATAACACCTGGTTTTCCAGCCAGCTCCACAAATAGCCGATCACGGTTTCGCGTTTCGGAACGCCCCAGTTGACGGCGGCAAAAGCGAATATCGTAGCCAGCGTGGTTTCGGGCTTGCGTATCCAGGGCTGCATACCGGCTATCGCCAATGAATCCAGCAAACGCGCCAAGGCTTGGCCGGTATGTCTATCTTCAGCCCTTAACTCGGAAGTTTCCCGGCAGGCAATCAGCGTTCCGCTCCAATATTCAACCCGTTCAATATCGCCGAATTCCCAGGCGTCGTAAAGCCGCGCCAGAATCGGCAGATCGATGCGCGTCAAACAAACAGCCATCAAACCGCTAAGCCATTCATCGGCATCGCTTGCGTTGCTTATCCAGCCGTCGTCAACCGCACGTTCCAAGCCTTGCGAATAACAGTACATGCCTATCGGCAAACCGGGGCTGACCAGTTGCAGCAGACGCAATAAGGCCAGATCAGTGACCATGGCCGTGATACGCGCCTTGCTCCGGCTCGAAAGGCAA
>DAINRH010000063.1:0-1396 GCA_036741905.1 Methylobacter sp. | reverse complement strand
CTTCCAGCATATGATCCAGCACATGATCGGTCAGGAAGCGAAGCTCGCCCGGCAAAATTTGCAACGCGATATGCCGGTTGCCCAGATGATAACAAGCCTTGGCAAAATGCAGCGCGTCGTCGGTGCGCACCACCGATAGCGACTCCGGCGCCGCATCGACCAACACCCGGAAATGATCGGGGCCGGTCAGCACCGAGCCTTTGCGCAACACCTGGCCGCGCGGCAAAAACAGCCCGATTTTGGTACCGCCGTCGGTTTTCAGCAGCAAGCGGCTTTTCTGGCGCGATTCATACGGCAGTGTGACCACATCGTCAGTAGCGGTCTCCAATGGAGCCAGTTCAGTGAGTTTCAGCATAGTCAGAACAAAAAATAACGTTGGGCGAAAGGCAGCACATCGGCCGGTTCGCAGGTCAGCAGCAGGCCGTCGGCGCGGACCGAATAGGTTTGCGGATCGACTTCGATATGCGGTTGGTAGTGGTTATGGATCAAATCCTTCTTGCCGATGGTGCGCGTCCCCGACACCACGCCGATCCTTTTGTTAAGCCCTAAAGTTCTTGCAACATCGGATTCGACCGCAACTTTAGGCAAAAAGAACATTGAAGTCGCCGACGCGGTTCTCCCGAACGCACCGAACATCGGCCGGTAATGCACCGGTTGCGGCGTTGGAATCGAGGCATTCGGGTCGCCCATCGGCGCGGCAGCAATAAATCCTCCTTTTAGGATCAGGCTGGGTTTGACCGCGAAAAAAGCCGGATTCCATAACACTAAATCGGCCAGTTTGCCGACTTCGACAGAACCGACTTCATGCGCGATACCGTGGCTGATAGCCGGATTAATCGTGTACTTGGCGATATAACGCTTGATGCGGAAATTGTCGTTGCCATGCGAATCTTCCGCCAAGCTGCCGCGCTGCGCTTTCATTTTATGCGCGGTCTGCCAGGTGCGGATAATGACTTCGCCGACCCGGCCCATCGCCTGCGAATCCGAAGAAATCATCGAAAACGCACCCAAGTCATGAAGAATATCCTCGGCCGCGATGGTTTCGCGGCGAATCCGCGATTCGGCAAAAGCCACGTCTTCGGCAATGCCCGGATCAAGGTGATGGCACACCATCAGCATGTCCAGATGTTCGTCGACGGTATTGATCGTATAAGGCCGGGTCGGATTGGTTGATGACGGCAGCACGTTTGCCTCGCCGCAAGCCCTGATAATATCCGGCGCATGGCCGCCGCCCGCGCCTTCGGTATGGTAAGTGTGAATCGTGCGGCCCTTGAACGCGGCAAAGGTGTCTTCGACAAAGCCGGATTCGTTCAGAGTGTCGGTATGAATCGCGACTTGCACATCGAAGCGGTCGGCCACCGAAAGACAGCAATCGATAGCCGCTGGCGTCGTGCCC
>DAINRH010000062.1:0-19279 GCA_036741905.1 Methylobacter sp. | reverse complement strand
TTTTATACGGGATTGCGTGGGTGGGTTCGCTTTATTAATCCGACAGTCTCCTAGGTTGGAAGGGAGTTGTTAACGAAGTATCGTTATCCTTACATATAAAAATCCATATGTAAGGATGATGCCTTTAACCTTACATATGGAATCTTGGATGCCAAGTTTACTCGTTCCCACGCGCCGCGTGGGAACGCAGTGCAGGACGCGCTGCGTCTCGTATACGCCGGACGCTGATTGTGATTTGCGGCGCAGCGCGCCTTGACTGCGTTCCCACGGAGCCCGTGGGAACGAGAGCGAACTAAGCGTCCTCACGGACGCACTCATCCCGACAATCTGCCGGGATGACGATGATACAATTTGCACAATATCTATTAACTGAACGTTTAACTTGGGTTCAAACCGCACTTTTAATCCCCCCTAAATAAAACTCCGTGAATCGTGAATAATAACAATGAACAAAAAACACACTGAAGCCAAACTCGAAGATGCGATAGAACATTGCCTGATCACGCAACAGGGTTTCAGCAGGGGCGAGTCCAAGGATTACGATACGGCGCTGGCTCTGGAGCCGACACGAGTCATTGCGTTCTTTAAAGCCACCCAGGAAAAAACCTGGACTGCTTTAGCGTCCATTCATGGCGCGGAAACTGAGAGAATTGTCTTGGATGCCTTGGTTAAGGAGCTGGCCATTAAAGGCATGCTCAAGGTGCTGCGCCACGGCTTCAAATGTTACGGCAAAAAACTCAAAGTCGCTTTCTTCGCTCCGAACAACCAGCTGAACCCGGAAAGCTGGGCGCTTTATAACAAGAATAGCCTGAGCGTCACCCGCCAACTTTATTACAGCGACAAACACACTAAGTCGCTGGATATGGTTTTGTTTCTGAACGGCTTGCCGATCATCACCGCCGAGCTTAAAAATCCGCTTTCCGGTCAAACGGTAGAAGACGCGAAAACACAATACAAAAAAGACCGCGATCACCGCGAGCTGATCTTCGAATTTAAAAAACGGACTCTGGTTCACTTCGCGGTTGATCAGGATTTGGTCTTTATGACCACGCGCCTGAGCGGCGATAAAACTTTCTTCCTGCCTTTTAACCTGGGCTGTGACGGCGGTGCAGGGAATCCTCCGGCAACGGACGGCGGTTATCGCACCGCCTATTTATGGCGGGAAGTCTGGGCTCGCGACAGCCTGTTGGATATTTTGGGCCGGTTCATGCATTTACAGGAGGAGGAAAAACGGATACTCACCGATAAAGGCATTAAAAAGATCGGCAAGGAAACGATGATCTTTCCCCGCTACCATCAACTGGATGCGGTACGCCGTCTGATTCGCCATTCCAAGGAACACGGCCCCGGCCGGAATTATTTGGTGCAGCATTCCGCCGGTTCCGGCAAATCCAATTCGATCGCCTGGCTGGCGCATCGTCTCAGCAGTTTGCACGATGCTTTGGATAACAAGGTGTTCGATTCGGTGGTGGTGATCACCGACCGGCGAATACTCGATCAGCAACTGCAAAATACCATTTATCAATTTGAGCACAAACAAGGCGTGGTGCAGAAAATTGATGAAGACAGCCGACAATTGGTGCAGGCCTTGACTTCCGGCACGCCGATCATCATTACTACGTTGCAGAAATTTCCGTTTGTCAGCGAAACCCTGGAAAAACTGAATAAAGAGCGCGATGCGAACAATGCTTTGCAGCTTTCCACGCAGGGCAAACGTTACGCGGTGATTGTCGATGAAGCGCATAGTTCGCAATCCGGCGAAAGCGCGATGGAGTTAAAAGGCGTATTGAATAAGGACGGCATTGCCGAAGCGGCGTCTAACTATGCTGCCGATAACGATCTGGACGATGCCGACCCGGATCAGATGGCCGAGGTGGTCCGCGAAATGATGAAACGCGGCAAGCAACCGAACATCAGTTTTTACGCGTTCACCGCCACGCCGAAATATAAAACCCTGCATGTCTTCAATGAACCCGGTCCGTCCGGTAAAGCGCCGTTCCATGAATACACCATGCGCCAGGCCATTGAGGAAAAGTTTATTCTCGATGTGCTGAAAAACTACACCACCTATGAAGCGTTTTTTCGTATCGTGCAATCGGCCGAAAACGATCCGCATGTCGAGCGAAAAAAAGCGGCGCGAGCGCTGGCTCGTTTCCTGTCGCTGCATCCGCACAATCTGGCGCAAAAAACCGAAGTCATGGTGGAACATTTCCGCACTCACGTTAAACACAAAATCGGCGGCCGGGCCAAAGCCATGGTGGTGACGGATTCGCGGCTGCACGCTGTGCGTTATAAGCAAATGTTCGATAAATACATCAAGTCGAACGGCTATAAAGACGTAAAGTCATTGGTCGCCTTTTCCGGCGTCGTGGAAGACCCGGACGCATCAGGTAAAAGCTGGACCGAGGTGGGATTAAACGGCGGCATCAAGGAAAAAGAGTTGCCGGAAAAATTCGATAGCGATGACTATCAAGTGCTGTTGGTGGCCGAAAAGTACCAAACCGGCTTTGACCAACCTTTGCTGCATACGATGTATGTGGATAAAAAGCTATCCGGGATTCAGGCCGTGCAAACCCTGTCGCGCTTGAATCGCACCTGCGCCGGCAAGGAAGACACTTTTGTTTTGGATTTTCGCAATAAGCCTGAAGAAATATATACTGCGTTTAAACCTTTCTATGAGGACACGCCGGTCGAGGAACTGACCGATGCCCAGCATTTGTATCGCCTCCAACATCAGATCGATGAAGCCGGGATTATTTTCGAAGAGGAAATCGATGCTTTTTGCGAGGTGTATTTTCAACCCCGGCGCAAGGAAACGGTACACGATCATGCCAAGATGAACGGCGTGCTGGATAAAGCGGTGGAGCGCTATACAGCATTGTCTGAAGACGGGCAGGAGGAATTGAAAGGGCTCTTGGTTAATTTCAGGAATATGTATGGTTTTCTCTCTCAAGTCATCCCTTATCAGGATTCGGATTTGGAAAAGCTCTACACTTATCTGCGTTTCTTGCTGACCAAGCTGCCGCGACGCGCTTTTGGCCTTGCCTATTACCTGGAAGATGACGTGGAACTGCAATATTACCGCCTGCAAAAAATTAACGAAGGACAAATCGATTTATCCGGCGGTAAAGCCGATTCGCTTAAAGGGCCCAACGATGTCGGTACCGGTAGAGGGGGAGATGATGAAATTCGCCTATCGGAGTTAATAAACATTCTGAACGAACGCTTCGGCACCGATTTTACGCAAGCTGACCAGTTATTTTTCGACCAGATTCAGGAAGAAGCCGTAGCCAACGAAAACTTGCGTAAAGCCGCCTCGGCTAATTCGGTCGATGATTTTCGCTATGTCTTCGATAAAGCCTTTGAAGGCTTGGTGATCGATCGCATGGAGGGTAACGAGGAAATTTTCAGCAAATTGATGAGCGACGGCGAATTCAGGAAAATAGCCTCCGAACACTTGCTTCATAAGGTGTATCACGCGATTAAAGGGGATGAAGATTCAGGCTTGGTATGAAAACAAGCTGCCGCATCATGTCTTATCTGGTGATTGGCGGCGATTATCGGATCAAAGTGCAGCGTTAGGGGAAAATATGTCTACAGAGCAACTATTGAATAGAGCCTTGGGAGCCTATTTGGGCTTTGCCTGCGGCGATGCGCTCGGCGCGACGGTCGAGTTTATGTCACCGAAACAAATCCAGCAGCGTTACGGCGTGCATCGGGATATGATCGGCGGCGGCTGGCTGGCCCTGGAAGCGGGTCAAGTCACCGACGACACGCAAATGTCGCTCGCTTTGGGGCAGGCTATTATCGATCATCAGGGCTGGAACGTTCGGGCGGTCGCCGATAGTTTTGTCGCCTGGATGGCAAGCGATCCGCCGGATATAGGCAATACCTGTCGGCGCGGCATCACGCGCTACCGGGATAGCGGCGAACCGTTCGGCTTGCCTCGCGATGACGATGCGGGAAACGGCGCCTGCATGCGCAATTTGCCGGTGGTGTTGGCGACTTTAAACCGGCCGGACTGTTTCAGCGATTGGAGTTTGCAACAAAGCCATATTACCCATAACCACCCGCTGTCCGATGCGGCCACCTTAATGCTGGGGCGGATCGTCAATCGGTTGATTAGCGGGCAGGGTACGGATGCCTGCAAGCAGGAGGCCGAATGCTTGATCGGTCAACACCGCGAGTTCGCCTATAGCCCTTATCCGGGCAGCGCCTCAGCCTATATTGTCGATACCGTGCAGACGGTTTTACATTGTTTTTTCAGCACGGACAGTTTTGAATCCTGCCTGATTGCCACGGTTAACCAGGGCGGCGATGCCGATACCACCGGGGCGTTGGCCGGTATGCTGGCCGGGGCTAAATACGGTGTTGAGCAAATTCCTGAGCGTTGGTTAAAACAATTGGATCGGCAGGTTTTCGAGCAAATACGACAACAGGCCATTGCACTTATCCGGCTGGCGGAAGCGCTGTAAAACGCCTATAGAAACGGGCTAAGGCGGGCGCTCTACCGGACATAAAAACCGCGACAAATCACCGCGCTTTGATAGAATTAGGCCACTTTCAATTGCCCTGATTCTTATCGGCAGCCCAACTCTGCGCTAAGCCATTATTTCGACATGCAAAAAGAACCAGCCGCCAAATATTACAATAGCCATCAAGCCGTACTCGACCTTTTGCAAAAGCATAAGCTTATCGCAGATTTGGTGCATAAACAGGACATGCCGCATCATGGCCTGGTCGAAGCGTTGGTTCGCAAAGAGAATATTGCGCAATTACAGCAGATACTTAATCATTTACCGCCTTCGGAAATTGCTCATATTCTGGAAGAATTGCCGCCGGAAGATCAATTGCTGATCTGGGAACATCTTGATGATGATCACAAGCAACCTATTTTGCTGGAAGCCCCGGTTTCCGTTCTGCAAATTCTGGGCAAACAGGATTACAAGACTGAAAAATCCAGAGTCAAAGCGTTTAATTTACACGAAGGCCGTCTGCACGAGATTTCGATTAATGCCCCCCAGGATTTGCTGGAGGCCAAACCTATCTGGATCGATCTGGTTGCGCCGACGTTTGAAGATCGAATATGGGTCGGCGATATTTTCGGCATAGAGATTCCTGACCCGGATAAGTTGAACGATCTGGAATCAAGCGCCCGGTTTTATGTCGAAGAAAACGGCGAGATTCACTTGCATTCGGATTTTTTGCTGGACAAGGAGGATGTGTCGCGCAACGTCGCCGTCGCTTTTATCCTGTATAGGGATATTTTGTTTTCGATTCGTAAAGAAGAATTGCCGATTTTCCGGCTTCAGCGGTTACGCGCGCTTAGCCAACCCAATTATGTTTCCGACTCAAGGGATATGTTGCTGGATCTTTACGCCGCCAATGCCGAGTATTCGGCTGATGCGTTGGAGGATATTTATCTTGCTTTGGAAAGCGTCGGCAATCAGGTGCTTAGCAAGCAAATTAGCGATGAGGACGCGGCTAAGATATTGATCGATATTGCCAATGAAGAGGATTTGAACGGCCGGATTCGCAGGAATGTGATGGATACACGGCGCGCGGTTTCGTTTTTGATGCGCAGCAAGTTCCTTGCAAAAAACCAACTGGAGTATTCTCAACAGATCCTGCGCGATATTGAGTCGCTGGACGGGCACACGGCGTTTCTTTTCGACAAGATCAACTTTTTGATGGACGCTTCGGTGGGTTTCATCAATATTAACCAGAATAAGGTCGTCAAGCGGCTGACTGTTGTCAGTGTGGTGTTTATGCCGCTGAATGTATTGGCCGGCATCGGCGGCATGTCCGAATTTTCAATGATGACAGAAGGGATTGCCTGGCCGGTCTCTTACAGTATTTTTACCGTTGGCTTGGTGGTTGTCGGCTGGCTTACGTTCGCCATTTTGCGGTTTCTTGAAAATCGCGAGCACGCTAAATCAGGCAAGCGCTAACGCGACAAAAGGACAAAGGACGATGCGTTATGCTAACGGAAATCGGGAATCATCAATTCGCCTGGTTTCAGCCTCGGGTATAATGACGGGCTGGAACAACATCAATTAACGAGGAACACAATGCCGGTCGATATTTTACTTACAGTGGTTGCAACATCCGTCATTCAGTCTATTTTCGGGGTAGGCGTGTTGCTGTTCGGCACGCCGCTGTTGCTGTTGCTCGGTTACGGTTTTGTCGATGCGCTGGGTGTGTTATTGCCGGTTTCTATTGCCATAAGCGCTTTACAAGTGCTGAGGCATTATGAAGATGTCGATGTCGGATTTTATAAAAATGTGCTGGTTTACAGCATTCCGTTAGTGGTGCTGTTTTTAGTGGTGGTTACTGCGGTCAAAATCAATATCAGCCTGGTCATTGGCCCGTTACTGATTTTTGTCGCGTTAAAAAATTTTTCAACGGTTATTGATAGGACTCTGCAATCGGTGGTTAAGTATGAAAGACTGTATCTGATGACGATGGGCTTGGTTCATGGCATCAGCAACTTGGGCGGCTCGATGTTGACCGTGATAATTTACAGCAAGCACTATCCCAAAAACAAAACGCGGGTGACCGCTGCGGCCAGCTATGCGACGGTTGCCCTCTGTCAGTTGGCGACGTTATTGTTTATCGGCAGTGAGTTTACGGTGTCGTTTGCCGACAAGATAAGCTTTATTCAGATGGCTGTGGTGATGTTTTTGTTGACTGAAGAAATGCTTTATAACGGCATCGATAATGAAAAATACAGTAAGATTTTTGCAATGTTCTTATTTGCGTCAGGCATACTGTTAATAACAAAATCCTTATAAAACTGGAGAGAAAAATGAAAGCGTTAATTAAAGGGCTGTTGAATTATTTCCTGATCGGTATTCTTGCGGTGATCCCTATCGTGGTTATTTTGCAAATCATGATTTTTGTAAAAGACCGGGTTTCCGATTTGTTTCAAATGGTTTACGGCTATGCGGATAATTATCTCTATACGATTCTGGTTTTTGCGATCAGTTTTTTTATCCTGGTCTATATCGGCCGAAAATTAGTCCATGAAGGCCGTTCCTGGGTTATCGGCGCGTTCGATCATGTTATTGACCGAATCCCATTGATCAATACGCTTTACCGGGTGCTTAAAAAAGTGATCAATATGTTTTCATCCCATGACCGGACTATCGCTAAGGAAGTGGTTTATGTCGAGTATCCAAAAGATAACATGTGGATGACCGCTTATGTGACCAACCGCTACGAAGATAAATATGTGTTGTTTATTCCTACATCGCCTAACCCGACTTCCGGCTATACGGTGATTGTCGATAAATCGAAAATAATTAAATCAGCGATGAATATCGAAGAGGCCAGCAGTTTTATCATCAGCGTTGGCGTTGATTACGGCAAAGTCTCGGAAATGAGTCAATTGCCCTGAATTTGAACCGCAGCATGGAGAAGTAGATGAAATTATTAATTAGCGTGGCGGCGATCCTGGTGCTGGTTTCAATCTCCGGCTGCGATAAAGACGATAAACAGGATAAAGCCGCCGATACAGGGCTGTTAAAAACGCAGCTGGAAACCTTGGAACAGGCCAAGCAGGTTGAGCAACAGCTTCAGGATGCCGCGGAGCAACAGCGTCAAAAGATAGAGGCGGAAACGCAATAATCTGCGGGCGTTGTTTCGGTTCATTCCGAAGTTGTAGGACGTTAGTGCAAGTATTTTCGATTGATTTTATTGACTTTAAGTCTCTTGTTTGTTATGAATGATTCTGCCTTTACCGGCAAAAAATAATAATAAACAATTACATAAGAGGGGGGATGTCTATGAAGTCTGATAACGGCACCAAAACAGGCAAGCTGGCTAAGTTAACTCAGCTGGAAGCGGAAGTAGCTAAGCTTTCCGAGCAGCTGAAAACAGATAAGAAAACGATTGTTCTGCTGAAAAAATCTTTAACGGAGCGCGATTTAAAGATTCAGGAATTAGAATCGAAATTGATATACGCGCAACAATCGTTGTTGAAAAAAGCGGTATTTACAATTCACCAATGCAGGGATCAAATTAAAAGCGGAATTGATGAAAAAATAATCAATCCTGCTTTAGCGCAAATTCAGCAGCAGATTGAGGTCATTCAGGGTATTGTCTTTGAAGCCAAGGATCTGATCAGCAAGAAAAAACTGCTTATTCACGAAAATATTCAAACGACTTCAAATAGAGTGCATCAATGCCCGGATCAAGCGATAAGGTATTTTGAGAAATGGCTTGTCGAGCCGGGCAGGTTAGTGGTTAATGACGTGGTTGTATTGGTCGACAGCAACATAAAAAACGGTCAGGATCTGGTCGAGCAAAAAATCATCTATCCAGGCAAGCTGTGCTACGACAAAGTTGTTGAAGTTGCGCAGGCGCTGCCGACGCAGAGTCAGGTTATTTTTCAAGTGTGGCTGGCGGATCCCGCTATGAAGCAAATAGAAGCCTTGCCCGTTATTGGCAAGGAGCTTGGCGCCAATGCCGACGCATTGCTGAAGCGATTGATTGAGCAGTTAAAATCCGGAGCGGAACAGGGGTTTGAACATGCAGTCGATGCAGTAAAGAAATCACCCTTTTGGGATGGCAAGCGGAAGATGGAAGCGGCTTAATATTCAGGTATTTAAAAACGACGAGGCGACCGGAGCGGGTCGCCTGTCTCTATTGCAAGTTTATTTAACCAAACTCAATAAAACTCCAGCCGCTACCGCAGAACCAATTACCCCGGCAACATTAGGCCCCATCGCATGCATCAGCAGGAAGTTATGCGGGTTGCTCTCCAGTCCCATTTTATTGGCTACCCGCGCCGCCATCGGCACTGCGGAAACACCGGCTGCGCCGATCAGGGGATTAATCGGGGTAGTGCTGAATTTATTCATGAGTTTCGCCATAAGCACGCCGGCCGCCGTGCCGATGCTGAAGGCAATCGCCCCCAATCCTAGAATACCCAGCGTTTTGACTTGCAAAAACGCTTCGGCGCTGAGCTTTGAACCTACCGCCAAGCCCAGAAAGATAGTGACGATGTTGATCAGTTCGTTTTGCGCGGTTTGACTCAAGCGTTCAACCACGCCGCAGGCGTTCATCAGGTTGCCCAGCGCAAACATGCCGATTAAAGGCGCGGCCGACGGTAACAACAAGGTGCAAATAACCAGCAGCATTAACGGGAAGACTATTTTTTCGGTCTTGCCCACGACGCGCAACTGCTGCATTTCGATTTTGCGTTCATCTTCAGTGGTTAAGGCGCGCATGATCGGCGGCTGTATCAGCGGCACCAGCGCCATATAGGAGTAGGCCGCGACCGCGATGGCACCCAACAAGTCGGGCGACAGTTTTGAGGCTACGTAAATAGCGGTCGGGCCGTCGGCGCCGCCGATAATGCCGATTGCGGCGGCATCTTTTAAAGTAAACTCCAGTCCCGGTATGGCATTGAGCGCCAGCGCTCCCAGCAGTGAGGCAAAAATACCGAACTGCGCCGCGGCGCCTAGCAGCAAGGTTTTAGGGTTGGCCAGCATCGGACCGAAGTCGGTCATTGCGCCCACGCCCATAAATATCAACAACGGAAACAGGCCGGTTTTAATGCCGTAATACAGGTAGTACAAAATACCGCCTTCCTCGGCGATACCGGCAACCGGGATATTGCTGAGGATGGCGCCAAAGCCTATCGGCAATAACAGCAAAGGTTCGAAGCCTTTTTTGATAGCCAGGAACAGCAGCAAAAAGCCGACCAGCATCATGAAGGCCTGACCACCGGTAAAGTTGTAAATACCGGTGCTGTGCCAGAGTGAAATGAGATTTTCCATGGGATGACCCTTCTATTTTAAATTTTTTAAACCACTTAGCGCACAAAGAACGCGAAAAAAGCAATGAGCTAATCCCATGCCGAATCAATAAAACAAGGTACGATCAAGCGGATTTTTTTCGCATCCGTCGTACGCTTCATGGTTTATCGCTTTTTATTTCGATTATAAAAAAATTAACACATCGCCGCCGGCAACGGCACTTCCTTCTTTAATATTGATAGTGCTGACGATACCGGCCGTTTTGGAACGTACTTCAGTTTCCATTTTCATGGCTTCCATGATGACGACGACATCGCCTTCGGCAACGATGCTGCCGACATCGACAAGAACTTTCAAAATATTACCGGCCATCGGCGATTCAACTACGGCGCCGCTGCTGGCGATCAGTGCGGCATGCGTTGTTACGCCTGAGGCGGGCTGAATCGTCAAGGCTGCGTTGTTAACGCCGACGATGACGCTGAAATTCCTGCCGTCAACGTTGACGGTATAGGTCTCGGATTGAGGCTGCGGCGTTGCGTCGTCGGCAACTGATTTTGCCTGAGCCGCATTGTTGACAGCAAAGCCTTGCGCATCCGGAGCCGCTTCAAAGGCGGCAGGATTGCCCCTGTTAGCCAGGAACTTCCAACCGACTTGAGCAAATAAACCGTTGATCAGCGCGTCTTCTTCGATGTTGGCGGCGAGCGTTACGCCCTCCGCTTGGGCTTTTTCCCGCACTTCGGCAATCAGCTTGTCCATTTCCGGCGCGATCAAATCGGCCGGGCGACAGGTAATCGCTGGTGTGCCGTTCAGTACTTTGTCTTGCAGGGCTTTGTTGACCGGCGCGGGCGTTGCGCCGTATTCGCCTTTTAAAACACCGGCGGTTTCTTTAGTGATGTTTTTGTAGCGCTCGCCGGTCATCACGTTGATCACGGCTTGGGTGCCGACGATTTGCGAAGTCGGCGTGACCAACGGAATAAAGCCCAAGTCTTCACGGACACGGGGAATTTCCAGCATGACTTCGTCGAATTTGTCGGCGGCGCCTTGTTCTTTCAGCTGGCTTTCCATGTTGGTCAGCATGCCGCCCGGCACTTGGGAAATCAGGATGCGGCTATCGACGCCTTTTAAGCTGCCTTCGTATTGCGCATATTTTTTGCGTATGTCCCTGAAATAGGTGGCGATGTGTTCCAGCTCAACCAGATCCAGCTTAGTATCGCGCTCAGTGCCTTCCAGGCCGGCGACGATGGTCTCGGTGGGGCTGTGCCCGTAAGTCATGCTCAGCGATGAAATGGCGGTATCGACATTGTCCACGCCCGCTTCGGCGGCCTTGATCAGCGTGCCGACGCTCAAGCCGGTGGTTGCATGGCAATGCAGATGAATTGGGATTTTGGTGCTCTTTTTCAGGCGCTTGACCAGTTCAAAGGCATCGTAAGGCTTCAGTAATCCGGCCATATCTTTGATGCAAATCGAATGCGCGCCCATATCTTCAATCTGTTTGCCGAGATCCACCCATAGATCCATGGTGTGTACGGGGCTGGTGGTGTAGGAGATGGTGCCTTGCGCATGAGCATCGGTGCGGAGTACGGCTTTGATGGCGTGCTCGATGTTGCGCATGTCGTTCATTGCATCAAAGACGCGGAACACGTCGATGCCGTTGATTACGCAACGCTCGACAAACTTATCCACTACGTCATCGGCATAATGACGGTAGCCCAGGATATTCTGGCCGCGAAACAGCATTTGTTGGGGCGTGTTAGGCATCGCGGCTTTCAACAGGCGCAGTCTTTCCCAGGGATCTTCGCCCAGATAGCGGATACAGGCATCAAAGGTCGCGCCGCCCCAAGACTCGATAGACCAATAACCGATTTTGTCGAGCCTTTCGCAAATCGGCAGCATGTCTTCAATGCGCAACCGGGTTGCCAAAATGGATTGATGAGCATCACGCAGAACGACTTCGGTGATACCTAAGGGCTGCTTTTTAACGGTGGCCATGCTTGTTGTTTCTCCTGAAACCTTGGTAAATTTTTAGTCATTGACCCTGAGGTCGTTAATTGGGTGTCGTTAGTTATGCTTCTCGGCAACCGCTTACTGCACAGCCCTACCGCCCGCATAAACTACATGGATGTGGTTTATGCAGAGAAATGGCTGGGTCATTTCCTGTCCTTGCGGTACTGGTGTACGGCGGCAGTTATTGCGGCAACAACGCTTTTATCAATGTCGGCGGTAATGCCGGGAACCGTTTTTGATGCCGGTATGTCCGGGAAATAGCGTTGCACCAGTGCCGACATGATGTTGATGGCAATTACCAGCATGATCAAAAACAGGAATACGATGCCCATCCCGGTAAACATTAATTCGATCCCGCTCGTCATTTGTTCTGTCATAGTTGATCACTTATTAAATTTCTTAACTATTGCATTGTATCATAGGCAAAAATCATAACTAATCGATGTTTTTTTTCATATCGATTGCGATATGCGGCCTTTTGGCTATGCGGTTTTGAACGCGTACAATACGGATTATTATAAATGCTTGTTACGGAGTGAAAATATGACAGACAAAGATGAACATTGGCAACAGAAATTAACGCCGGAGCAATTTAATATTTGCCGATTGAAAGCCACCGAGCCGCCTTTTACCGGCAAATACGCCGACTGTAAAAAGGACGGCATTTATCATTGCATTTGCTGCGGCAATCCATTGTTCGATTCGGCGACCAAGTACGATTCAGGCTCCGGCTGGCCGAGTTTTTGGGATGTGTTGTCTGAGCAGAGCGTGGCGGAACATGCTGACGTCAGTCACGGCATGCGCAGGGTTGAAGTGACCTGCAAGTCCTGCGATGCGCATTTAGGCCATGTTTTCGAGGACGGCCCGCAACCGACAGGATTGCGCTATTGCATTAATTCAGCGGCATTAGACTTGAAAGAAAGATCATGAGCGGTAAGGCGCTGGTCCAAAACTTACTGGATTTTATCGATGCCAGTCCCAGTCCCTGGCATGTGGTAAAAACCATTGAAGCTCAGCTTGCGACACAAACACCGCCGTGGCAGCGTCTCGACGAAACCGCCAAGTGGACATTGCAGCCGGGCGGGCGCTATTACGTGGTGCGCGACGATTCGTCTATCGTCCTGTTTGTGCAGGGGCAAAAACCGCCGGCTGAAACCGGGTTTAAAATTATCGGCGCACATACCGATTCCCCCGGCTTGAGAATCAAGCCGAATGCCGCCGGCAGCGCGGACGGCTTGGTAAGGCTGGGCGTCGAAGTTTACGGAGGCCCGATACTGGCGACTTTTACCGACAGGGATTTGAGCCTTGCAGGAAGAATCGCTTATAAAAACGATCAGGACCGGATAGCCCGCATGCCGGTCAAATTCGATCAGCCGCTGCTGCGTTTGCCTAATCTGGCAATCCACATGAACCGGGCGGTTAACGAGGAAGGCCTGAAACTGCAAAAGCAGACCGAATTGCCGTTGATCCTGGCGACATCGACCGAAGAGCAATTGCCGCCTGCCTATTTTTCCGCGTTGCTGCAACAGCAATCAGGCATAGCCGCCGAGCGTATTTTGTCATGGGACTTGGCCGTGTACGACACGCAGAAAGGTGCTTTTTGGGGAGCGGAAAGCGAGTTTTATGCGGACAGCCAGCTGGATAATCTGGCTTCGTGTCATGCCGCCTTACAGGCGCTGCTGGATGCCGACGGCATGGATGCCACGCGAGTATGCGCGCTGTTCGACCATGAAGAGATCGGCAGCCAAAGCAACAAAGGCGCTGACGGCAGTTTCCTGCCCGACGTACTTGGGCGCATCGCTTTGGCGACCGCCACCGACAGCGAGGATTATGCCAGGGCGCTGGCGAAAAGCTTCATGATCAGCGCGGACATGGCGCATGCCTATCAGCCTAATTTCCCCAATGCTTACGATCCCGGCCATAAAGTCATCGTCAACAAAGGTCCGGTGATCAAAGTCAACGCCAATCACAACTACAGCTCGGAAAGCGTCTCGGCGGCGATGTTTGTAGACTGGTGCGAACAGGCCGGAGTGCCGTACCAGACCTATTCGCACCGCTGCGATCTGCCCTGCGGCAGCACCATCGGGCCGATTACCTCCGCAAAACTGGGCATCCGCTCAATCGATGTCGGCAACCCGATGTGGGCGATGCACAGCCTCAGGGAAAGCGCCGGGGTGCTGGATCACGATTACATGATCAGGGTGATGAAACGGTTTTTTGCCGAGTAAAGCTACGAAGTCGCGTAGGGCGTGCCGTGCGCGCCCTTTAATCATTGTGTTGTTCTTTGGCGCGCGCGGCACGCCCTACCATATTTGTTAAAATAAGCCCCGCCTACTACACGCCGATGACCGTTAACCTAGCCCCTTTTGACGGGGAGCTTTATTTAATCAAACAGTTTTACAGCTTGCCGGAGTCCGACCGGCTGTTTGCTCAGTTGCACGCCGATTTGGCTTGGCAGGAAGAGGCTATTTTTATCTACGGCAGGTGGGTTAAAGTGCCCCGTTTGATGTGCTGGTACGGCGATCCCGATGCCTGGTATCGCTATTCGGGCGTTAATCATCAGCCGATGCTTTGGACTCCGGTGTTACAGGCCGTCAGGGAGAAAGTGGGGCGGCAATGCCAATGCAGCTTTAACAGCGTATTAGCCAATTTGTACCGGGACGGTAACGACTCGATGGGCTGCCACGCCGATGATGAAAAAGAACTGGGGCCGAAGCCGGTGATTGCATCATTGAGTCTGGGCGACGAGCGCTTATTCAAGCTGCATCATAAAGAAACCAAAGAAAGACTGGATATAGTTCTGGGCCACGGCGATTTGCTGGTGATGGCCGGAACCTTGCAACATCACTGGATGCATGCGGTGCCTAAAACGAAGAAATTGAAAACGCCGCGGATTAATTTAACGTTTCGGACAATTAGGGCGGCCTCGGCTCATGCGGAACCGGCAAATAGGCTATTAAACCACTCTACCTCAAACCCATGCGGGAAAAGCCGGTCATGAACGACGATAGACGATCGCACGAAGCCTCTATTCTTAGAGCATTCTTCGACGACCAATTACAGCACCTGCATCAGCTTGTCAGTAATCTGGGTAGCCATATTCACGACGCTGAACTACAGGCGAATGAAGACAGGCAGATTGTCGAAAGTTTCGTCGATGCATCAAACACCAAGATGCGAGCCGTACAGGGCTACTCCGATAAGCTAAGCGAACATGTGCGGGCGTTGCATCGACATGTGCTCCACGTCGCGGATCGGATTCCGCCTCCCGTCGACTTGAATAGGGAGGCATTTGAGTCGGATCAGCTTGTCAACGCCCTGTTCGTCAATAGCAAAGACATCGAGAAGCTCTTTGCAACCGATCCCGACGCGAAGGTCTATTTACGTTCCCGGAGTAAAAATCAAGTCCCGGTGCTGTATGCGCTGTTAACGGCCGTCAAGAGTGAAAAGCGAATGCTGGGCATGGACATGCACGGAGACATGCTCATTCGCGAAGTGCCCCAACAAGCGGTCAATTTTTCTTTGCACAAAATCCACGCGCCTTGCTCCGGCGGTGCAGAGCTAAGCGCCGCGCTAAAAGAGTATTTATTCGGTTGCGTAGTGGGGCTTGTCAAACGGGAGATGGTGTCTCGCATGGCAAGTCATCAGTCGTTCAGTACCGGCGATGAATCTTACGAGTCGAAAGTCAAGAGTCTGGCCAACCCGGATGTTTACCTGAACGCATTGCTTGGCTATATCGAAGCCCCTGACAAGCTGTTAAGTATTGATAAAACTCATTTTAAGCTCAGCAAACTGGGTATTAAATTAGAGGACGACGATAGCGGGCAGCGCGCAAACGAGTTTGACATCCATGAGCTCATCTGGAGCAACGACATCCGAAACGTGGTGTTGCAAATTGCTTATGTCCGTTAAGTCGGCAGAAGAGAGAATAAAATTTCGTGTCTTGGCGGTTTTTGCATGATTACCGATACTTTGTTAGTTATGTAGGCCGGAATAAGACCACCCAAGCGTAGCGCGGGGTGGCGTTTCCGGCGGATTCGCGCGGTTTGCCGGAAACGCCCGTTTTCGCTGTCGCTCAAACAGGCTTATTCCGGCCTACCAGGCTAAGATGCGAAGAATTGAACGAATGTGTCGTGCGGGTAGTTATTTTGATACTAAATAATGATACTATGTAGTCATGAAGCGGAAGCATCTTAAAACCCTTGAGCTAATTTTTTCCAGACCGGCTTCAGCCAAGCGCTGGTCTGAAGTTGAGGCCTTGTTGTTGGAATTGGGTGCGCGAATTGAAGAGCGCGAGGGTTCGCGGGTGTTAATCCGGCTGTTCGGAGAGAGGCGGGTCTTTCATAGGCCGCATCCTTTACCTATGACCGATAAAGGCGCGGTCGCCAGCTTGCGCGACTGGCTGAATGACAACGGGGTAAAACCATGATTAATCAAATGACCATTAACGGCGTTAAAGCCGTAATTACTTACGATTCGGACATTGATCTGTTTCGCGGCGAATTTGTTGGGCTTAACGGCGGTGCTGATTTTTATGCCGCCGATGCAGAAGGTTTAAGACGCGAAGGGGCGATTTCGCTTAAAGTGTTCATGGATGCTTGCCAGGAAGACGGCGTTGAGCCGTTTAAAGCCTATTCCGGGAAGTTTGTTTTACGAATTCCGCCCGAAGACCACGCCGCAGTTACCCGAGCCGCTATTGCGTCCGGGAAAAGTTTGAATCAGTGGGCGGTTGAGGTACTGAAACAGGCGGCTAATCAATAGTCATTACTCGTTTTCGCTGTTGCTCAAACAGAGGCTTATTCTGGCCTACAAGGCTGAGAATAAAATTGCGATTCTTGTTGGTTTTTGCATGATTACCGATACTTTGCTAGTATCCGTTGCAGACAAAGGAGCAAATATGAACGAAATTTTCTTTATTGTAGAAGATGCCCCGGAAGGCGGTTATACGGCCAAGGCGCTCGGCGAATCGATTTACACCGATGCGGACAATCTTGAAGAACTCCACGCCAACGTTCAGGATGCAGTTCGCTGCCATTTCGATGAAGACAAAAAGCCAAAGATGATTCGCTTGCATTTCGTTCACGAAGAAGTCATCGCAGTTTGAAACTCCCCCGCGACATCAATGGAACCCAGCTTGCAAAAGCGCTTGCTGAACTCGGGTACCAAATTACCCGTCAGACCGGCAGTCACATACGCCTGACAACTTTTGAAAACGGCGAACATCACATAACCATCCCCGCTCTAGCCCTTTGAAAATAGGCACATTGGCTGCGATCTTCAGCGACATCGAGTCGCACTTTAAGCTTACGCGTGACGAATTGCTGAAACAACTCTTTCCTTAATTTTTCTCCGTTTATGACGGTTTGCTAGCGCGAAACCGTCTTACGGGTTACGGGTTGGGTGTCATTTTTTCTTCTCTCGCTGCATCATGGTTTCGGCTTTTTCGGTTGGCTTGCAGTTGAGCGTCGTTTCGTACTCAACTAAGAGGCCACGGACAGACTTTTCGACTTCGGGTAGCACCAATTGTCGAGAAACTAATTCAGCGGTCATGATGGCTCGATAAACGTAAGTCACGAGCTGACTCTCCCACTCGACTATTCGTGGTGTGCCCAACATGCCGGTCATATGAAAGCGCGGAGGGTTGCCGCCGTACATCTCCATGATGTGAGGATAGGCACCATGAACGTAGCCGGAAAATGCCTTATGTGTAGTGTTCAACACGTTCTGGGCATCGTGTGGGTTGAGTTCATCATTGAAGAGTTTTCCTAAGGCAGCATTGATCTTTGGGCGCGGTACGTTGTCTCGGCTTTGCGGGGATGCGAGAGGGTTATCTGGGTTTTTGAATTCTTCCCGGAAAAAGTCTTCGAGCATTCGGGTCTGATCTTTGCTCGGGCCGTTCTCTCCCAGTGGTTTAACGAAAAATAATATATCGGTGAAGCAGTCGTCAGCTACCCTGCAGAGAGCGCCGATCTCTTGAGCATACCCGTTTCTAAAGAGAACCACCGCAGCGTTAAGCGAGCTAATTAACTTCACGCCTTTGAGGTAGATCAGTAACAAATCTGAGTGTTGCTGATGCCTGAGGTAGATATCGTTTCCGATCTTTGCGCGAATCGGCGGCGAGAAAGTAGTGCCCATTTTGTGGTAGTACAGCTCAAGTTGCTTGAGAGTCAACGAGAGATATTCAGCGAGCGGCATGAGGCCTCCAAACAATATTAGTCATGTAGGGTACGCTGTGCGTACCATTTATCATTGGACGCCGAAAGGTACGCACAGCGTACCCTACGAGGATTTTATAGCCTTAAAACCAATATCGGTACGGTAATAGATATTATCCCAATGGATGCCGTTAGCCAGCACATAGGCTTTGCTTTGAGCTTCCTTAATATCATGTCCCAAGGCGCAAACGCATAACACCCGTCCGCCCGCGGTAACCAGATCGTTGCCGACTTGTTGGGTGGCCGCATGAAACACCTTGCTGTCTTCGTGTTCCTCGGCAGGCAAGCCGGAAATGACCGCGCCGCTTTGATAGGCGTCAGGATAACCGCCAGCTGCCAAAACCACGCCTAATGCGGCGCGTTCGTCCCAGTCGCTGTCGGTTTTGTCGAGATTACCGGCCAGCGCGGCTTCGATAAGCTCTACCAGATCGCTGTTTAAACGCATCATGATCGGTTGGGTTTCAGGGTCGCCGAAGCGGCAGTTGTATTCCAGCACTTTAATGGAGCCGTTGGCACTAATCATCAATCCGGCGTACAAAAAGCCGGTATACGGCAGTCCGTCTTCCGCCATGCCTTTTAAGGTCGGTTCGATCACATCGCGCATGACCTTGTCGTGTATTTCAGGGGTGACGACGGGAGCAGGGGAGTAAGCGCCCATGCCGCCGGTGTTGGGGCCTTGGTCGCCATTGTCGCGGGCTTTATGATCTTGGGATGTCGCCATCGGCAAGGCGTATTTGCCGTCGGCTATGACGATAAAGCTGGCTTCTTCGCCGGTTAAAAACTCTTCGATCACGACTCGATTACCGGCCTCGCCGAACACATTGCCGGATAACATATCTTCAACAGCGGCTATCGCTTCCTGTTCGGTCTGGGCGACGATCACGCCTTTGCCTGCTGCCAAACCGTCGGCTTTGACCACGATCGGCGCGCCTTGCTGCTTGATGTAAGCGATGGCTTGCTGCTGGTCGGTGAAGGATTGGAACGCGGCCGTCGGAATGTTGTGGCGGATCATGAAGTCTTTGCAGAAAGTCTTCGAGCCTTCCAGTTGCGCGGCTTGTGCGGTCGGGCCGAAGCATTTGAGGCCCGCTTGCTGGAAACGGTCAACGATGCCCAAAACCAAAGGCACTTCGGGGCCGATGATAGTCAGGTCGACCGCTTCTTTCTGGGCGAAGGCCAGCAGCGCGGCAATATCGTCGACGGCAATGGCAATGTTTTCAACAGACGGTTCCAGCGCGGTACCGGCATTGCCGGGCGCGACAAACACTTTTTCGACTTTGGCTGATTGCTTGGCTTTCC
>DAINRH010000061.1:13319-19489 GCA_036741905.1 Methylobacter sp. | reverse complement strand
TTAGCCGCGACAATCGCGGCTAAAGCCGCTCCCACAGTTAAATTATCAGCAGACAGAATAAGATTGACTGGGTACGTTACCTAACGCAAAACGTTTCGGATGAGGCAGCATGCCCTGTAAAGACTCGCGAGGTTTGAAGCATCCCTATTTCCAAATACTGACAATATTGGTGAAGTCGTCAGTCCAGGGCTTCATATCGAAATACAAGGGCATTTTTTGCCAGTTGCCGAGACGGCTCAGGCGCAGCGGTTCCAGCGTTTCGGCCTGTTTCGCCATGACCACCCAGTCGGTCGCAACGACCAGCGGGATGTCCTGTTGCGGCTTGAATTCCTGAATCAGCGCGGCCAGGTGCAGGGCTTCCGCATTAATCGATAATACTTTTTTCAGCGACAAATGACGATTGGTCATATGAAACGCGAGTATGCCGCCCGGTTTGAGTTTTTTGAAATAAAGTTCCAGCGCTTCCTTGGTCAGCAGGTGGGTCGGCACCGAGTCGGAGCTGAACGCATCCATGATTAATAAATCAAAGTGTTGATCCGGTTCTTGTTCCAGCGACAGGCGGGCGTCGCCGACGCGCATTGCGGCGTTGCGCGCACATTGGCTCAGGTAGCTGAAATAGGCGGGGTTGCCGGCAATGTCTACCACCAGCGGATCGATTTCGTATAGCGTCCAGTTCTGTTGGTCTTTGGCATAACAGGTTAAGGCGCCTGCGCCCAGGCCGACTACGCCGATATTCCAGCTTTGGTCGCTGTTGTCGTATTCCTTGAACAGTTGTCCCATCGGTCCCGGACGGCTGTAATAGGTCAATGGTATTTGGCTCAGGTTTGCAGCCAGACGTTGTGCTCCGTGTTTGGTAGTGCCGTGAAACAGTTCATGATAGCTTTCAGGTTTGCCTTGCTCATCGGTCAGCACGGCTTCACGCACGGCGAGCACGCCAAAAAAGCTGCGCTCCTGATACAGCGTATGCGATGACAAGCCATGCAAGCCGAGCGCAAGGAAAATAATGGCGCCGGACATTAATGCGAAGCCGACGGGACGCGTTCTCAGCAGGTAGGTCAACAAGGTTAAGCCGATCAGGCTGATGACGATGATGTCGAAATACCGGAGTAAATTATCGACGGTTGCATGAACAATAATCCCTGCAATAACCAGCAGGGCAGGGGCTATTATTTGCGGTAGGGGTGAATTCATTCGCCCAGGGCGCAGCATTAAGGCGGCAATAATCATGATCGGGTATTCATAAACGGCGTTGAATACAAACGGCGCAACAAAGGTGTTGAACATGCCGCCCAGCATGCCCGCAAACGACATGATCAGGTAGAAGGTGGTTAAATGCCGGGTATGCGGCCTGAGTTTCGCCAGCTCGCCGTGGCACACCATCACCGCAAAGAAAAACGCGATCAGGTGCAAAATCAGGTAGGCCCAATAAGGCAAATCCGCCGGATTAATGAATGCGTAGGCGATAAACGGCAACAGGAATAGCGGTTGCAGCTTGACCATCAGCGGATGTATTTTGTCGTTCCATTTGGAAAAAACGATCACAAAAGACAGTAAATACAGCGTTAGCGGGATAATCCACAGCAGCGGCACCGAGGCAATGTCGGTGCTGATGAAGTTGGTCAGGCCCAGCAGCAGGCTGGAGGGTACGAAGGCCAGCGCCAGCCAGTGTAGTTTGGTGGTTAGACTGAGACTGTTTTCGTCGGTAACGGCATCTGCGTCCTCATGCTGCTCAATTGCTTGCCGGTTTTTCCATAGCGCAAAAGCGCAAGCTGCAATCAGCAGGCAAAGTATCAGGTAGCCGACGCTCCAGTAACTTTTTTGGTTAGCCAGTCCGATATTGGGTTCGAGCAGGAACGGATAACTCAGCAACGCAATCAGGCTGCCGGTGTTGCTGGCCGCATAGAGATAATAAGGATCATGGCTGGTATGGTGGCCGACATTGGCGAACCATTTTTGAATCAGCGGTGCAGTGGTGGACACTACGAAGAAAGGCAGGCCGATAGCAAGAAATAAGGTCCAAAGCAGCCAGAAGGTCGGGTTGCTGTCTGTCGGCGGAACAGTGTTTTCCGGCAAGGCCAACGGCAGCGCCAGAAAGCTGACCAGTATCAGCGCCGTATGAATCTGGATTTGGCGTTGCTGACTGTAGCGCGTAGACAGGTAGTGGGCGTAAAGATAGCCGAGAAACAGGATACTCTGGTAAAACACCATGCAGGTGTTCCAGACTGCCGGCGAGCCGCCGAGTAAGGGTAATAATATCTTCCCGAACAGGGGTTGCAGCACAAACATCAGCGACGCACTGGTAAACAAGGTCGCGGCAAACAGGAAGATCAGGGATAAATTGCGGTCGGTTGTTGCTTTTGGATGGTGGCTCATTATTTTTATAGGTAGCCTTGGGGCTTTAATTTTTAATGCGCTAATGATAAAGCATTTGTTGCCGCGTGGGGCAGTTGAAAATAACGCGGATATAAAATAAGGTAACTTTATTCACCACGAAGACACGAAGGACACGAAGTTTTCATTTCTTCGCGTCCTTCGGGTGAAATAAGCTTTTATCAGATCAAGCTATAACGATCCGAAATAAGCGGCTAACGCTTTAAAATCCGCCTCGGACAGGCCGGCGATAATGGCTTGCATCGGCCCGCTTTTACGTGAGCCATCCTTGAAGGCTTTTAATTGTTGCTCAAGGTATTCAGGATGTTGCCCTGCAAGCCTTGGGAACTGGCCGTTACCTTGGGCGGTGGAGCCATGGCATCCCAGGCACATAGCGGCTTTGGATTCGCCTGATTTTGCCAATGCCGGATCACTGTTGGCTTTAACCGGTTTCTGGCTGGAAAAATAAGCGGCAAGGTTATTGATGTCTTCATTATTCAGGTTGGCAGTCATCGATTGCATCATAAGGTTGATGCGATCTCCGGATTTGAACGCTTTGAGTTGATTAGCCAGGTAGGTCGATTGTTGTGCCGCCAAGATTGGCCATTGCGCATTACCGCTGTTACCTTTTTGACCATGGCAGCTGGTACAGGACTCCGCTTTTTGTGCTCCGGCTGCTAGATCGGCTGCTGCAACCGGCAACGTTAAAAAAGCACTGAAGAAAGATAAAATAAGGGATTGTTGTAGTGAATTCATGGGTCACCTCTTAGGATAAGGGTTGGGCTATCCATTTGGCGAGGGTATCGAAAGAACCAGCCTTTTTAGATAGAAATTTCACTATACAACTAATAAAGATTAACCGATAACAAAAAAGTGAAGGGCGGGGCGGCGGTATCCGGAATTTTTGGCAGGGCCAAGGGCTTGCGCTGTATACGCCGAAAAAAGATCGAGGGATTGCTATGTTCAGAAGGTCCGGACATAGCAAAAATTACCGTTATTTTACGATGCGTAAGTTTGGTTTTGCGGCCGGTTTTTTTGCCGGTGGCGGTTCATCGCCATCGCTATCTTCCTGATCGAAGATCATGCCTTTACCGTTTTCTTTGGCATAGATTGCCAACACAGCGGTTATCGGCGTGCTAATATGCATGGGCTTGCCGCTAAACCGGGCATTAAATTCAATTTCCTGGTTGCCGAGAGAAAGCCCTTGTATCGCTTCCGGTCTTATATTTAAAACGATTTTGCCGTCTTCAATAAATTCTTTCGGTAAAATTGCACTGGTATCTTCGGCGTCGACGAGAAGATGCGGGGTCAGGTTGTTGTCAATAATCCATTCGTAAATTGAACGAATCAAATAGGGCTTTAGAGAAGTCATTTTGTCAGGGTTTACTTTAAAGGCTCGATCATTTCTTTCTCAGCTTCGCTCAGGCTGCGCTTGAATGCGGCTCTGCTGAATATGCGTTGGGCATAATTGGTAATCACTTCATTCGGGGTTGCCACGTCAATGCCTATGCTGGGTAAACGCCATAACAAGGGCGCGATGACGCAATCGATCAGTGAAAACTCGTCACTCATAAAATAGGGTCTGGCTGCAAAAATCGGCGCAGCTGAGAGTATGCTCTCCCTGAGCATTTTCTTGGAACGGGCAGATTTTTTCTCCCCGGAAAATAAAATTTCGTCCAGCAATTGATACCAGTCCTGGTCGATGCGCTTGATCAGCATTCTGGCGTTGGCCCGTGAAACCGGGTCCATTTGGTGTAGAGGAGGGTGCGGAAAGCGTTCGTCCAGATATTCCATGATGATGCGCGAGTCATAGAGAACCAGGTCGCGTTCAATCAGTGTCGGTGACGTGCCGTTGGGATTAAACTCAAGTAAATCTTCCGGCGGTTCGGTCGGGTCATAATATTCTATGTCTGCGACAACTCCTTTCTCGTGCAAAACAAAACGGGCGCAGTGGCTCATCGCGCATGTTGGAGATGAGAAAAGCGTCATTACAGATTTACGAGTATTAATATTTGTCACGAATAACAACCTCTTTAAGACGTGTGGGGCGGTAAAAAAAAGGCATTATAACAGATTGACGAGGTTTTTATTTACCGTTGTTGCGTTGGCTGCGCGGAGGGCTAAAGTCTGTCCTGAGTGTGTTGAAAGGGTATTTTAAGCAGGGGCGATGGGCTACCTTCGGCAGCCCATCTTAATTACTCTGCTGATTAAGCTTTACATGGTTAGAAATTAATGAATCTTTTTCCAGTATTCTTTTTTCAGCAGGTAAGCCACAACTAAAAACATCAAAATGAAAAATATCACGTATTTTCCGATACGCTGTCTTTCAAGCTGCACGGGTTCGCCGACATACACCAGGAAATTAACCAAGTCATTGACGAAAATATCAAATTCTCCGGGGGATAATGTGCCGGGTTCTTTAAGAACTAAATTGGTATATTCATCGCCCCAGATATTTTTTTTATGTTCTGCATGCTGTTCGCCTTGCAATTGCCAGAGCGGGTTAGGCATGGCAGTATCCTTGAAAACCAGGTTGTTTACCCCTCTAGGACTTTTTGGATCAATGTAGTAACTTTTTAAATAGCTGTACAGCCAATCCGCACCGCGCGATCTGGCGATTAACGACAAGTCGGGCGGTTGCGTGCCAAACCATTTTTCCGCATCATGCTTGTTCATCGCGCTGTGGAGTTGGTCGTAGATGCTCGCTCCTTCAGGAGCAATGTCTTTTAACATCTTTTTTTGATCGACGTCGGTGTCAAGGGCAATACGCAGGTAACGAATATGCTTGATTGAATGGCAGCCAAGACAATAAGTGACGAAATGTTTCGCCCCCCGTTGCAATGAAGCATTATTGGAAAGGTCAATATTAGCGTCTTGCAGCTCAACGCCTTCCGAGGCGCTAACCCCAAAAGACAGCAATAACAATAAAAGTAATGCTATTAAATTTCTCATATTAATCCAGACTCCCTATTGCTTTTTTTACAAACCGACTAATAACATTTCTTATGCCTTCGGGATTAGGCTGTCTGGTAAAAGAAGAGCCTTTAAAAGCATTATGACCAATTTCAGTAGCTGCTGGCTTTAATACGGTAATTTCCTCAATTAACGCGGGCAATTGCTCCTCAAGACTATGTACCGGGGTTAAGCGTTTTGGCACCGGTTTGGTTTTTTCCCAGCGCGTATACAGCGGCATTAACAGAAAGAAGCCGAAGTATATCGCGGTGAAGACGCGCGCAAATATTGTTGCTGCCGGCGTTGCCGGTTGCGTACCTAAATAGCCCAGCGCCAGGAAGCTGATGACAAACAGTAATAAAGCTTTTTTATAAATGCCGCCGCGGTAGCGAATCGATTTGACCGGACTGCGATCCAGCCAAGGTAGCAGGAATAATACGACTATCGCTCCGCCCATGCCGATAACCCCGGCAAATTTGTCGGGAATCGCTCTCAAGATTGCATAGAAGGGTGTGAAATACCAGACCGGCGCAATATGTTCCGGGGTTTTCATCGGATCGGCCGGGATAAAATTTGCATGCTCAAGGAAGTAACCGCCCATTTCCGGCATGTAAAAAATAACCGTGGCGAAAAACAGCAAAAACACGCCCACGCCGACCAAGTCTTTGACAGTGTAGTAGGGGTGGAAAGGAATACCGTCTACAGGATGCCCCCAAGGGTCTTTGGAATCCTTGATTTCAATGCCGTCCGGGTTGTTGGAACCCACTTCATGCAAGGCTACGATATGCAGGAATACCAGCATGACCAAAGCCAGCGGCACCGCAATAACATGAAAGGCGAAGAACCGG
>DAINRH010000061.1:0-13309 GCA_036741905.1 Methylobacter sp. | reverse complement strand
ATCACCGATAACAGGAATGGCGCTGAACAGCGAGATAATAACCTGCGCTCCCCAATAGGACATTTGTCCCCAAGGCAACAAATAGCCCATAAAGGCTTCGGCCATCAGGGCGACGAACAACAACATGCCGAAAATCCAGACCAGCTCTCGGGGATGCTTGAACGAGCCGTACAGCAAGCCTCTGAACATGTGCAGGTAAACAACGATAAAAAACGCCGACGAACCGGTCGAGTGCATATAGCGGATCAGCCAGCCCCAGTTTACATCGCGCATGATATATTCTACGGAATCGAATGCCAGTTTAGCGTCCGGTTTGTAGTTCATCGTCAAAAAGATACCGGTCAGGATCTGGTTTACCAATACCAGCAAAGCCAGGGAGCCGAAGAAATACCAGAAATTGAAGTTTTTAGGCGCATAGTAATGCGTCATGTGTTCATTCCAGAGTTTGGTCAGCGGAAAACGAGCCAAAATCCATTCGTTACATTCAGTTATGCGGCTAGGTTTCATGCGCTTTCTTCCTCTGCGGATTCACCGATAATCAGCTGTGTGTCGGTAATATAACGGTAAGGGGGGATTTCCAGGTTAGTGGGTGCCGGTACGCCGCGATAAACGCGACCGGCCAAGTCAAACCAGGAGCCATGACATGGGCAGAAAAAACCGCCGTGCCACTTGTCGCCAAGGTCGGTAGGCGCTATTTCAGGACGAAACGTAGGTGAGCAGCCCAAGTGGGTGCATAAGCCCACGGCAACAAACACTTCCGGTTTGATGGAGCGTGCCGGGTTTTTACTGGATTCCGGTTGTATCGATTCCTGGGAAAGAGGATCTCTTAACTCATTGTCCAAGGTTTTTAGAGTTTCAAGAACCTGTGGAGTTCTGTTGAGTATCCAGACCGGTTTGCCTCGCCATGCGACCCTGATTAATTGACCCGGTTCCATTTTGCTTAGGTCAACTTCAACAGGAGCGCCGGCCGCCATGGCCTTGGCGCTCGGTTGCATTTGAGCAAGAAAAGGAACGGCTAAATATCCTGTGCCGACTGCGCCAACCACGGACAAGGCCGAGGTTAAAAACTGGCGTTTGGACTGATCGACGCCTTTATTATTCATTATAGAACTCTCCTGATTAAGTCTGCGCTTCTTAAGGGCGCATTGTTTACTTTCATCAATATACCATTAGAGCTGATAAGATTTGAAGTGCTTATGCCGCCGGTTTTGGTATTTGTTAATTATTAAAAATGGCTTGAAGCACTATGTATATCGCAAGTCTATGATATTAAGACGGATTGTTTGTTATGTGGCCGCGATAACGCGGTTAAATTTTTTATGCAAATGCTGTGTGGTTGATGATTTGAGCGGGCGGTTATTCCGACTACAGAGTGGCCAAGCTTCTTGATAGTGCGGCAAGAAAAGCCTTATTTTCTTCCGGTTTTCCTATAGTTACCCGCAGACAATCGGTCAACAAGCCGCCTTGAGCGCTAAGGTTTTTAATCAAAATACCTTGTTGTTTTATCGACGCGAAGATGTCGTTTGCCTGATTTTCGGGAGTTCTAAACAGGATGAAATTTGCCGCGCTGGGATAGGCGGTAATGCCGTTTAGCGCATTAAGCCGGTTAAAAACGATCGACCGCTCGGCGCAAATCTGTTGCGTTTGCCGGTCGAATAATGCTTTGTTGGATAACGCGAAATCCGCGCTTATTTGGGTGAGGCTGTTAATGTTGTAGGGCAGGCGGATTTTATGGAGTTGCTCAAGAATGTCCGGCTTTCCTGCAAGGTAGCCGAGACGTAAGCCCGCCAGCCCCAGTTTCGATACGGTGCGCATCACCAACAGGTTGTCGTATTGTCCTAAACAGTCGATAAAACTGGCATCGGCAAAAGGCGCATAGGCTTCATCAATGATGACCAAACCACTGGCAGTTTTTATGATTTCCCGAATCGACGCGTCGGAAAATAAATTTCCGGTGGGATTGTTGGGATAGGCCAGAAAAATAACCGAAGGCTGGTGCTGTTCTATAGCCTCCAGCATGGCCGGTAAATCCAGGTCGAAACTATCCGCAAGTAGCGGAATGGCATGGTAATCAAGCCCCAGGCACAGACTCAGCTGTTTGTACATTACAAAACCGGGATCGGGCGCCAATACGCAGGCATTGGCAGGCAGCGCCATTAACAGCAATTGGATGATTTCATCGGAACCATTACCCAGCAGCACATCGAACTGGTCGGGTATTTGATTCAGACGTTTGATCGTTGCCGTCAAATGTTTGGCTTCAGGGTCCGGATAGCGGTTCAGCGGGCAGTCTTTCAATGCTTCAAGCCAGTTTTTCTTGATGTCTTCAGGCCAGCCGTAGGGGTTTTCCATCGCATCGAGTTTTATCAAGCCGGTGGCATCGGCAACTTTATAAGCGGACATCGCCAGAACTTCTTTGCGGAAAAGGGAAGTGATTGTCATAGGGCTAAGGTTAAAGGCGAAAGGTACAAGGCGAAAGGCTTGGTGCAAGCGGAGGGTACTTTTTGCCCTTAGCCCTTCGTCTTTAGTCTTTTTTAGTCTGTTGTTATTCTAAATTCCGCAGATCGCGCATGAGCGGTCAGGCTTTCGCCCCGCGCCAATATGGATGCGGTTTTGCCCAGCGCATCAGCGCCTGCTTGGGAACAGTTGATCAAGCTGGAGCGTTTTTGGAAATCGTAAACACCCAGCGGCGACGAAAACCGTGCCGTGCTGGAGGTCGGCAATACATGGTTGGGCCCGGCGCAGTAATCGCCCAAGGCTTCGGCGGTGTAGCGTCCCATGAAAATAGCGCCCGCGTGGCGAATGTTTTTGCACAAGGCTTCCGGGTCTTCGACGGAGAGTTCCAGATGCTCTGGCGCAATGATGTTGGCTACATCGGTAGCTGCGTTTAGGTCGCTAACCTTGATCAATGCGCCGCGCGTGGTCAGCGATGTCCTGATGATCTCTGCGCGTTCCATGGTCGGCAATAACGTGTTGATACTTTGTTCAACAGCGTCCAGATAAGCCGCGTCAGCGCTGATCAATATAGCTTGGGCATTTTCGTCATGCTCGGCTTGCGAAAACAGGTCCATAGCAATCCAATCCGGATTGGTTTTGCCGTCGCAGATAATCAGGATTTCCGAAGGCCCGGCAATCATATCGATGCCCACTTGCCCGAACACCAGTTTTTTGGCGGTAGCGACGTAGATATTACCCGGCCCGACTATTTTTGCCACCGCAGGAATGGTTTTCGTGCCGTAAGCCAGCGCGGCGACGGCTTGCGCGCCGCCCATCGTAAATACGCGGTCTACGCCAGCCAGATAGGCGGCCGCCAGCACCAGTTGATTGGTTTCGCCGTGAGGCGTGGGTACGACCATGATCAATTCGCCAACGCCCGCGACTTTGGCCGGTATCGCATTCATCAATACCGAAGACGGGTAGGCGGCTTTTCCGCCCGGCACATAAAGACCTACGCGGTCCAGCGGAGTGATTTTCTGTCCGAGAACGGTGCCGTCAGCCTCGGTGTATTGCCACGATTCCATTTTTTGGTGTTCGGCATAAGCGCGGATACGGTCTGCGGCGGTTTGCAGCGCTTGGGCTTGCTCAGTCGGCAAGCCGTTCCAGGCCGATTTGAGAACTTCCGGGGATAATTCCAGTTCGGAGGCGTGGGTGATAGCGCGGTGATCGAAGCGGTTGGTGTATTCAACGACCGCTTTATCGCCGTTGTTGCGGACATCGGCAATAATCGCCAAAACGCGCTGATGAATTTCCAGGTCGTCGGTTTCGTCAAAAGCTAGCAAGTCTTTTAATTGCCGGTCAAAAGCGGCTGACGAGGCATCGAGTCGGGTTATAGTTATGTCGGACATAAGATAATCAAAGTTTAGGATGTATTGATGTTATGTATTGTCCACGAAAGACACGAAAAGCACGAAAAAGTTTTTAAGACTTTACCGTTTTCACACTGGAGCGTTCACCTTTATATACAACTTTGTCCTAGTCATGTAGGGTACGTTTCGCGTACCATTTTTCAAACATACCCCAAATTTAGAGAAGGTACGCGAAGCGTACCCTACTGGTTCTTTTGTGCCTTTCGTGGACGATAAATGAGTTATTAACCTCTTTTCGCCAGCGTCTTCTCAAACTGATCAAGCAGCGATTGGATCGCCTGATGCTTCATTTTCATGGCCGCTTTATTGACCACCAGCCTGGAGCTGATGTTCATAATCAGATCCCGCGGTTCCAGGTCATTGGCCTTCAGCGTATTGCCGGTATCGACCAGATCGACAATGCAATCGGAAAGACCGACCAGCGGCGCCAGTTCCATTGATCCGTATAACTTGATGATCTCGGCCTGTATGCCTAAGCCGGCAAAATAGCGCTGTGTTATCTTAACGTATTTGGTCGCAACCCGAACCCGCCCGGCAATCGGGGGCGCATCTTTATGCGCTGCGGTCATCAACCGGCAACAGGCGATGTTCAAATCCAACGGTTCGTACAGGCTTTCAGCGCCGTGCTCCAGCAGGATGTCTTTTCCGGCGATGCCCATGTCGGCCGCGCCGTATTCGACAAACGTCGGTACATCGGTAGCGCGGATGATAACCAGCTGAACGTCATCCCGCGTGGTTCGTAAAATCAGCTTGCGGCAAGTCAGCGGGTCATCAATCGGCGTGATGCCCGCCTCTGCCAATAACGGCAGGGCGTCTTCATAAATCCGGCCTTTAGATACGGCGATAGTAATCATAGTCAAACCTTATCGTGGGACGCGGCGTATCGTCGCGCCCAGTTGCGAGAGTTTTTCTTCGATGTGATCATAGCCGCGGTCGATATGGTAAATACGGTCAACCAAAGTGTCGCCTTCGGCTACCAATGCCGCTATCACCAAACTTGCCGACGCTCTTAAATCGGTCGCCATAACCGGCGCGCCGGTCAGTTTAGTCGTGCCGGTGCAGATGGCGGTATTCGACTCCAGCCTAATGTCGGCGCCCATGCGCTGCAATTCCTGAACATGCATGAAGCGATTTTCAAAAACCGTTTCGGTAATAATGCCCACGCCGTCGGCGATGGTGTTCATGGCGGTGAACTGCGCCTGCATATCGGTCGGGAAGGCCGGGTAGGGCGAGGTGCGAACCGAAACGGCCTTGGGCTTTTTGCCGTGCATGTCCAGTTTGATCCAGTCTTCGCCGGTGCTGATGTCGGCGCCGGCTTCGACCAATTTTGCCAAAACCGCATCCAGAATGTCAGGGCGGGTGTTTTTGAGTTTGATGCTGCCGCCGGTAATGGCCGCGGCAATCAGGTAGGTGCCGGTTTCGATCCGGTCGGGCAGGATGTCGTAGTGGATGCTTTCAACGCCCAGCTTTTCAACGCCTTCAATGACCAGCACATCGGTGCCTATGCCGGTGATTTTGGCGCCCATTTTGTTAAGAAAGTGAGCCAAATCGGTGACTTCGGGTTCCTTGGCGGCATTTTCAATAATCGTGGTGCCTTCGGCCAGAGCGGCGGCCATCAGCAGGTTCTCGGTGCCGGTCACGGTGATCTGTTCCAGAACCAGGCGACAGCCTTTAAGCCGGGTCGCCTTGGCGTGGATAAAGCCGTTTTCGACGGTAATATCGGCGCCCATTTTCAGCAGGCCGTTAAGGTGAATGTCGACAGGGCGCGAACCGATAGCGCAGCCGCCGGGCAATGATACATGGGCTTCGCCGAACCGGGCCACTAAAGGTCCTAATACCAGTATTGACGCACGCATGGTTCTGACCAGCTCGTAAGGCGCGACGTAGCTGTTGATAGTGCTGGAATCGACTTCGATGTTCATTTTCTCGTCGACGGTGAGATGAACGCCCATGCGGCCCAGCAGTTCCATGGTGGTGGTGATGTCATGGAGATGCGGTATGTTGCCGACGCTAACCGGCGCTTCCGATAGTAACGTGGCTGCCAGAATCGGCAAGGCGGCATTTTTGGCGCCGGAAATACGCAGTTCTCCGGAGAGTCGTGCGCCGCCGGTAATAATCAGTTTGTCCATATAAATCTTAAGGCTAAGGGCTAAGGGCAAGGGCTAAGGGAAAGTACGCGGCTTTTTACGCTTTTCGTCTTTAGCCGTCTCTATTAATCGGTTTGAATTGCAAAATGGCTCGATTGATCAAAGCCGCTGAGTTTGGCAAGGTTGAGCAATTGCTCGGGAATATTTTTGAAGCTTAATTGCGTCCTATTGTGCCGGGAATATTTTATCCATTCAATCATTAGCGCAAGCCCAGCACTGTCCGTGCAAGGGACGCTGCCCAGATCGATGGTGATTTCTTTGGCCGTTTTTAAGAAAGAAAACGATTTGAGGGTCTGTTGGTCGATGGTCGCAAAAGTTAAATCGCCCTCAATAACAAAGTGTCCGTTACTTTTTTTAATGATGTTCAGTCGGCTCACTTTTTTTCTTCCGCAGACTTAAACAGGAATTGGCCGAGCGCCTTTTCCAGAATAATAGCGGATTGGGTGATTTCGATTTTTCCGCCATTTTTTAAAAACTCATCCGAACCGCCCGCTTCCAGGTTGACGTATTGTTCGCCTAGCAGACCGGCGGTAAAAACGCTGGCGGTGGTGTCGTCGGGCAGCGTGTTGTATTGCGAATCAATACTCAGCTGGACGACAGATTCATAGGTTTTAGGGTCGAAATGAATGGCGCTGACTTTACCGATTTTAACGCCGGCCGCTGAAACCGGCGATTTAACCTTCAAGCCGCCGGAGTTTTCAAAGCGGGCCGTCACCGTATAACTATCCTGTTCGGTAAAAGAGCTTAAATTGCTCACTTGCAAGGCAAGAAAAAATAACCCGACTATGCCGGCAGCGACAAAGAGTCCGACAAGCGTGTCCTGGGTACTGGTGTGTTGCATGTTAATGATCTCCAAACATGAGTGTGGTCAAAATAAAATCGAGACCTAAAATACTAAAAGCTGAATTGACGACGGTACGCGTGGTGGCCCGGCTGACCCCTTCCGAAGTCGGGATTGCATCATAGCCTTCAAACAACGCTATCCAGGAAGCGACAAAGCCGAATACGATGCTTTTGATGACGCCGTTGACAATGTCATCCTGAAAATCCAGTTTGGCTTGCATTTGCGACCAGTAAGCGCCTTCGTCAACGCCTAACAAGCCTGAGCCAATCAATTGACCGCCGATAATGCCGACCGCGCTGAACAGTGCGGCAAGCAAGGGCATGGATAATAATCCGGCCAAAAAGCGCGGAGAAATAATGCGCTTTATCGGGTCGACGGCCATCATTTCCATGCCCGACAGCTGCTCGGTCGCTTTCATAAGGCCGATTTCCGCGGTTAACGCGGAACCGGCCCGACCGGCGAACAACAGCGCCGAAACCACGGGGCCGAGTTCCCTGACCAAAGAGGCGGCAACCATGACCCCCAGCGATTCTTCCGCGCCAAAATCGGAGAGCGTGTAATAGCCTTGCAGGCCTAAAACCATGCCGACAAATAGTCCCGAAATGGTGATAATCAGAAAAGATAACACGCCGATCGAATGCATCTGGTTAAGCAGCAGTCTTGGGCGGGGTAACACGCTGAGTATGCCGGAAATGGTTTGTAACAGGAAAAACGTGCCTCGGCCTAGCTTGGTAAAGCCGGTGCTGGTTTTTTGGCCCAAGTGCTGTAGAAATTCAATCATTTTAATTAGGGTTCAAGGTGCAGGATAAAAGGAGCAAGGCAACAAAACCTTGAAGCTTAATAACGTTTTCCCGTTGACAACAAATCGTCAACATAATCTTTTGCCGGATAATGAAAATGCGCCGGGCCGTCAGCAGCGCCGGTCATGAACTGTTGCACCCAATCGGATTCGGATTGTTCAATCTCCTTAGGCGTGCCTTGTCCGACAATTTTGCCTTCTGCAATGACATAAATATAATCGGCTATCGCCGCTGTTTCCTGAACGTCATGAGAAACAATGATGCTGGTTAAGCCGAGGATAGTATTCAGAGATTTGATAAGGTGAACCAATGCGCCTTTGGAAATAGGGTCCTGGCCGGTAAACGGTTCATCGTACATGATCATCATCGGATCCAGCGCAATCGCCCTGGCCAAGGCGATACGCCTGGCCATGCCGCCGGAAAGCTCATTGGGCATCAGGTTTCGTGCGCCTCTCAAGCCTACCGCCTGCAATTTCATCAGCACCAAGGTGCGAATCATCGATTCGGGAAGATGGGTATGTTCGCGCAACGGAAAAGCGACGTTATCGAAGACGTTCATGTCCGTTAATAACGCGCCGCTTTGGAACAACATGCCCATGCGTTTACGCAGATTGTACAGGTCTGCCCGGCGTAAGCGGTGGACATTGTTGCCATCGACGATAATAGTGCCTTGCGCGGGAAACAATTGGCCGCCGATCAGTTTTAACAGCGTCGTTTTGCCGGTGCCGCTAGGCCCCATGATGGCGGTAATTTTACCACGCGCAAACTCCAGCGAAATATCGTCAAATATTTTCTTGTTGCCGCGAGAAAACGACAAGTTTTGAACAGAAACCAGGCTGTTTGGCGGGGAGACGCTGTTATCCATGCGTAATAAAGGGCTAATAATCGGAAATTAAACAAGCTATTTTCTATGACTAGTCGCTATTAAGTCAATCTATTGTGCTGCTTGGCTCTTGGCAATGATTTTGTAAGGTTGAATTTACTTGGGCGGCGTGGACATTCGACCGGTAGGGCTTTCAAGATTGTTTGCCGGGTTGGCGTAGTAACCGTCATCTACAGAGTCGGGATGTAAATCTAAAATATTTCGTGTATCCTTTTTTAATAACTGACGTTGTACCACGAAGGTCACGGAGTTATTAATCGTCGCCTGATGACTGAAGAGACAAAAAATGAATACAGCAATTACCGAAGTAAAGTCTTTACTGGAAAGACTGCCGGAAGATAGCACTTACGAAGACATTCAATATCACTTGTATGTGGTAGAAAAAATTCGCCGCGGTATTGGTCGGGCAGAAGTAGAAGGAACCCTGAGCCAGGATGATGTAGAGCTGAAATTCGGTCAATGGCATACAAAGTAAGTTGGTCGCCGGAAGCAATAGAAGATCTGCAATCAATCGCAGACTATATTGCAAAGGACTCCCGCGTTTATGCGCAGTCGGTTATAGCAAAAGTCTTTGACGTTTCCAGAAGCCTTGCTTCGTATCCATTAATTGGCCGGATTGTTCCTGAGCTTGGGGTAGCCGAAATCAGGGAGCGATTCGTTTACAGTTATCGGCTTATTTATCAGAATAGAGGGCAATAAAATTCTTATTGTCGCTGTTATTCACGGCAAAAGATTGATTGAAAATATCTCAGACCGTTTAGAATCATAAAACTGCAATATCATTGTGAAAAATCCTAATTTAAACTATTTAGTCGGTATCGATCTTGGCACAACGCATACCGTTGTCGCTTACGCCAAAGCCGATAATACCCGGCAAGACATACACATCTTCCAAATCGAGCAGTTGATAGCTCCCGGTCAAGTTGCCGCAAGGCCGTTGCTGCCGTCGGTGCGTTATCATCCGGCATCCGGCGAATTGTCCGAGGCCGATCTCGCATTCCCCAGCGGAACGCCGTCGGAAACTGAAACCGCCGTTATCGGCGAGGCCGCGCGTCTGTTGGGCAGCAAAAGCAAAGGGCGGTTCGTCACCAGCGCCAAAAGCTGGCTGTCGCATCCGTCGGTCGATCATGGCGCCGACATTCTGCCCTGGGGCAGCGGCGATGACATCAGCAAAGTTTCGCCTATAGCGGCCAGCGCCAGCTATCTGTCGCACATCCGCACGGTCTGGGGCCATCAATTTCCCGATGCGCCGCTGGAACAACAGGATATTGTAATTACCGTTCCGGCCTCGTTCGATGAGGCGGCCAGGTCGTTGACGCTGGAGGCGGCGCGGCTTGCGGGATTACCTAAGGTCCGGCTGCTGGAAGAGCCCCAGGCGGTTTGCTACGACTGGTTAAGACGCCATACCGGAACGATTAAGCAGGCGCTGGCGAATGTGCATTTGCTGCTGGTTTGCGATGTCGGCGGCGGCACCACCGATTTGACGCTGATCAAAGTGGAGCAGGGCGATCAGGAACCTACATTAACCCGCATCGGGGTCGGCGACCATTTAATGCTGGGCGGCGACAATATCGACTTGGCTTTGGCCCATCTTGCCGAAAGCCGCCTGGGCAATGCTGAAAAACGCCTGTCGGCCGCGGATTTGTCGCAATTGATCGAACAATGCCGGATCGCTAAAGAGCGTCTGTTGGCGGACGATGCGCCCGAACAAATCAGCGTCACCTTGCTGGGCGGCGGCTCCAAGCTGATCGGCGGGTCCCGTTCTGTCGCGCTGTCCAAAGATGAAGTCAGGGAAATTGCCCTGGACGGCTTTTTCCCGTTATCGGGCCTTGACGATTTGCCGGACAGGAAACGCAGCGGCGTGGTCGAATTCGGACTTCCGTATGCGGCGGAACCCGCAGTCAGCAAACATATCGCGGCATTTTTAAAGCTGCACAGCGCCGCGTCCCGCGTAGCATTAGACGGCGAGGGTAGCGTCCCCGATGCCTTGCTGCTTAACGGCGGCGTGTTCCGCAGTCAACCGATCACCGAGCGCATGGTCGATTTAATCGGGACATGGCGCTCCAATCCGCCGGTATTGCTGGAAAACCGGCATCCCGAGTTGTCGGTCGCTTTCGGGGCGGTCAGCTATGCCATTGCGCGGCGGGACAAAAAGCTTAAGATCGGCGGCGGTTCGGCGCGCAGTTATTTTCTGCTGATCGATACCGACGATTCTTCCAAGCGGCAAGGTCCTTCGACTCTACTCAGGACAGGCCCTTCGACTTTGCTCAGGACAGGCATTTGCATCCTGCCGAAAGGCAGTGAAGAAGGTGATGAGATTATCCTGAAAGACCGGCGTTTTGCGTTGCGCTTAGGCGTACCGGTGCGCTTTCACCTGGTTTCATTGTCCGGCGACGGCGACTTCAAACCGGGCGATGTGACCGAAATTACCGACTTGTTTCATTCCCTGCCGCCGCTGGCCGTGGCCTTTGAAGGCGATAGCAACAGTCCGAGTGCCGAGGTTATCGTCGAACTGGCGGTCGCCCAAACCGAAGTCGGTACGCTTAAAATTCAATGCATTGCTGTCGAGGACAGCAGCCGACGATGGGATGTTGAGTTTCAAATCAGGAAACGGTCGGCCGGTTTGCAAACGGACGTCGCATTGCCCGGCAATTTCAATCAGATTGCCGAACAGATACAGGCCGTTTTCGGCGCTAAATCCAGGCAGATTGATCCCAAAGCGGTCAAAAGCCTGCGCGCCGATCTGGAAAAACTGACCGGCGTTGCTCGCACCGAATGGACGACGCCCTTACTAAGAGCCATGTTCGGGGTCTTGCTGGACGGGGCGAAATACCAGCGTCGCTCCGAAAATCACGAACGCGTCTGGCTGAGTCTGGCCGGCTTTTGTTTGCGGCCAGGATTCGGCTATCCGCTCGACGACTGGCGCGTCGAGCAGTTGTGGAAAAGCTATCCGCAAGGCATCCAGTTTGTTAACGAAACCCAAAACTGGACCGAATGGTGGACGCTGTGGCGGCGGATTTCCGGAGGTCTGGACGCGGCGGCGCAAGAGCGTATTTTTGCCGATATTGCAAAGTTTTTGAACCCTGCGGCGGCAAGACAACCCGGCGTTGCCAAGCAAATCAAAAACCGCGGTTACGACGATATGGTGCGGCTGGCCGCCGTTTTGGAACGCCTGCCGGTCGCCAAGAAAATACAATTGGGCGAATGGCTGTTAAAACGCCTGGAAAAAGCCGGGGAGCCCAGCCAAACCTGGTGGGCGGTCGGGCGTATCGGGGCAAGAATGCCGTTTCACGGCAGCAGCCATAATGTCGTTCCTGCCGACATCGTCTGCCGATGGTTACAACAGATGTTGGCGGTAGACTGGAAGAAAATCCCGCAGGCAGGCTTTGCCGCGACACTGATTGCCCGAATGAGCGGCGACAGGGCACGGGATATTGATGACGCTATGCGCCTGCAAGTCATTGAAAAACTAAAGCTGAGCAAAGCGCCGGCATCCTGGATCGACATGGTCGAGCAGGTGAAAGAGCTGGACGAAAAAGAAGAAAAACAAGGCATTGCCGCCGGGATTAAAACTCATCAATGAAGCGTAGCGCTTAAAGAAGGACATCATGAAATTGGTCAGTATCGTCATCATCGCAGGACTTATCCTGCTGTATTTTATAGATGTGGCATTTAAACTTAACCCGTTTAATGTGGAGATGTTAATTCACAGTGGCCTGAGGTTTTTGACCGGCTTTCTGGTTCTCGGCATCGGGGTTTTTTATGCTCATCAAATCAGTCTTAAATTTGCGGTTTGTCTTGTATTAGCGCTGGCTTTGGCCGATGACATCTGGGATTACACCAGAAATGTTAATAGTTTCAACTTTGAAGTCATGCTGCACAGCATTTATATGATGTTATGGGGTTCTGTAACGGGCTATGCGCTGATGAAGCAGTGGCTGGATGGGCGTAGGCCGGAATAAGGCCATCCAAGCGTAGCGCGGTGGCGTTTCCGGCGAATTCGTGTGATGTGCCGGAATATTAATTCGTTCTACGAATTGGGATGTATGCCTCACTGATGACAGTACGTGATATTAATTAAGGAATTGGGAAATGAATGAAGAGATATCTATTGAGCATAATGGGGAAATATATTCAGCAGAATACGTTGTTTTTGATGATGCCTTAACTGTGTACTTGCCAGATGGTAGCTCAAGAATAAGTGAGCTACGAGGCCTTGATCCAAAAAGCGCAGCTGTAGTGCATTTAAAAGGCTACATTAAGCAAAAACTATAACAGTGTTTATAAATTATATTGGAGAATGGTATGAGTTATAAGCCGATAAGGAAAGATCTAACAGAAAGCACTGAAAAATGTGAATTCTGTCCAAATAGACTTACGTCTTTAAAAGCTTATGTTTTAAAGCATATAACTACTGGTAAATTGGTATATGCAGGCAAAACGTGTGCTGAAAAGAAATTAGCTGATAACGAAACATTAATAGGAATTCCTGATTTCACTAAATTTACCCTAGCAAGTAATGAAGGCGCATCTAGTTCTGGCGGTAGAAGTGGTGGTGGAGGTCAATCTTCTGATAATAGTAGGAGGCGGGCACTGGAGTATCTTGAGCTAAGAGAAAACAAACTAGCTCAAGAGTGCGGCACTTCGTACAAAGTGTTAAATAATTATTATCGTAAATCTTTAACTGAAGAATTATATGAAAATGAAATATTACATCTTAGATTCAACTCATAAGTGCAATCGCCACAGATCGGACAAGAAAAAGGTTA
>DAINRH010000060.1:0-19805 GCA_036741905.1 Methylobacter sp. | reverse complement strand
GGCAATGGGTCACGGACTTGGTGGAATGGTACAACCACGAGCATCGCCACAGTGCCATCGGCTTCGTCACCCCGGCACAACGACATGCCGGTTTGGACGAAACCTTGCTGAAACAACGCGGGACGCTCTATGATGCCGCCCGCGCTAAAAATCCGCGGCGCTGGAGCAAAGCTACCCGCAATTGGAACAGAATCCATCTAAGACAAATCCGCCGCATAAATTTAACCAATGAGGCGACAACTAGATTGACAATTTCCGTTGACAGGCCATGTAAACTATGGAAATTAACATCCCCATAGCCACTATAGTTTCTTTATAACCGGTTTCTTCCATGTCTTTCGTGCTTTTCGCGGACTAGGTTTTTTATTATGTCATACGCATATCACAGTTATTTATTTTAAGAAGACTAGCGCTATACTTTTTTAAATAACCTGAAGTAAACTAGGGAAAATATAAAAATTCTAACCTGGCAGAAAATTAGGGAAAATATGCGCAACATTAAATTATTTGAATCCGTTAACCACCGTTTCATTTTGCTCAACGAGAGCGAATCGGGCGAAGAAGACGGCATCCGCTCCAACCAGTATCTCATCACCCATCATAATGACGGCGTGTTGCTGGATCCGGGCGGTTTTGGGGTGATGCCAAGCGTGCTGGCGGAAATGTTGCGTTACGTGGGACCTGAGCAAATTAAAGCCATTTTTCTGTCTCATCAAGACCCTGACATCGTCGGCGGTCTGTCAACCTGGCTGGAACTGTGTCACGCACCGGTCTACGTGTCCAGCATCTGGATACGCTTTTTGCCCCACTACGGTTTAAAAGACATGGCGCGATTTGTCGGCGTGCCCAACGAAGGCAAAGAGTACGAGCCGGCCCCCGGCTTTAAACTAAAAATCGTGCCCGCGCATTTTTTGCATTCCGAAGGCCAGATTAATGTCTACGACCCGCTGTCTAAAATCCTGTTCACCGGCGACATCGGCGCGGCAATGCTGCCGGCAGATAAAAACGATGCATTTGTAGACGACTTTGCCGGCCACATCCCTCATATCAAAGGATTTCACCGCCGCTACATGTGTTCTAACAAGGCGATACGCTGTTGGCTGGACACCATTGCCGAGCTGGATATTGCGATGCTCGCCCCGCAACACGGCCCGATTTACCGGGGCGCTGCGGTGCAGGACTTTCTAAGCTGGCTCAAAGACCTGCAATGCGGCATTGATATAATGCAGCCTGGCGGGTACTTTCCGCCTGAGGACTGAACATGGACCATCTATCGCACGACTGCCGGGATACAGGAGGCACGGCTCCAAGTAGGGGGAAGGTAGAGCAACGTACGGAGCCGTTGGGAGCGGTTGCCGAGCCGACTCATCTGGAAGCATTGCGCTTGAAAATTATCATCCAGATCGCCGAAATTCTGGAAAATCAAACTCACACCCAACGCTATGCAATAGGTTTATCCGAGCTTAACCACAACATGCATCAAGAGATTGTCAGTAAATTAGTAGCGGCTATGGCTACTATGGCTACCGACGACTCTGCCGCCATGATTGCCATGATCCCAACGATTTCGCAGGTCATTGATACCTGCTCCCGGCTGGATCAAAGCCTTGACTTATTATTCAAGCGACGCAGCCGACAGTGGGCATCGAACGATCAGCATATCCAAAACCTGCTGATCGAGTTTAATCAAACCTTGCTTGAACTGTCTTCCGTTTTGATTGAAAAAGACTTGTTGGAACGGCAAAGTCGGGTATTGGAACGCATTATCCTGTCGCACGAACACATCTCGCAATGGAAAGAGTTTGTGCAGGAAATTCTGGCGGATTTTTTCGCCATTTTCCCGTTTAACTTTTTTTACATCGCCTTTGCAGAAGCGAATGGCTTATCCCTCTATTTGTATTATCTGGGCCAGTGCCCGGACGAGGTCCGCGCCCAGGCGCGCGGCTTGCTGAGCCAACAGATGCTGCAAAGTATCGGCTTGCCGCCTGATTCCGCAGTGGATATTGAAGAATTCAATATCCACTGCGGGGCCGAAATCAAAACAGATCTCAATATTCGCATGATCAGCGTGCCTGTGCCTGATCATGCGCCCAATTTGGCTGGCTTGCTGGGGGTCGCTTACGCGGCTGAAAACAACCTGTCCGCGCAAGAAGCCAGCGTCATTCGCGCGATACTCGCGGTCATGGTTATGGTGGTGGGTTCCAGCAAGGTGTTATCGCGTACGCTGTTGGAACTTGAATACTACGCCGTGCATGACCCCCTTACCGGGCTGCACAACCGCCGCCAGTTCAACGATATTCTACGCTATGAAATCGGTCGTTCGGAGCGCCATAAGCACGCGTTTAGCGTACTGATGCTCGATCTTGACGACTTTAAAGACATTAACGATTCCTACGGACATCCGACCGGCGATACCGCGCTGTGCGCAATCGCCAATGCCCTGCTTGAACATACCCGCAATGGCGATTTGTGCGCCCGCATCGGCGGCGATGAGTTTGCCATTATCCTGACTGAAACCGGTCCCGAAGGCGCGCGAATAGTCGCTGAAAATGTCAGTCGCGCACTGCGGGAAATGGCCATAACATCGGCACAAGGCAACCGTTTTCATTTAACCGTTTCCATCGGCGTAAGCAGCTATCCCATTGACGGCCAAACCATAGATACCCTGTTGGAGGGGAGCGATGCCGCCATGTACAAAGCCAAGGACATGGGTAAAGACAGTGTCTGCGTCTTTGATGCCACGGAAACGCGGGTCAGCATTCGCGAGACCCGCGATAATGCCGAAAACCTGCGCGAAGCCTTAAAAGAAGGGCGAATCGTCCCCTTTTATCAATCGATTGTTAACTGCCAATCCGGCGAATTATTCGCTTTTGAAACGCTGGCCCGGCTTAAATCTCCAACGGGAGAAACGACTTCGGCGGCAACGTTTATCGAAACCATTGATAAATACGGCTTGGCGCGTGAACTCGACCTCGCCATGATCAATAATTCATTTGCCGCTAAACGCGCATGCATGGATGCCAACCGCCCGGAAGCGAACGCGAAAATTTTTATCAATTTATCGGTGCAGGAAATTCAAGGCCGCGGCATTTTAGGTTATGCCGAAGAGCTCTGCCAGGCGCTTGAACTCCCCCCCGAAAGCATTGTCTTTGAATTACTGGAACGCGATGCGATTGGCGATATGACCAACATGCGCCGGTTTCTGACCAATTTGCGCCGCAAAGGCTTTGCCTTTGCCCTGGACGACTTTGGCACCGGTTATAACTCGTTTCATTATCTGCGTGAGCTACGCTTTGAATACGTCAAGATCGATGGCGCGTTCGTACGCAACATACTGACCTCTAAAGTGGATTATGCCCTGGTGCATAACCTGTCCCGATTATGCCAGGACATCGACATTCTCACCGTTGCCGAATTTGTCGAAAGCCAAGACATTTGGGAAGCGCTCAAGGAAATGGGCATCAATTACGCTCAAGGCTATCACATCGGCATGCCGCTGCCTGAGATGAAGCAATTCTTGAAAAAGTGATAGCGGGGAGTGAAAATCGTGTCACTTCTCGGCGCTTTCCATCTTTTTTAACGCGGCGATAGCCTCCGGCAGCCCCTGCTTTGCTGCCTTGCGGTATAAAACAGCAGCCTGTTTGCTGTCCTTTGCCAGGCCCACGCCATTTTCATACATGTCGCCCAGATTGTATTGAGCGCGGGCATCGCCCTGTACGGCCGCCTTGCCGTACCAGGAAAGGGCCAGGCTGCGATCCTGCGCCACCCCTTGTCCTTTTGCATACATCAGGCCCAGGTTATATTGCGCGATGGCATCGCCCTGTTCAGCGGCCTTGTAGCACCAATAAACAGCCGAGCTATAATTCTGCGCTACGCCTTTTCCAGTCGCGTACATAAAGCCTAATTTGGTTTGCGCTTCCCTATATCCCTGTTTGGCCGCCTTGCCAAACCAATCGACGGCCTGTTGCTCGTCTTTTGCTACGCCCTGACCGTTGGCGTATATCAAACCTACCTGAAATTGAGCCTTGGCATTGCCCTGCTCCGCGGCTTGCAAATAAAGCGACAACGCTTCTGCAACTTGCCCTTGGTTGAAGGTTTGTTTTGCTTTCTTTAATATTTCTTCAATATCCCGATTAACCGATGCCGTTGTCGCTGCCTTTGTTTTTAAATCCGGCCCGTAAACAATAGTTGCCGTAAATACGCTGCCGACAACACCGATTAAGCAAAGAATCAAATTTAGCTTTTTAAATCTTTGGTTGCGGCCAAGCCGCGCCTTACTGCCGACGGAGCAAGCCTTTTTCCAAAATCCATTGATAGTTGCCCGGTAACTGGCAGGGGGATTTTTTGGCGCCGTTACCGGCGGTTCGACATAGGTTTGAGCAACGATCTTCATTATCCGCTGCGCTTTATCGGTCGCGTGTTCCCTTTCTTGCCGGGCTATCCATTGATCATGCTCGGCTCTTTTGGCTGAATCAGATAAAACCGCATAAGCGGCATTGATGATTTTCATAATCCGAAGCGCTTCTTCAGACCCGCCGGCGTATTTATCGGGATGATAATTTTGACAAAGCACCTTATAGGCGGCCTTGATAACGCTGCTAGGCGCATTGCGCGACACATTTAAATTATCGTAATGGGTTTTAAAATTGGCCATACAGTTTTCACTTAGGTAGGGTATGGCGCCTATCAATCAGTAAGCTTGATGCCGCTTTTATCAATGCTGATTAATTGTTGCTTATACAGGGCGCCGATAGCCTGTTTAAATACTTTCTTGCTCACTCCGAATGTAGCATAAATGGCTTCCGGCGGGCTTTTATCGCTCAGCATCAACTCGCCGTTATTGGCTTTCAGCTTGGCTATTATACTATCGGTCAGCGATAGCACTTTGCCGTATCCCGGTTGATGCAGGCTGAGGTCGATTTTGCGATCTTCGCGTATCTGCTTAATATAGCCGTCCAATTTCTGGCCCTTCCTGACCGGCTGATATAGCTCGTTTTGATACAACATGCCCCAGTGGCTATTGTTGACGATGGCTTTAATGCCCAAATCAGAAGCATCGGCGATGATCAGCGACACTTTCTGGCCGACTTCGAAATCCACCGATTCGTCGCTGAGCACTTTATCGATCTTGGTAGTCGCGGCGATACGGTTTTGGTCGTCGAGAAATACCTTGACCAGGTAAGAGCGCCCTACTTCCATCTCATGGTATTGTTCGCTGAACGGCACCAGCAAGTCTTTAGGCAACCCCCAATCCAGAAACGCGCCCACGTAATTCAGCGACACCACTTTCAGCCAAGCAATATCGCCCACCTCGGCTAGCGGCTTTTTGACGGTGGCGGCCAGATGGCCTTCCGAATCCACGTAAACAAATACCTCCAGACTATCGCCGACCGTACAGTTGGCGGGCAGCCGTCTGTCCGCCAACAGCACTTTTCCCGAGGTGCCGTCATCGAGGTAGACATCAGCGCCTTGTTGCTTAACTACATTCAGCTTATTTATTTTGCCGATCTTTATCATAATTTATTACACATCGTTCCCACGCTCCAGCGTGGGAATGCAGTTAGTGACGCTCCTGCGTCACGGTTGGCAACGCTGGAGCTTTGCCGGATACGTTTCCCACGCCGGAGCGTGGGAACGATTAAAACAGTCGAACGGAATGCTCTATTAAATCATTTTCGTGTTTTTCGTGCTTTTCGTGGACAGAAAAAATCAACTGGTAATCAAAAACCTGACCGCATCCAGTCTTAGCTGCGCGGCCTGGATGTTTTCATGCGCCAGCATGGTCATATCCTTTAGCTGCTCGATTTCTTCGGTCCTGATGGTCGGGTTCACTTTTTTCAGTCTGACCAGTCGCTTGATCTCATTGCTTAGCGATTCCAGCATGGCTTGGGTCGCCTCATCGACTAACTGCTGCATATCGGCTTTGGCTTTTTGCTCGGCCACGCTCAAGATATTGATGAGGTGCGGACGCTGGCTGTTCAAAAAGGCAATGATTTTATTCTTATCAAACTTGATGCCGACTTCAAGCAAATCGCGATGCTCGATGTCCGCGCTTACATCCTTTTGGTTTTGATCGATCAATACCCGGATCGGGGTATGGGGCAGGAACCGTCCGATTTGCAATTCGGCAGGCGCGCTGCACTCGACAATAAACAAACATTCAAGCAGAAACTGCCCGGCTTTAAGATCGCTATGCTTGATCACGCTGATCGCGGCGTTGCCGGTCTCACTGGACAGCACCATATCCATCGACGCGGTGACCAGCGGATGTTCCCAGGTCATGAACTGCATGTCTTCCCGCGCCAGCGCAATCTGCCGGTTAACGGTCAGAGTCAAGCCGTCTTCAGTCAATCCGGGGAAATGCGAAACGCGCAAATGGTCGCTGGGACGGACAATAAAGCAATCCGGCGAATGAAACTCGGTATCCACGCCGTAGCATTCAAAGACGTCTTCCATATAAGGCCAAAGGACCCCTTCTTTCTCGTAGCTATTCAGCTGCTCGATAAGCTCATCGGCCAATTCCTTGCGACAGGAATTCAACTCCAGCAATTGATCGCGGCCGTTATGCATTTGCGCTTCAAGTTCGACGCTGAGCGTTTGGGTCTGGGCGATAAGCGCATCAATATCGGCTGGATTTTTACTATCCAAAACCGCCACCAACTCATCGTGCAACAAATCGGCAACCCGCTGGGCTGATGAACTGTTACAGGCAAATGCATTCAGGCCTTCGTCATACCAACGGTACAACACGGCACACTCGGTATGCTCCAGATACGGCACATGAATCTGGATAATATGTTTCTGACCGATACGATCAAGACGGCCTATCCGCTGTTGCAATAAATCGGGATTGGTCGGCAAATCCAGCAGTATCAAATGATGCACAAACTGAAAATTCCTGCCTTCACTGCCGATTTCGGAACAAATCAACAGCCGCGCCGCGCTGTCGGGGTCGGCAAAGTAAGCCGCCGCACGGTCGCGCTCGATAATGCTCATGCCTTCATGAAACACGGCCGAAGCAATACCGGCGCGGTTTTTCAGGGTTTGCTCCAGATCGATCGCGGTTTGCGCCTGCTTGCAAATCACCAGGGCTTTTTGACCGGCCAGCTGTTTAACCTTGTCCACCAGCCATTCGTAGCGCGGATCTTGTTGCAAATCATCGACATTAGCCGATCCGGTTAGGGCATATCCATAACGTTCCCGCTCGGGAAAACCCTGCACGGTTTGCCGCGAGTTTCTAAACAAAATCCGCCCAGTGCCATGATGATCCAGCAGCACATTAACCAGCGCATCGCGCGCCGCCGCCGATTTTTCAGGGTCATTCAGATTTTTCAGCAAGCCGTCGACATTGTCATCTTTGAGCAGCACGGTTAAATGTTGCTGCGCGGCTTCATTCAATGCTTCTTCCGCCAGCAACAATTTGGCCGCATTCGCCACCGGCTCGAACAAGCGCTCTTCTTCGACGAAAGCGGCAAAACTGTAAAACCGGTCGGGATCGAGCAATCTTAACCGTGCAAAATGACTTTCCTTGCCCAATTGCTCAGGCGTAGCCGTCAACAATATCAGGCTGGGGGAAATCCGGCCGAGTTGTTCGACAAACAGATAATCGGGACTGGGCGCTTGTTCGCTCCATTCCAGATGGTGCGCTTCGTCGACAATCACCATATCCCAACCCGCCGCGATGGCCTGTTGTTGACGGCGCGGGTATTTGGAAAAAAAGCCCTGACTGCATAGAATCAATTGTTCGGTTAAAAACGGATTATCAGCCGCCTCATCATCGGGTTCCGCTTCAGCGAGCATGTCGTCTTCAGCATAGGTATCGAGACAACGCGCCTCGTCAAAAATACTAAAGCGCAGATTAAAGCGCCGGAGCATTTCGACCAGCCATTGATGCAGCAAGGTTTCCGGCACGATAATCAAGACCCGGCGGCTCAAGCCGTTAATCAGCCGATGGTGCAAAATCAAACCGGCTTCGATGGTTTTACCCAGCCCCACTTCATCGGCCAACATGATGCGTGGCGCAGACCGGTTAGCCGATTCATGGGCAATAAACAACTGATGAGGAATAAGCGAAGCGCGGCCGCCCAGCAAACCTTTAACCGGCGATTGCTGATGCTGCTGCAATCTGCGCCAGGTTTCATAACGCAGCAAAAACCAGGCAGTAGGATCGACTTGCCCGATAAACAACCGATCCTGGGGCTTGTTAAATTGAATATGATGATTCAGTTCCACCTCATCCAGCTGAACCTCCTGTCCATCCTCATCTTTACCTAGATAGGTAATCAAGCCGTCCTGCTCGGTTAAACCGGTGACGGTCACTTTATCTTCGTCAATCGACTCGATAACGTCGCCTACCGAAAACCGGCCGGGGATAAACTGTTCCATTTATTAAGATGCCATTAAGATTGGGTAAATATTGATTCGAGTAGGCTAATATTATAAGCGACACAGCAGAATTATTCCGGCAATTAATTGGCGCTTATTACGATCCGAAACCAGGCTTTAAGGCCCGAGCGAAGGACCGTATTTGTTAAGCGGCCATTAAGGTTAAGGCGAATAATATGAATCCAACCTTTAGCACTGGTCGACCGCCTGAGCCGGCCCGATACAGAACCCATTAAATCAATTATTTAAGGAAGATAGCCATGAAAAAATCGTTCTTTTTAAGTCCGCTGCTACTGTTTGCAATTATTTATTCATCGGCATCTTACGCGTCAGGCGGAGAAGGTCGCGGTCATGGTAGAGGACATCACAAACATCATCATTCCGAAGAGACCAGGTTTTATCCGGAACAACCCCGGCATTCGAACTATCAGGACCCACGTTCTCACCAAGGTTTGGCCGGCGGCGTGGTCGGTAGCGTTTTAGGCTACGAAATAGGTAACGGAGATCCTATTGCAACAGGACTGGGCGCCGCCGCCGGCTCTTATCTCGGCAATGGCGTCGCCGGCAGACGTTAGCCCGATTCGATTTTAAGGACGCATCTGTTTAACCGGCAAATTTGATTTTGTTAACTGAACAACACACCCAATAATTTAGAGAGAAAATCCGATGAAAAAGTTACTTTTTTTAATTCAATTAACCGCCGCTGCAATCCTGTTCTCACCGCTCTCTTATGCCGATAGGGATTGGGGACACCATGGTCACGGTTGGGGGCACCACCATGGTCACCACCATCACCGCGATTATTATCCGCAACCGCAAATAAACTATTACCCGCAGCCACAGATCAACTATTACCCGGCACCGCAAATTAATTATTATCCCCAGCCCCAGGTTAATTATTATCAGCGGCAAGCGCAATATTCAGGCGACCCGCGCTCCCACCAAGGCTTGGCGGGTGGCGTGATAGGCAGTGTTTTCGGCTATGAACTGGGTAGCGGCGATCCTATTGCTACTGGACTGGGCGCCGCCGCCGGTTCTTTTCTGGGCAATGGAATGAGCGATGGTTACCAAAGATAGTCATCCAAATCGGCCATGACGCATTTGGCTAGCTAAACAAATAAGAGGATTCGGCGCGAATTTTGAGGCCGAATCCTCTCTTCCTGTCTCCCGCAAGAAAATCCCCCGTTAAACGATTGAAATCCATTGCGCTCCCTATACCGAACTCGTCATACATTGCGCCAGCATGGCGACAATCGTTTACACAATCGATACCGCTCAACGTCCCTTTCCAGCAACACTTGGCATCAACCGGCGCAGTATCACATACTTGCTCACGTAGCGGACAACAGACCGGCAGACAATTCCTCTACAGTGGAAAAAGGTGTATACTCAATACCTTGGAAGCAGCATAACCCGATGGTATCAAGGTAATCTGCGCGGCGGATGATTCGATTATCATGGATCTGAACGACCCTAATAATTGACATCTTCAACTCTGCCGAGACGCTAGCTCAATATACTGAGGATGCGTCTAAACCTACAAGCGCAAAAATCAGCAAGTGCATATATATTGACTTTAATATCAACATATTCGTTTCCAGGTCCTGTTTGGAAGCCGTTGCGATTCTGCATAAGACATCCTGATTTTTGAATTTTTCGAAGCCCTGCTACACTGTTTTAGCTTGAGTGGCGGGCCCTAAAAGACAACTTTTAGAGATCCACTCATGAGTGAATTATTACAAGCTTCACGCACAATCCTGCTGGTAGATGATGAAACCAACATCATTAATGCCCTTAAGCGCACTTTGCGGCCTGATGGCTATACCATCCTAAGCGCCAATAGCGGCGAAGAGGGACTTGCCTTATTGACACAGCACGAAGTGGGCGTGATCATTTCCGATCAACGCATGCCGCATATGACCGGCGTGGAATTTCTACATAAAGTTAAAGAACTGTATCCAAAGACATTACGCATTGTATTGTCCGGTTATACCGAACTTGAATCCGTCACCAGCATCATTAACGAAGGTGCGATTTGTAAATTTTTAACTAAACCCTGGGACGATGACTTGCTTCGAGATAACATTCACGAGGCATTTCAACACTATGAAATGGAACAGGAGAACTTGCGTTTAAGCAGGGAACTACGCGCCGCCAATGACAAGCTGTCCATGCTCAATCAAAATCTCGAACAAAAAGTAGCCGATAAATCCCACGAAATCGTACACAGCATTAATTTATTGCAAATTTCACAGGAAATCCTTGAGCATTTACCAATAGGCATTATCGGTATCGACGAACAGAATATGATCGTAATCTCCAACAAACGCGCCGAGGCAATATTCGGCCAACCTCCCGGCACTTGTCTACTCGGACTGATGGCGGTCGATGCGTTGCCCGACGTGCTTTTGCAACTATTACAAAAAGTCTATCCTGGCGGCCTTGTACAACTTGATGAGGAAATCGTAACCTTGAATGAAGGCACTTCCATACGGGTGCTGATCAACACAATGGGCGATGCCAGCCAATCGAAAGGAATCATTATTGTCTTGTCGCCATTAAGGGAGCGCTGAAATGCCCGCCCTAAAAAAGGCATTTGCCTATTTGGCGAGTTTGCCGCCCATGCCGGTACTGCTGATGGATGCGCTGCAACAGCTTAGCGGCAAACAAAATCTAACCGCGCTGGTCGATCAGATCAGTCAGGATCCATCGATGGTGATTCTGATTTTACGCATTGCCAATTCGCCTTTCTACGGCATGCCCAGAGAAATAGGTTCGTTGCGCGAAGCCATTGTCTTACTGGGCATCAACAGAGTAAGAGACATGTTGATTAGTCTATGTTTTTCAAAAATGCTGCCTACGCAACATAAGGACTTTGATCACGACCAGTTCCGGCATCACAGCATAGCCGTTGCCGAATGTACCCGAAGCCTTGCAAGCTGTACATGCAGCAGCCCTGATTTTGCCTTCACGGCCGGATTGTTGCACGACATCGGAGGCTTGGTGATTGCCATACTTTTTCCTGACGACTTCAGCCGACTTGTTAAAATGTCTGCCAAATTCGGCATAGAAGAAGAACAAACAATACTAGGTTTTAATCATACGGACATAGGCGGCAGAGTCGCGCAATACTGGAATCTGCCTCGGGAGATTCAAGAGGCTATCGAACAACATGAAACCTACCCTGAACCCGCTACAACCAAGTCGCTCGGATTACTGGTTTATACCGCCAACTTGTTGATCGTCACTACCGAGCAACCGGATCAATCCGCTCCTGATAAACACCAAGCCATTAACGGCGCGCTTGCCATGCTCAACGTTTCAATTGACCAAGCCGCGCGTTGTAGCGACAGCGGACGGCAGTTTGCCGACCAAATCCTTAGCCTGCATTAAACAGTCATTAAAGGATTGTGCCATAATGCACGCGTCCCCCTCTTAAATTTTTTGCAAACAATATGGCTATATTGAATTGGAATAATCAGCTGGTACTCGGTATAGACTCCGTTGACGATCAACATAAACATCTTATCGATTTAACCAACCAATTAGATGAAGCTGTCGCCATCGGCGCTGACCGCGACACCATCATCAAAATCGTAAACGGCTTGATCGATTATACGGTGTACCACTTCCAGCACGAAGATCAGCTGATGTCGGCGGCACATTTCAATCCAACCATGCATGCCATACATGAAGCGGAACATAACGAATTTGTAGCCAAAATGATGGTGGTCCAACTCGAAGTCCAGACCGATGTTAACGCCATTTCCGAGGACCTGATGGATTACATGGTTAATTGGCTTTACCATCATATCCTCAATACCGATAAAAAAATGGCGCTCAGCCTGCTTGGCGGCATTGATGCCGCGCAAATCAGCATCGATAAACAAGAACACAGCGAAATTATCCAGAGTAATCTGTACTCGGCGTTACGCGAGAGTGAAAGCCGCTTTAAGGAATTGGCCGAAAATATTTCCGCATTAATCTGGATCACCAACGCCAGTCATGTGCCGATTTTTTGCAATCACTTTTGGTTGACCACTTTCAATTTACCGGCCGGCATTCCCAGCCGCGAGCAATGGCTAAATGCCATTCATCCCGAAGACCGGGACAAAGTGACCCAAACCTATAGTCGTGCGGCTGAAGAACGCAGTAAATTCAAAATCCAATACCGCTTGCTGGCCGCCGACGGCAAAATCACCTGGATCTATGAAACCGCCGCGTCCAGAGTCCGAAAAAACGGAAGCTTTGCCGGTTTAATGGGCTGCGGCATGGACATCACCTCGCAAAAACAAGCCGAAACGGTGCTGGCTCGCAGCAATGCGCAATTGGAAGAACAAGTTGAAAAGCGCACCCAGGAACTTATCAACATCAATCGAACCCTGGAATTTGAAAAAAATCAGCAGTTGCGCCTGAACAGTCAATTACAAGAAGCGCAATCGCATCTGCTGCAATCGGAAAAAATGGCCTCCATCGGTCAATTGGCGGCCGGCGTGGCGCATGAAATCAATAATCCCATTGGCTATATCAACTCCAACCTGAACTCCTTAAAAAATTATATCGATAATTTACTGGCACTGGTTGCCCTTTACGAACAAACCGAAACAACAAACGGCAATCCCGAGCAGCTCGCACACATTGAAACCTTTAAACACAAAATAGATCTGGAATTCCTGAAGACTGATGTGCTCGATTTATTGGAGGAATCCCATGAAGGCGCGACGCGGGTAAAAAAAATTGTTCAAGACCTTAAAGACTTCTCTCATCTTGATAATAGCGATGATTGGCAATGGACTAATTTGCACGCAGGACTCGAAAGTACGCTCAATATTGTTAACAGTGAAATTAAATACAAAGCAAAAATTGTCAAAGAATTTGGCGACCTGCCTGAAATACGATGCCTGCCTCACCAGCTTAATCAAGTGTTTATGAATTTCCTGGTCAATGCCGCGCACGCTATCGAAAGCAACGGCACTATCACCTTACGCACCGGCACAGAAAATGACCAGGTTTGGGTGGAAATCAGCGATACCGGCAAAGGCATAGCTCCTGAGCATCAAAGTAAAATTTTCGATCCTTTTTTTACCACCAAGCCGGTCGGCAAAGGCACCGGACTAGGCCTTTCGGTTTCCTACACTATTATCAAAAAACATCAGGGAGAAATTCAACTGACCAGCCAGTTAGGTCAAGGAACCACCTTCCGGATTATCCTGCCTATTGCCGGAGCGATTATTGAACACGCGTAAAATGGCGGTCATGCCGATTAAAATAAAACAGGAGTGGTTATGCTAACGGAACCGGCCAGCGATGCGTTCGACAAAACCGGCGCGATCTTGTTTGTCGATGATGAAGCGAATGTGCTTAAAGCCTTACGGCGCTTATTTCATAATGAACCGTATATGACCTACTTTGCCTCAAGCGGCGCAGAAGGGCTGGAGATATTGCGACAACATGCCGTCGACCTGATTATTTCCGATATGCGCATGCCGGAAATGAGCGGCGCGGAATTTTTAACCGAGGTTTTCATGCAATGGCCGGAGACCATCCGTATTTTACTGACCGGTTATGCCGATTTCCAATCAACCATTGATGCCGTCAATAAAGGCCGTATTTACAATTACTGCAATAAACCCTGGAATGATGAGGAGCTTAAATTACTGGTTCGCAATGCCCTGGAACAAAAGCGCCTGCGCGAGGAGCGGGATCGGTTATCCGACATTATTCAGCAGCAAAATAAAGAATTAAAAGAACTCAACGAACATCTGGAAGAAAAAGTCGAGCAGCGCACCGAACAACTCAAGAATGCCATGCAGCATCTTGACCGGGCCAATAAGAATCTGGAAAAACAATATATCGACTCCATCAAGGCATTCTCCCGCATTATTGAAATGCGTCCCGGCATTAAAAGCGGGCAGTCAAAATATATCGCCGAAAAAGCCTTGCTGGTTGCGCGCGGACTGGACATGAACACCGAAGACAAGAAAAATATTTTTTACGCCGGATTGCTGATTCAAATCGGCAAAATGAGTTTGCCGGATAACTTGCTGGCGGAGCCTTATTACAAAATACCGCTTGTCGACGTGCGCCGTTATTTAGCCCATGCGGTAGAAGGCGAAGCTTTATTGAAGGGATTGATCCAATTAAAAGGCGCCTCTATTTTAATCCGGCACCAATACGAACGCTATGACGGCTCAGGCTTTCCCGACCACTTGGCTAAACAAGACATTCCTCAGGGCTCCCGTATTCTCAATGTAGTCCGAGATTATATCGCCTATCTTGAAGGTTCAATGACCGGCGAGGTCATGTCCGTCAGCGCCGCAATCAGTCAATTAATGACGCGCAAAGAAAGCTATTACGATCCTGATGTTATCGACACGTTCGTCAAAGTGCTCAAAGAAGACACCAGCATTGAAGAGGAAGTGGTTGCGGAACTCCCCACGATTAAAAAATCATGGAAGAGCAGCAAACTATTTTCCGGGGCGCAGAATATGGCCTTGAGCCGTCCGATTATTGAAATTTCATGGATACAACTAAAGCCCGGCATGGAAATCGAAAGCGTCTATTTTGAGAACAAGCCTTATATTAGAAATTGTATTGTAGATCAAAAAATAATTAACAACATCAATTCATTAAGAGAAAACACCGGTAAAAACCCCATCATTAAAATTCATATGGGCAAGAAATAGTTCGACGCTCTCCTGCAAAAAACTCTCCAGTCCCGCCCCGTTAAGGCGTATGCATGAAATAACTTGAACAACTCGTACCGATAAATGTTCAGCCAGAGTGCAAGCTTCGCTTGCGCTTGCAGGCGAAGCCTGCACTCCGGCTATTAGCAACTTGCCCAGGTTATCTCGTACACATTCCTAAACCGGGATGACTCATTGTTTCGCAGCATCGGCAAGCAAACGCTTCACGACCGCCAGAAAGTGCATGACATCAACAGGCTTGGTGATGTAGTCATCAAAACCCGCGGCCATGCCCTGTTCAATATCGCATGGCGTAGCGTTGGCGCTGATGGCAATCACCGGCGTCTTTTTTACCGAATCCATGGAACGCAATACACTTAATACCTGATAACCGTCCATGCCCGGCAAATTAATATCGAGCAGAATCAGCTCGGGATGATGCGCCGAAGCCAGCTCCAGCCCCAATTCAGGCGTATGCGCCGTAATCAGCTGTAATTGCGGGTTCTTGCCCAAAATCTGGGCGATCAGCCTGAGGTTGGCCGGATTATCCTCTATATAAAGCACCGTATACCGGCATTCCTCGCCGGACGCCGCCTCCAATGCCATAGCCCGCCCTAAGTTATCGCCTCGCATATCCGATTCCGAAACGACTTGCGGCAGTTCAATCCAGAACGTACACCCCTTCCCCTCCTCGCTGTCCATGCCGATAGTACCGCCCATCATTTTCATAAGCCGACGGCTAATGGTCAGGCCGATGCCGGTTCCCTCAATATCGGTGTCTTCCGCGCCCAATCGTGAAAACGGCTGGAACAATTCCTGCCGCCGCGTTGCCGGGATGCCGTAGCCGGTATCGGACACTTCCAGACGCACCCAACCGCCCTGCACAGCGGCCTGAATCAACACTTCTCCGTGCGGACGGTTGTATTTAATGGCATTGGAAAGCAGGTTTATCAGCACCTGTTTTAACCGGGTGCGGTCGGCGCGGATCGCATAATCTCCGATTGCCGCATCGTTTATGGTGATGCCCCGCACTTGAGCAATAGGTTTAATCAACGTCAGGCATTCCCCTATCAGTTCAGCGCAAGACAGCGCTTCCATAGACAAATTGATATTGCCCGACTCAATCCTGGATAGATCCAGCACTTCGTTAATAAGCTCAAGCAAGTGTCGACCGGCCTTCAGTATCTCGTCAACATAATCCGCCTGCTCCTCATTAAGTCCGGCATCTATTTCCAGCAGTTGCCCAAAACCCAGAATCGCATTCATCGGCGTACGCAATTCATGCGACATACTGGATAAAAACTCGGACTTGGCTTTATTGGCGCTCTCCGCTTCGTCTCTGGCTGCGATCATTTCCCGCTCATACTGTTTGCGTTCGCTAATATCGCGCAAGATACCGACGAAATGCTTGCTTTTGTCGATTTCCATTAACGTAACAGTCAGCTCCAGAGAAAAAATCGTGCCGTCCTTGTGCTGCCCCGGCAGCTCAAGCTGTTTGCCGATAATCCCTGCCGGTTGCCCGTTATTGTATAAATTAAGATACCGGCCGTGTTCGCTACGGTGGGGTTCCGGCATTAACAGATTGACGCTGCGGTTAACTATCTCAGCGGCGCTATAGCCAAACAGTTTTTCCGCGGCGGGATTAAAAGAGCGGATGATGCCGGCCGGATCGATAGTGATAACGCCATCGACCACATTTTCAATAATATGCTTGAAAATAACCATGCGCGCCTGCTGTTTTGCACTTTTAAGCTCGACAAGCTTGCGTTTGGTGATGTCTTGCACTACGCCCAACATATTCAGCGGCGCGCCGTCCCCGTCGCGCACCACATCGCCGCGTTCCAGCAGCCAGCGCACCGTGCCGTTCGGCCAGACGCAGCGATGCTCGATATTGTATTCAGCGCCCTGGTGTACGCAGGCCTCAACCGCATCAATCACTTTCTGCCGGTCATCCGGGTGTACGCCATTAAGGAAATGCTTGAAGGACGTCTTCCGCTTACCCTCGGCGTAACCGAACAGCGATCCGATACGTTCAGAGCAAATGACTTTTCCGGTCTGAATGTTCCAGTCCCAGGTGCCGATATTAGCGTAACGCTGACTGCGCCGCAGACGCTCTTCGCTTTTACGCAGCGCATCGCCGGCGTCGCGACGTTCTGTGACATCATCGGCAATGCCGATGAAATGACTAAGCCGACCCTGCTCGTCATGCACCGGCGCAATGCGCAAGTCATTCCAATACGAAGTGCCATCCTTTCGATAATTGTGCAATAAAGCGCCCCCGGCGCAGCCTTCGTACAACACCGCGCGAATTTCATCGACTCCGGGCTGATCGGTTTCTTTGCCCTGTAAAAAACGCGCATTACGACCGATCGCTTCATCGCGGCTATAGCCGGTGATGCGTTCAAAGGCGGGATTGACGTAAATCAACGGCATGTCGGGCTTGCCGGCATCGGCCATGCAGATACTGCTGGCGCTGGCTTCCACGGCCCGCTCCAACAAACGCAGGCGCAGCTCGGCTGTCTTTATGCGGGAAATATCGGTACGAATGGAAACATATTGATAGGGTCGCCCGGTATTATCCAAAAAAGGCACGATACTGCTTTCAACCCAATATAAACTGCCGTCTTTACGCCGGTTGCACACTTCACCCTGCCAGATATTGCCGCCCCCAATGGTGCGCCACATATCCCGATAAAACTCCGGCGAGTGTTCGCCCGACTTGACGATACGATGATGTTGCCCCAACAACTCATTCCGACTGTAACCGCTGATCTCGCAAAACCGGTCATTAACATAAATAAGCTTACCGGCAGCATCGGTTGCACTGACAATAGCATGAACATCGAACGCCTGTTGCTGTCGCTCCCGTTCATAAAGCGTAGCCCGCAATGATTCCGTCTGTTCCCGCCGCTGCCGAAAACGCCGGGCCTGCAAAGCCACCGCCGCGACCAACTGGTGGGAATCGACCGGTTTGGACAAGAAATGCTCGCCGCTGCAATTCAGTGCAGAAAATTGTCCGGATACCGCCGCTTCCGACGCCAGATAAACAATCGGCAGCTGGGCATATCGATCATCATCGCGCACAATGACGGCCAGCTCCGGGCCGGAACATTGCGGCATAACCATAGCCAGCACCAGCACCTCGGCCGCGAACTCCACCAGCATGTCCGGAACGTGCAGAGGATCGCCGGCGTCCAGCACCGTCATGCCGGCTTGGCGCAAAATTGCCCCGTATAACGCCCGCTGTTCGGCGTCGTCATCAACCAGCAACACGCGAAAAGCGTCCAGCGGCGTCAACGCGACAGCGTCGGCAACCACGCGCAACAACGCATCAATATCCACCGGCTTGGTCAGATAACAACCGGCCCCGGCCCGATAGGCCGCAAGCTTGGCCGCCATATCCCGCCGCGCGGAGATAACGATAACCGGAACACCGTTAAGGCTCCGCTTGTTTAGCTCCGCAATAACCCGAGCACTGGTGTCGTCGCCTTCGGAAAACAGCTTATCCATAATCAGCGCGGACGGCGGTTCGGTTGCCGGGCCGGCGGCGGCAAAATCCGCCAGTTCATTAAACGCCTCCACCGTGTACCCCGCCTGCTCCAGCGTGGAACGCAGCCAACCGGCCTGCGCCTTGTCATCGCTCACCACCGCGATGCGCGGACTGTCTGTCCGCCCCGCCGGTATTTGCGGAACGAAGCCCTGGCCCGGCGGCTTGACCACTTGAGCTTCCAGATTCGCCAGCGCTTTACGCATCGCCTGCATGCCCTGTTCAGCCAATGCCCCGTCAACGGCTACGGTCGCTACGATTCGCTCCAAATTGCCCGCCGCCTCGGAAATCCGCATCAATTGGTGAACAGCCGCCGAACTCTGCAAACTATGCGCCGCGCGCTGCAAGCTCTCAAGCGAGTCATGCTGACCGCGCTCAATATCTGCCAGTAAAACCCTAAGAATCGTTAAACGTTGCGGCAGGCGCTCAATAAACGCCTTACGCATTCGGAAAAGAGTCGTCTGAATATCATTGTCCATGATCGGATTTCCTGATTAGTAAGCTGCTTCAGCTCGCGCCGTCATACTGGCATAGATGCCGGTATCCAGTCACATGGATGTGAAGGTATGACTTGGCATAATGCCTAAATCGGATATGGGTGCCAGGAATAGTCACCCTCCCTGGCTCTAGATTCCGGCATCCATGCCAGAATGACGGAGTCTTTTGCGTTGGCTGAAGCATCTTTATAATCAGGTCGGATTTTGCTAAGTTGGGCGGTAAGCGGAAGGCGTAACATTGGCGATTGATTGTGATGACTTTCGGTCCCCTCTTGGCAACGGCTGTCGGCGTTAATCCAGTTCCTGCATCGATGCCGTAACGCGGCTCAACCGGTCAACGGATCGGTGCGTGATCATGCATTATTCTCCGGCTCGGAAAATTGATCGCGAATCTTGAGAATTTCGGGTAACTGTTCCAAAAATACCGCCACCAGCTCAGGATCAAAATGAATGCCGCGATTTTCCTTGATCAGGTCCACAGCCGCTTCAAGCGTCCAGGCCTTTTTGTAGGGCCGCGCCGAAGTCAATGCATCGAACACGTCGGCCAGCGCCGCAATCCGCCCGGTCAACGGGATGGCCTCGCCGGACAGGCCGTAAGGATAGCCGCTGCCGTCCCATTTTTCATGGTGGGTCAGCGCAATTTCGCCGGCGCACTTCATCAAATCGGAATCATCGCCTTCGAGAATATTG
>DAINRH010000059.1:0-19871 GCA_036741905.1 Methylobacter sp. | reverse complement strand
ACCTTCCAGGTTTTAAAAACCTGGAAGGTCTAACTTGCAACGTTTCGAACGGAGCGGCATGCCCCATCCAGCCGCAGATAACGATGAGTTTATGTTTCGGGAAGTTATTACCGACCATACCCTAAGCACTATCACGATCAGTATTCGCACCAATAGAACAAACGATTTTTTTATGTAAAATTGATTTCAAATTGAGATTGCATTGATGCAGGGGGTTTTCAATTTGGCGACGAAGGATCGTCGGCGTAAGGATAAAGTATGGATATTCGGGTAACGCTAAGCACTATCACGATCAGTATTCGCACCAATAGAACAAACGATTTTTTTATGTAAAATTGATTTCAAATTGAGATTGCATTGATGCAGGGGGTTTTTCAGTTTGGCGACGAAAGGGTTATATAAAAAAAGTCTTGATTAGCTAGATGCTTCAGCCAGCGCTAAAAGTTCGTCATTCTGGCAGGGATGCCGGAATCCAGTCACATGGATGTGAAGCCATGGACGGGTATCGAGCCTAAATCATGCAGCAATGGTATCGGCAAGTTACCGTCCATGGCGCTGGATACCGGCATCCCTGCCGGTATGACGGTGCCGGCTGAAGCATCTAGCTAATCAGGAAAGAAGTACCGCGTTATCTGTTCATCGACAACCGTGCGCAAAATTAGCATTACCCATGCAGCCGTATTCGAGTAACAACATATATTTGTCACAGAGGCTTTGCCGTAGTTAGCGATTCTCTAAAACGCGAGATACGCTGGAGCATCTGGGACTAAAAAATCCACTCAGATTTTGCTCTGATTGGAGTCAACTGAAAGGAGCTTTATATAACCAAGGAGTTAACCCCCGTACACAGACGGGTCGTGTGCCGACGGGGTAAACAATTTTCGACCTGATTATCACTTTTGGAGAATCATCATGAAAACTTTAAACACAATGTTGAAAGCCTTTTGGCAAGATGAAGCAGGCCTGACCATGGTTGAGTACGCGGTAGCAGGAACGCTGATAACCTTAGGGGCGGCAGCCGCTTTTACCGCTCTTGGAGGAGCTGTTACAGCCCAAATCGGCTTGATTACAGGCCTAATCTAGTCAATAGGGAAATACGGACAGGGAATGGGATGGGCTGCGTTTTGCCCATCCCAGCCTAAAAATGCGACGTGGCGGGTTAACTAAGTTGCGACGGGTTCTGCGCAAGCGGAAAAAAATGGATTTTTGCAAAGCTCGAACTGATTTAATCCGCCACCAAGCCAGGTCGCGCTGATGAGCGCTGCGGCCTTTGGTGATCGAATGACGCCAGTCGTTGGCACCGAACACAATCGAGCGCTACATAAAACATGCGTTTCATCCGCAAACCCGGATCTCGGCAACACTCTTCTGAAAACGGTTGCTTTTGATTTTGCCCTCAGCTTTATCGTAATCATGATTGCACCGGGAAGCTATTGCGCCTGAGTTTTAGTGTTACATGGTTAACTGCATTTACCGGCGCATAAGACTTGCTGACAATGCCGCGTAGGGGTGTTCAAAACACTAACAGCCGCACGCAACGCGCGCCCTTATACATCCAAGAGGAGGTTAATTTGAAACGTCTCCCTAACTTATATGATCCCCGAAAAGATTGACCTTGCAGCTCGCCGCCCGGCGGCTAAATGGCTAACTAATGCAACATCCGGACATGATTCGTGCTTTTCCCGAACCAAGAATTTTGCCAAAAATAACGTTCGCTTAGGCGTGCGCATGAAATAACGTGAACAACTCGCGCCGATGGAGTGCAAGCTTTGCTTGCGCTTGCAGGCGAAGCCTGCACTCCGGCGTCCCATATTGCCCATGACTTGCCACGCAGCGCGGGAACAAGAGCAAACATGCAGACCTTCCAGGCTTTTAAAACCTGGAAGGTCTAACCGGCAGACCGGTGCCGGAACACTAAAGAACAACCCGGCTAAACGCCTGATTTTGTAAGTATTCGCACGTATTTTATCAACGCACTTTCCTTGCTAGAGTGTAAATCATCAATTTAAGCTTAAAAAACACTCAATTTTCCCTTAAATCTTAGATAAGGATATGCACATGACTTTGAATAGCATACCGACGGGAGTTCTTATAGCCGTTTTGATAACAGCCGCCGTTATCGATATGAAACGTCACCGTCTCCCTAATAGCCTAACCGCAAGTGCAGCCCTGTTGGGCATAACCATGCAATGCTGGCTACAAGGGGGAAGCGGATTCTTAAACGGCTTAGCCGGTTTTTTTACCGGACTGCTGTTGTTTTTACCCTTTTACGCGATGCACTGGATGGGCGCCGGCGACGTCAAGCTGATGGCGGCGGCGGGAACCTTTCTCGGCTGGCCGGATAGCTTGCTCGCCGTGGCATTAACGACCGGCACAGGTTCCATTGCCGCGTTAGGCTTACTGGCCGCGCAAGGCGGCTTGATCGACTACGGACGCCGCTACGGCTTAATGGCCAAATGTCTGTTCTGCACCGGCAAGGTCGCTTATGTGCCGCCCGCGCCGGAGGAATCGTCATCGCTGCTTTTCCCCTATGCACTGGCCATCGCCCTTGGCACCTTGGCGACGCTAGCCTGGGTCGGGCGATTGGATCCTTTCATTGAAACTTTAGGAGGCTTTGTCCATGCGTAACGATACCTTGGCGTTTGAGGAAGAAGCGATTCGGCAAATCGCGCCGCGACCTCGCAATCTTGCCGAAACCGGACTGGCTCAGGATTTTCTTTGCGACCTGCTGGCCAAGCATTGCTACTGGGGCGGCATCCTCAACCAACAGCAATTGGTCGAACGAACCGCGCTGGCTTGGCCGGTTCTGGAAAGCCTGCTCAATTTCATGCGCACCTCAGGCTATATTGAGGTACACAGCCCCAACGAAAACTCCATGCTGCTGCGTTACGCCTTGACCGAACGGGGCCGCAACCTGGCCTTGGACGCCCAGCTGAAAAGCGGTTACGCAGGCTATGCGCCGGTACCGCTAGCGCTCTATGAACGCGTCGTGCAAGCGCAATCCATTCACAACAACCTGGTCACCCGCGAAGACATGACCCGAGTTTTTAAAGACATTGTCATCCGGGAATCGGTGCTAGACCAACTAGGCCCGGCGATGCACTCGGGCCGCCCTATCTTCGTTTACGGTCCGCCGGGCACCGGCAAAACCTACACCGGAATGCAACTGCTCGGCCTGCTCGACGATTCGATACTGATTCCCTATGCGCTGGCGGTCGGCGATTACGTGGTGCAGTTTTTCGACCCCTCCGTTCATCATCCCTTGGTCGGCGCGGACAAATCGGCTCAATTCATGCTGGATGAAGGCCACGATCCGCGCTTTGTCCGCTGTCGTCGTCCATCGGTGATCACCGGCGGCGAACTGACGCTGGAGATGCTGGAACTGGCGCACGATGCCGCGACCAAACAATATTTCGCGCCGCTGCAACTGAAGGCCAATAACGGCATCTATATGATCGACGATCTCGGCCGGCAACGGGTTGAATGTACGGATCTGCTCAATCGCTGGATTGTGCCGCTGGAACAGAAGCAGGACTATCTGACCGTCGGCTGCGGCACCCGATTTCCGGTGTCCTTCGATGTAGTGCTGATTTTCTCGACCAACCTGAATCCGCTGGCGCTCGCCGACGAGGCCTTCTTACGCAGACTCGGCTACAAAGTCCGCTTCGAAGTTCTCACTGCGGAGGAATACGAAAGCATTTGGCGGCAGGTGTGTAAGAAACACGCCATCGCATTCGACGCAACAGTCTTCCGCTACGTACTGGAGCTTTACCGCAGGGAAGACAGGCCGCTGCTGCCTTGCCAACCCAGGGACTTGTTAGGCTTGGTCATGGATCAATGCCGTTATCAAGGCCTCGCTAACCAAGTCACCGACGAACGCCTGGCATGCGCATGGAACAGTTATTTTGTGCGGCCGGTTTCAGACCCTGAACCGCTCGCACACGGTAAACCCGATGCTTTACACCCCGCCTCAAACCCACTTGTTATAGATAAGGAGAACAGAATATGTTGAACGGTAGAACACTCACGCTCTTTTTTATGGCGCTGGCTTTAGCTGTCGTCGCGGTTTTAATCGCACAACGTTGGGTCGAATCCTTGGGAAGCGACGACACGCAACAAGTGCAATACAGTAAGGTAATCGTTGCCTCTATGGATATACCCCAGTGGAAACAAGTTGGGGAAACCGATGTGTCTGAAAAAGATTGGCCGAAAGACACCGTAACCAAAGACATGTTTACGGAAAAGTCCCAGGTTGTCGGCAAAGTCGCGATCAATAACGTATTCACAGACGAACCGCTGAATAGCCGCCGCGTCGTCGACCCCAAAGGCGGAAATATATTTTCCCTGGGCTTTCCCGAAAATAAGCGCGCCTTCACCGTGCGCGTGAACGACGTCAGCGGCGTGGGCGGATTTCTGCTGCCGGACAACCATGTCGATGTGCTGGCCGCCAAAAAGCTGTCCGGAGCGAGCCAGGAGGTGCGCACGGAAACCATAGTCCAGGACGTCAAGGTCTTGGCCGTGGATCAGGAGGCGGCAGCCAGCGATAAGAACAAGCCTATTGTGGTTCGCTCGGTCACCTTAGAGATGACCCCGCAACAGGCGGAAGCGGTGTTCAAAGGGCAAGAGCAAGGTTCCATTCAGCTCGCCTTGCGCAATCCGACCGACAGGGCCGTATTAGATCAAGCCGAGACGATTGCCTATGTGGCAACCCCTCCGCTGCCGAGAGCCCATAAACCGCAGGGCAAGACCTTCACCGTCATCAGGGGAATGACCCAGAGCAAGATCGACTGCAAAGGTTACGTATGCTCTGAACAACATCTTTAATCCTACATGCTGCGCAGGACTAAACAACAATAAAAACACGATTTAGGGAGTCACCATGACCAATCCAATTAAAACCATCGCCGGCTCAAAAAGCCGAACCATGCTACCTCGCACCGGACTGTTAGGCGCCTTGCTATTGGTAGGCATGCCTTTCAGCCTTTCGGCAGGAGACTCCGCTTCCAGGGTCACGCTGGGTAAAGCCACCTTCATTTCGCTGCCTTCCGCAATCAACGGCGTAACGGTGGGTAACCCGGAGGTGGCCGATGTCAAAATACTGGACCCGACCCACCTCTATGTTCTCGGCAAAAAGATGGGCAGCACCAATGTGATTCTCCTGTGCGGCAAGAGCAATGATCCCTGCGGCCGTAACCTCGATTTGGAAGTCACCCATGACTTGGACGGCCTCAAGAGCAAGCTGTACGAACTGTTCCCGGATGAGTCGCCCAAGGTGCTTTCTTCCCAAGGTTCCATCGTCCTGAGCGGCCAAGTCTCCGGCCCGCAGAAAATGGACGCCATCTATAAAATCGCTGAAACATTCCTGCCGCAGGACGATCATCAGCCTGGCGGCGGCACGCCCGCTCCGATGAGCATTAATGTGGGAGGACAAGCCGCGCCGCAAGAACAGACCACCAAGGTAATCAACCTGATGCAGATAGGCGGCCCGCAACAAGTCATGCTCGCCGTAACCGTAGCGGAAATCGACCGGCGCTTGGCGCGCGATTTCAAAGTCGATTTCTCGGCCATCGGCGGCAGCGGCGACTTCAGTTCCGGCGCGGTCGGCGGCAATGCGCTGGTCAGCGCGCTGTCCAATGCGGCATCGGTCGGAGCCAGCGTTATCAACCCCTATGGCATGTTTTTCCGCTTCATCGGCCATGATGTCGCGGTCAAGACCGTCATCAACGCCGCCAAGGAAAACGGCTTGGCGAAGATTCTCGCCGAACCGAATCTCACCGTCATTTCCGGCCAAGATGCCGATTTCCTGTCCGGCGGCGAATTCCCGGTCCCGGTGCCGCAAAACATGGGCGTCGGCGGTGCCAGTACCGTCACAGTGCAGTTCAAGCCCTTCGGCGTCATGCTTAAATTCCTCCCGGTGGTGCTTGATTCGGGGCGGATCAGCATGAAGCTGAATATCGATGTCAGCGAAATATCCGCCGACAATGCCGTCGTGCTGCCGGCAGGCAACGGCACCTTCGTCATCCCGTCGCTGACCAAGCGTAGCGCCAATTCCTCTCTGGAACTGTCCGACGGCCAGACCTTGGGCATCGCCGGCCTGATCAACGACAGCATGCGCGAAAGCATCTCCAAGTTTCCCGGCTTGGGCGACATCCCCGTACTCGGACAGCTGTTCACCAGCCAGAAGTACCTGAAGAACGAGACGGAATTGGTGATTTTCGTCACCCCGCACTTGGTCAAACCGATCTCGCCCGACAACATCCAGTTACCCACCGACCACTACATTGACCCCAGCGATGCGGAGTATTACCTGATGGGGCGTACAGAAGCACGCAAAATGCCGGCCCGCGTTAGCGACGGACAGACTTACACCGGCGGCTTGCGCGGCCATTTCGGTCAACAACCCTAACCAGGAGCGAACACCATGAACTATCTAAAACCCCATCGACTGAGCCGGATCGAACAAGGACTTTTGGCCGTCAGCCTGACGCTTCTGGGCGGATGCGCCGAGTGGAGCAGCAACCCGGCGCGCACCCAGGCCGACTACGGCGCTTCGGTACGCAATATGGTCAGCAAGCAAATCTATAACGCGGACAAGGCGCAACACCCAGAAGACGAGGCGCCGGACGGAATGGAGGGCAATAAGGCCAATTCCGTGCTGGAAGGCACCTATCGAGGGCTGATCGTCAAACCTGAGCAACGCCTATCCCAGCCCTCGGTCTATGGAGTAGACGGCAGGGGCACCGGCATAAACACATCGGGAGGCTCGGCACGTTAAGTGTCGCGGCATTGAGGTAGTCATTATGAACACGAAAAACGGCTTCTTGATTCACTACGGTTTACGGCGCACCGGCTACCGGCTATTGGAGAGCAAGCCCCGCCGCGTTGCTATGGCTCAACGGGGCGCCATTCTGCCGCTGGTGGCTGTAGGAATGGGCGCTCTACTGGCAGTGGCCGGACTTGCCCTGGACATGGGCCACGGCTATCTCAATAAAACCAGGCTGCAAAGTGCGCTGGACGCCGCCGCTCTTAGCGGCGCTAAAACGCTGGATGAAACAACCAACATCGGGATGGCGACCACGTCCGCACAGGCCGCATTTACGCTTAATGCGGGTGCATCAGGCAATGCCGAACTTGGGAGTATCGGGATCGGCAATGTCAGCATCGAGTTTTCCGCGTCATTAAATCCCTTCGTGCCGGGAGGGGCGAATCCCCGCTTCATTCGCGTGGGCGTGAGCGCCGCCAACTTCTCCAGCCCCTCTTGGCTGCTCCAGACCGTCGGGATCGCTAATGTCAACGTCGGCGCAACAGCGGTGGCGGGACCGAGCCCCGAGCTGATCTGCCCTGAAATTTTACCTATTGCGCCTTGCGGCACGGGTGGACCGGCGACCAACTATGGTTACACGGTCGGCCAGGAAGTGATCATGAAGACCGGCTCGGGCAACAACGGCTGGGATGTCGGCCCCGGCAATTACCAGAATATCGACCTGGGTTGCGGAACGGGCGGCGGCGGTAGCTGCATCAGAAACAATATGGCCGGAGGCTATACCGGCTGCGCGGCGGCCGGGGAATCCGTGCCGACTAAACCCGGCGGTAATGTGGGACCGAACGCGCAGGGCTTAAATACGCGCTTCAATTGCCCCCCGCCGGGCTGCGGCCCTGTCGACACCGCCACTTACAAACCGGATGTGGTCATTGATGCGGGCGGCTCCGGCTACCCGGATACCTACAGTCAGTATATGACCGATAGAGCGAGTCATACCTGGGATATTCCAACGCCCACTGCCCAATATGAACCGCCCCGTCGCCTAGTGGCTGTGCCGGTAATCGATTGTACGGGAACCACCAACGGGAGCGGTTCGGTCAATGTGCTGGGCCTTGCCTGCATGTTTCTGACCCGACCGGCCAATCACAATGGCGATCAGGAAATATACGGGGAATTCCTGGGTACTTCCTGCATAGGACAGGGATCGGTTCCAAGCGCTAATCCATTCATTGGACTGGGCCCCCATACCATTATTCTTTACAAAGATTTCGGAGCGGCAGACTCATGAACAGCAAAACGCAACCTAACGCTATTCGCCGTCAACAGGGTATAGCAATGATGGAGTTAGTGATCGTCGTGCCGATCCTGTTGTTGATTTTTTTAGGCGTCAGTGAAATGGGCCGCGCCTTATTTCAATACAACACCTTGTCCAAAGCGGTGCGTGACAGTAGCCGTTATTACTCGACGCAAGTTTTCAATAGCAATGACATCGCCGGGGCAATCAATCTGGTCAAATACGGGCAAACCGGGGTTGGACCTCAACTCCTGCCCGGCGTTATAAATGTTAGTATCCCTGCGCCGGTGATCGATGCGACGGGCACTTATGTAACGGTCACAGGCAGCTATACCTTTAGTTTCTTACCGGGAAACCCTTTGGCTGGAATTGTCGGGTTATTCGGTTCCGCGCTGCCCAATCCTTTTATCTTAACGGCCACCAGCACCATGAGGGCGATATGAAACATCAACAGAAAGGCCTGTACATCGTCGAATTCGCCTTAGTGGCTGCGCTGTTTTTCGTGCTGCTGTTCGCTGTGATCGAATTCGCTCGGGCATTGTTCGTTTGGAACACCCTAACCGAGGCGACACGGCGAGGCGCGCGCTTGGCCGTTGTTTGTCCGGTAGGTCACGCTTCAATCGCCAACGTCACGGTTTTCAATGCCCCCGCCGCCGCAGGAGCCAGCGCTATACTGCCCGGCCTGGACAGCTCCGATGTCGTTACCGACTATCTGGATCAGACCGGCACGGTAACTGCCGTTTTTAACAATATCCGCTATGTTCGCGTGAGAATTGTCGGATTTACGCACACCCTGCTGATTCCGGCATTGCTCCCCGGACTTCCGGCTATGACGCTGACCGCCCCCGCCTTCGCAACAACGTTGCCGCGGGAAAGCCTGGGAGCCGTACCGGATGGCGTCGGCAGTACGCAATGTCCGTGATCGATAACCAAGAAGGCTCGTTAAACCCGTTTCGCTACCTTGACGACAGTCAATTTATAACCAAGGGATGAATGCTATGAACAGAACCAACCATATATTGCTAACCGGCCAGGGTGAGGGCAACATGGAAATCCTTCAGGGCTTGGTCAATCAGCTTCCCGGCGTCAAGGCGCAGTCCCGCGCCCTGAACGGTCATGCTCCCGATTTTTTGGGCGGCCCCGATCTCAAAGCCGATGTATTGATCCATTTTCTGGGTCTCAAGGCGGAACTGGAACTGGAAGCCTTGTCCAAGCAAAACAAGCAGGCCGGACCTGTCACGCTGATCGTCTACGACCGGGGCATGGCCGACGCTCCGCGGCTTATGCGCATGGCTATGCAAGCCGGAGCGCGCGACTTCATCATGGGGCCGCAGCTCGTTGACGACACGCTGGCCTCGGTGCGTAAGATCCTCAAGGAAGACCTCTACGCGCATTCCGCGCTCACGGCGATAGTCAACGCCAAGGGCGGAGCGGGGGCATCGACCATCGCCTGCGCTCTGGCCCACGCCTTCGCCACCCGAGAGGGCATGCAGACGCTATTGCTGGACCTGGATCTCCAGTTCGGCACCCAATGCCTGCGCTTGAATATCGCGTCGCCGCAAAATCTTGTCGATGCGCTGGCCGCGATCGAATCCCTGGATGAAATTGCCTTGATGGGTTATATGGCGAAACATGCCAGCGGTTTGCATGTTTTGAATAGGCCGGAGCGGGAGATCATCCTGCCGGGCGAAATCGATGAAAAGCGCCTTAAGCGCCTTATCGAGCTGGCGCATAATTGTTACGAACAGCTGGTGGTCGATCTGCCGCGCCTGATCGACCCGGTCTTCAACCTGGTTCTGGAACAGGCCAATCATATCCTGGTGGTGATGCAGCAGGAGCTTTTCAGCGTCCGCGATGCGCAGCGCATGATCCAGATCATGACCCAGGACTTGGGTCTGCCCTTGGATAGGATCATACCGGTCCTCAACCGCTACGAAGGTAATAATAACTTCGGGCTTGACGAGGTGGAGCGGGTTTTGGCGTTGGGCTCGCCGATCGTGGTGATACCTAATGATTTCAAGAACCTGCACATGGCCTCCAATCTGGGGGTGCCGATTGCCGAACACGCGCCCAATTCATCAGCCACCAAGAGAATCCAAAAGTTGGCCGAAACCCTGAACGGCAAGAGCCCTTCAGTCAACCCTGGGATATTCAGAAAATGCCTGTCAAAACTATTAGCGGGAGCGTAAGTCATGGGCCTGAAAAATCGGATTATCGGACATTTTAACAATGAGGAACTGCCGCCTTCTAACGCGATTGGCGCTGAGCCTGGTTCGGCGCTGCCTGTAGCGGAGCTTGTTCCGCCCTTGAAAGTGAGGGCGCTCAGCGAAACGGAACGGGAGTGGCTGCAAAAAATTCATCAAAGACTGATGGAAATGATCGACCTTTCCCAGATCGGGCGACTGGATAAAAGCCAGGCCCGGAACAAGATTCGCGAACTGGCCGAACGCATCATGGACGAACTGGCGGTGCCGCTCAATATCTCGACCCGGCAATTCCTCGCCAAATGCATAGAAGACGAGATCCTCGGACTCGGCCCTATAGAGCCGCTATTGTCCGAACCGAGCATCGCCGACATTCTGGTCAACGGCAGCGGTAAAATCTTTGTAGAACGTTTCGGCAAGCTGGAGCTTACGCCGCTACGCTTTCAAAACGACGCTCATTTGCTGAATATCATCGACCGCATCGTGTCTTCGGTGGGAAGACGCATCGACGAGTCCTCGCCGATGGTCGATGCCCGCCTTAAGGACGGCTCGCGCGTCAATGCGATTATTCCGCCCTTGGCCATTGACGGGCCGACGTTGTCGATTCGCCGCTTTACCCTGGACCGCTTACGCATGGAGGACCTCATCGATTTAAAGACCTGCACCCAGTCGATGGCGGACATGCTGATCGGCATCGTCAAGGCCCAGTTGAATGTGCTGATTTCCGGCGGCACCGGCTCAGGCAAGACCACCATGCTGAACGTGTTGAGCGGTTATATTCCGGTAAACGAGCGCATCATTACCATTGAGGATTCGGCGGAACTCCAGTTGCAGCAGCCGCATGTGGTGCGGCTGGAGACCCGTCCGCCCAATATCGAGGGCAAGGGCGAGGTGTCGATGCGCGACTTGGTTCGCAACAGTCTGCGGATGCGTCCGGATCGTATCATCGTCGGCGAAGTGCGCAGCGACGAAGCTTTCGACATGCTTCAGGCCATGAATACCGGCCATGACGGCTCGCTGGCCACAGTGCATGCCAATACGCCGCGCGATGCCCTGGGCCGGTTGGAAAACATGGTGGCGATGACCGGCTTGGACTTGCCTACCAAAATGGTGCGAACCCAAATCGCCTCGGCAATCAATGTGGTGGTGCAATTGTCGCGCCTGGAGGACGGCAAGCGAAAGCTGATCAGCATCCAGGAAATCCAGGGCATGGAAGGCGACATCATCACGATGTCGGAAATTTTCAGGTTCCAGAGAAAAGGTCTCGACGAACACGGCAATATCGTGGGCTCATTCAAGGCCACCGGCATCGTGCCCAAGTTCCATGAAAGCCTCCAGAAACGGGGTATCGATCTGCCTTTCGAGCTGTTCGATCCGGAGCGCGACGGCTAGCATCGTTGGCATGCTGCATGACATAGGCCTTGGCGATGACCGGCTGGGTGCTATTTCATCGTTCCCACGCTCTGCGTGGGAATGTAGCCAGAACCGCTCTGCGGTTCGGGACGCTGGAGCGTCACTGTCATTAAGTTAAGCACATCGACACTCCGTAGGAGCGGGCCGCGCCCGCGATATTTGCACAGCGATTGCAGAGTTATAGTGCCATCATCGCGGGCGCGGCCCGCTCCTACAAGGCTTAACTTAATGGCAGCGACGCAAAGCGTGGGAACCCTAAGAGGAAATTAATTTTGCCGGAACCCTTAATTTTAATATTTTCGTGCTTTTCGCGGATCAAATGATTTTTCTAGGATAATTTGGAGAATACTCATGGATAAAGACACCTTATTAGTTTTCCTGGCGCTGGTATTCGGCGCAGTATTTTTTCTGACTCAATCCATTGTCGTGCCGACTTTCGGGACGGGGCGGCAAGAAAGCCGACGGCTCAAGCAGCGGTTGGGCATCCTTAGCGATGACTACCAGAGCGAACGCCAAATCTCGCTGGTCAGGGAGAAATATTTCAAGAAGCTATCGCCGCTCGAAACCTGGCTTGAGTCGCTTCCGGCCATGACTCGCCTGCAAGTCTTCATCGAACGCTCCGGACATGAGTTTCCCGCCTATCGGCTGGTTCTGCTCAGCCTCTTTCTGGCCTTATCGGGGGCGGCGTTGGCCTGGATTCTGAGCCACCAGTGGCTGTTTGTGCTGGCCGGCATGTCGATATTCGGCGTAATTCCTGTGATGAAGTTGAGGCGCGATCTTGTAAAGCGCTTCGCCAAATTCGAGGAGCAATTACCGGAAGCGCTGGATGTTATGACCCGCGCCTTGCGCGCCGGTTATCCATTCAATGAAACCCTGCATTTGGTCGCGACCGAAATGGATGAGCCTATCGCCAAAGAGTTTCGCATCGCCTTCGACGAAATCAATTTCGGCGTCGACACCCGCTGGGCGCTCCATAGCATGGTCGACCGCATCCCCAGCATGTCGCTGATGGCTATTGTGACCACGGTTATGGTGCAACGGGAAACCGGCGGCAATCTGGCCGAGACCTTCGAAAACATAAGCAAGCTGATCCGTAGCCGGTTCCGCTTCCAGCGCCGCGTTCTCACGCTGACGGCCGAGGCGCGAATGTCGGCCTGGATATTGGCGATGATTCCATTCGTTTTATTTCTCGGCATATCGCTGATCAATCCCGATTATGTGGGCAACTTAACGCAAGACCCGATAGGCAGGAAAATAATCCTTTGGGGGATTGTTTTGCAGATTGCCGGTAATTTTTGGATACGTAAACTGATTGCCCTGGAGATTTGATTCGCTATGAAATCCTTTATAGAAACCTTGTTTGATTTAATGGACAACCCGGATGTCGCTCGGAGCGGCGCGGTTGTTCTGTTCGCAGCCGCCATTTTTTTGGTCGGCATGGTCGGTTTATGGCTACTGGCGCAGCGCTTGGACCCGGTGAAGAAACGCTTGGACGCGCTGGTAATCGAAGACGCCTCCACGGTATCGGTCCTGGAACAATGGGCGGAACGACTGGATCGTTTCGCTCATATCATCCTACCTCACAACCAGGACCTTCAAAAAAGCACCATCGATCGCCTCACCCGCGCCGGTTACCGTTCCCCCAACAGTTTAGTTATTTATTATTTTATCCGCTTGCTGTTAATGGTCGCACTGCCTTTGTCGGTGTTGTTCATGTACCCGTTTTTCCCCCAGATCGAGCCGGACAAGTTTTTTTTCAGCGCCGCAATAGCCGGTGTGTTGGGCATGCTTGGCCCCAGCTATTATCTGGATAAAAAGACGATTAAGCATCAGCGCTCGCTCCGGAATGGACTACCCGACGCAATCGACCTGCTGGTGGTTTGCACCGAGGCAGGCTTGGGCTTAAACGCGGCCATACTTCGGGTCGCCCAAGTGATCTCCGATATTCACCCGCTTTTGGCCGAAGAATTACTGATGGTCACCGCCGAAATACGCGCGGGCGTCGATCGCACCCAAGCCATGTCCAATCTTGCCCGGCGCACCGGCCTGGAGGACATCAAGGGACTGATCACGGTGCTGGCCCAGAGCATGCGATTCGGCACCAGCATTGCGCAAACGCTGCGCATTTATTCCGAGGAGTTTAGGGATAAACGGATGCAAAAAGCGGATGAAGAAGCGGCCAAGCTCGGCACCAAAATGATCTTTCCGCTGATCTTCTGCGTGATGCCCGGCTTTTTTATTATTGCGATGGGACCGGCCGTTATCAAAGCGATGGCGGTGTTCTCGAACATGGGTTAGGGATGAGCATGAAATAATTTCGCTCTCGCTGCACTCGTCTTTATACACAAGCTTCTGCGGGCTGTCGTTAGGCGGGAAACATGCGATATACAGACCTTCCAGGTTTTTAAAACCTGGAAGGTCTAACATGCAACGTTTTGGCACAGATGGAACGTTTCGAATGAAACAACGAGCGCGCGGCGTGGGAATGCTGCGCCGCAAGTCAACGCGATGAAAATACTTCTTGCCGGGCTTTTGGCTAAGGACAGGCAAGCGGCCGATCCACGATTGAAATGGGTTCTATAAAACAATTTACATCCCACAACCAGGAGATGCTCATGTTAAAAAAAATAGTCTATTCGCTGGGTAATTTAACCGGAATCGCGCTGTTTACGTTTCTGTGTACCGCCACGTTCCAAAGCTATCAGAAAACCGGGTCCTTATTTGCCTTCACTATCGTCTTGATAAACGGGCTGATCCTGGCGATTTATTTTGTCCGCCGCGAACCTCTCACCTTGATTGAGTTTCCATTTGCATGGCTGATCAGCATGGTCACCACCGTGCTGCCTTTTCTATATCGCCCTATTCAGGAGGCTTTTTTACCGGAACTGTTAAGCCTTGGTTACTATCTACAGATCGTTGGCGTGGTGACCATCGTTGGCTCGCTGCTATCCATCAGAGGAAGCCTCGGCATCGTGCCGGCCAATAGAGGGATAAAAATAGGCGGGTTTTATCGAATAGTCCGCCATCCCCTGTACGCCTCGGAGCTGCTGTTCTTCAGCGGCTATGTCTTGTCCAATCAAAGCCTCTTTAACTTCGTGTTGCTGGTGCTGTCGTTCGCAATGCAATATTCCAGAAGCAGAATCGAGGAGAATTTTTTAAGCAATGATCCGGGCTACAGGCTTTATATGTCGTCTACCCGTTATCGATTTATTCCTGGTTTATTGTGATGACAGTCTTTAACGCAAGGCAAGTTCATCAGTTTCGCCAATGCCATAGCCGGAAGCCATCCGGAAATTTTTAGTTAATTACAATGCGGAAGGGGAATTTTCATGTCTAAACCCATTAAATCCATTACCTCGGTCAATACCTCGGCAAAACCGGCTTATACCATGCGCCGCGCCGTTTGTTGCTTGGCGCTGGTCAATGCAGCCGCGCTATTAACAGGCTGCGGGGCTGAATCAATGGCGCTAAAGCCGAAAATAACCGGGCTGTACGACGATAAATCCGCCCTGGTTCACGATATACAGGACATCACTATCGACGCTTCGTCGGCGCTGAGTCGCGCAGACCGGTTTTTGCAGCAGGGCAACAAGGACGAGGCTCTCTATTATTACGTTAGGGCGCTTGAGTTTGATGACCAAAACCCGGAAACGTTCGAAAAGATAGGCCAAATTCATGCCGAAAAAGGCAATTACGAACCGGCGGAAGTCGCCTACCAAATGGCATTGAAGCTGGACCCTAAAAATGCCCATGCGCTGGAAGGGTTGGGCCTCATTCAACTGAATACCGGCAAACAAGCCGAAGCCAAGCAATCGCTGACCGCCGCCGTAGCCGCCGATCCAAGTCTGTGGCGGGCCTGTAACGGCTTGGGATTGATCGCGGATAAGAATGGCGATTACGGGCAAGCCGCGCAACATTATGAAAGCGCATTGAGAATCAAGCCGGATCTGCCGATGCTTATGAATAACCTGGGCTATTCCAAGTATCTTTCCGGTGATTTACAGGGGGCCATGCAGTTGTTTGACGCCGCATCGAAACTCGATGGCAAATATGCCTCGGCCTGGCTAAACCAGGGCTTAGTACAGGCCCGTCTCGGCAACGATGCCGCCGCCATTAAAGCGTTCATGCATGTCCTGAACGAAGCCGACGCTTACAATAATCTTGGCTATATTTACATGATGAATGACCGGACACCCGCGGCTTACGAGTATTTTCAAAAGGCGATTTCATCATCGCCGACCTATCACAAACTGGCCAACGAAAACCTGAATCGACTGCGTACGGTGGAGAACTAAACCGGTCATACGCGGTAGGGATTGCCGGACCCGTTAGAGCGCGTAGCGAATCCAGTGCCATGGATTACAGCTTATCATCCATGGCACTGGATACCCGCTTCCCGGCGGGTATGACGAGCTTACGTATAATCTTTAAAACAGGCCTCCGCATCGCCGCGAATTGCCGTAATTCAGCGCTTCAGCCGGTTAAATTTCCTGCAATTTATAATATAGTGAGGTATAATGTCCTGATAAACAAACACATTTCTCCGCGCTTACGCGCCTTTCTAGCTTCCAACAGGTAAATCCATGTCCAATGATGTTTCTACATTACCCTCTTTCCGTGATTTAGCTCTGATTGAACCGGTGCTAAGAGCACTGAATGATGTCGGTTATGAAACACCTTCGCCCATACAAGCACAAACCATCCCGCTCCTACTGCAAGGCAAAGACGTTCTGGGGCAAGCGCAAACAGGCACCGGCAAAACCGCCGCCTTTGCATTACCCATTTTGTCGCGTATCGACCTTAAACAAAAAGACCCGCAAGTGCTGGTTCTGGCGCCAACTCGCGAGCTGGCCATTCAGGTGGCAGAAGCGTTTCAACGTTATGCAGCGCACTTAAAAGGTTTCCATGTTCTGCCTATCTACGGCGGACAAGACTACACTACCCAGCTACGCCAGTTAAAACGCGGCGCTCATGTGGTGGTCGGCACGCCGGGCCGGGTTATGGATCACATGCGTAAAGGCACGCTGAACCTGAAAGGACTCAGTTTTCTGGTTCTTGATGAAGCCGACGAAATGCTGCGCATGGGCTTTATTGACGATGTGGAATGGATTCTCGATCAAATCCCGGAAAAAAGACAAATTGCTTTATTTTCCGCAACCATGCCTTCGGTTATTCGTAAAATCGCTCAGCAATATCTTGACGAGCCTGAACATATCACCATCAAAGTCACCACCGCATCCGCTGAAAACATACGCCAACGCTATTGGCTGGTCAGCGGCGTACATAAGCTGGACGCGCTAACCCGTATTCTGGAAGCGGAAACCTTCGACGGCATGATTATCTTTGTCAGGACTAAAACCTCAACCGTTGAGCTGGCGGAAAAACTGGAAGCGCGCGGTTATTCCGCCGCCGCGATTAACGGCGACATGTCTCAAGCGTTACGCGAGCGCGCCATTGCCAATCTGAAAAACGGCAAACTGGACATTTTAATAGCGACTGACGTTGCCGCGCGCGGACTGGACGTAGACCGCATCACCCACGTCGTTAACTACGACATTCCTTACGATACCGAATCTTATGTTCACCGTATCGGCAGAACCGGACGCGCAGGACGCACCGGCGACGCCATTTTGTTTATTGCGCCCAGAGAAAGAAATCTGCTGGCTAATATTGAAAAAGCGACCAAGCAAAAAGTTGAAGAAATGGGCTTGCCTTCAACCGAGGTCATTAACAATAAACGTATCGCACGCTTCAAACAAAACATTACCGACACGCTGGCCGCCGAGGAACTGAGCTTTTTCAGCCAACTGCTGGAACAATACCAACAAGAGCATAACGTATCAGCCTTGGAAATAGCCTCCGCACTGGCAAAGCTGGTTCAGGGCGAAACGCCGTTGTTGCTGCAAAATCTGCCTAAACGGCCTAAAGACAGCCGGGACGACAGACCGTCCAGAGATGACAGATCGGCAAGATCCGACAGGCCGCAAAAAGACCGCAAGCCAAAACGCGCGTTCGGCGGCGGAGCGGATATTGAAATGGAAACCTACCGGATTGAAGTCGGCCATAATCATGGCGTAAAACCCGGCAATATCGTTGGCGCCATAGCCAATGAATCCGGCATTGACGGCGACCATATCGCACGCATCAGAATTCAGGACGACTACAGCACCGTCGAATTACCGGCGGGCATACCGAAAGAATTGTTTGAGGAATTGAAAAAAGTGCGGGTGGCCGGTCAGCAACTGAACATATCCAAAATGGGTGAAGGCGCCAAGAGAGCCGCGAAAGACGACGACGGCGCTAAAAAAGTGGATAAAAGCAAAAAAAGAGTAGGTTCTACATCCAGACGGGCAAAACCTAAATCTGATGATTGATAAACCGCGAAAGACATGAAGACTTAGGACTCCATCAATAATAACTTCCGCTTAGGGTTCCCACGCTCTGCGCTCGTCGTTATACACAAGTATCTGAGAGACACCGTCGTTCTGGCAGGGATGCCGGAACCCAGGCACAGGGATGTGAAACTATCGGCTGGGATGTCGTGTTGATCAAGCACGTGTCAATTCCGAGTTACCGTCCATGGCACTGGATACCGGCATCCATGCCGGTATGACGACTCTGAAACACACTTGTGTATAACGACGAGCGCAGCGCGTGGGAACGATGAAAATAAACCGCAAAGGGCATGAAGACTTAAATACTTCATGCCCTTCTGTTCGTCATGGTCTAAAAATAAAACTTGCCAGACCTTACTGATTCCAAAGACAACCGCCGCCAGCGTTCTCAATAGCTTCCAAGCGCTGTTGATGAGCGTCTAATTCCTCTTCCGTGCAGCGTATAATTTTTAACGCGGGACGATCCGCCGACAAGTATTTAACTTCGCTGTTCACCGCCGATTCCTCCGCCCTTCCCTGCCCTTCATCCAGCAACGAAGACTGCCCGCCGGTCATCAGCAAAAACACATCGGCCAGAATCTCGGCATCCAGCAGCGCGCCGTGCAACTCCCGGTGACTGTTATCGATACTATAGCGTTTACATAGCGCATCCAAACTATTGCGCTGCCCCGGATGTTTTTTCCTGGCGTAAGTCAGCGTGTCGAATACCTTGCTGTAATCCGTAACAGTACCCGTTCCATTATTCAGCCGCGAAAATTCATAATTGATAAAGCCGACATCGAACGGCGCATTATGAATGACTAACTCGGCACCCTGAATAAACGCAATAAAGTCCTTAACGACATCCGTAAAACAAGGCTTATCTTGTAAAAACTCGTTGGTGATACCGTGGACCTCAATAGCACCGTCATCGATGACCCGCTCGGGATTAATATAGGCATGGAAGCGCTTGCCGGTTAAGCGGCGATTAACCAGCTCCACGCAGCCGATCTCAATAATTCTATGCCCTTCCTGCGGATTCAAACCGGTCGTTTCGGTATCGAGAACCACCAATCGGTTTGTAAATGTTCGTTTATCCACGCGTCACCTTAAGACTTTTATTAATTTGTTTTTAAGTATAATTTTTTTAAACAGACATTACTTACATTTTTCAAAGCCATCGATCGCCTTCTCGCTAACAAAGTCGATCTCTATCCCTCACTGTTTTTCTGTTAAAATCTGCCGATACCGACTTAGCGCGACCTTTCCGCACATTACAGAAGACCTTCATATGACCATCAAAAAAGTCCAACCCGACAAAAACAAGCTGGATCAAATCGTGACCGACGCACGGCGCAATCAGGAACTCAGGGAACAATCTTACCGAGGCCAGGCGCTTAAACTATACCCTTGGGTATGCGGCCGTTGCGCCCGTGAGTTCGATCATAAGAGTCTGACCGAATTGACTGTTCATCATAAAAACCATAATCACGACGACAACCCGTCCGACGGCAGCAACTGGGAATTATTGTGCCTTTATTGCCATGATAATGAGCATTCAAGATACGAAGAAACCCGCTTTGACAGCCCGACAACCGGTAAATCCAGCGCGCCTGTCGCCACTCACAACCCGTTTGCAGACTTAAAATCCCTGCTGAACAATAAAAAGTAACTGATGTTACGCATTGTCCACGAAAAAGCACGAAAGGCACGAAAAAAACATCCTCTGTAGGTTTTTCGCTGACGGCGGCATACCCGGCATTCATTCACAGACTCCCAAGACAAGCTCCTTACGTCATACACCCAGGTCTGTGGGATGCCGT
>DAINRH010000058.1:0-20156 GCA_036741905.1 Methylobacter sp. | reverse complement strand
ATAGAGGGTGAAATTACCGATGCCGTTGAAAATGGCTGGCTTTGCACATCGGATGGTCAACATATCTGCCCGATCTGTAGAATAAGGCACGATTCATAATTAACGTGGACGTTAATTACGGCAATATCTATGTATCGTTTTGTAAAAAACAGTATTTATATAAGCGGCTTCCAGAACGCCGATAATTTCATTGCATTCCATGACGCTTTTATTTGCACCAACAATATAGTCCGCCAAAGCCGCAATTGCATGCCAATTTGATCTTTCATTAACGAAACAGAACGCCGAAAAAAATAACTCCGTTATTTTTTGTTTCCTAAGCGCTGAATTCTCAAGAAAACATTCAAGATACTCGTTAATACTTTCTAATTCGGAAATACCATTAAAATAATATTGGGCCTTTAAATGTCTGGGATGAGGGTTAATCGGTTCTCCGCCTCGTTGCGCGATATATTTTGCTTCAGCCAAAGGTCCGGCCAGTATGTTGACTATATCCGCTTCAAAAGCGCGTCGATAAGCAATTATCTGTGCGGGAGAAAAACCGTCTGTTACGTCTTCAATTGAGGACGGTAATGTATGAATTAAGCGACCACCGTCTATGTTTGCAATATATTTGGCATTAGGCTTATTTAAAAACCGGGATGATTGAAAGTCATCCTTCACCGGCGTTATAAAAATCTGAAAAAAAACCGGAGGCAGTCTTTTTTGTTTATTGCCAAGATAAATAGCCGTTGCCTGTCCTGCTTCATGAATAGCAACAAGCCTATTTATTAGTTGATGAGTCCGATTGAAAATACAATTATGCTTCATAATATTAATCCGGTTAAATTAAATATGATGTCTTAAAATGTTTCGAGTTGAACTTTTATTAGTCCGTTTATTCTCAACAGCTTCAAGCGAACGGATTTCATCTTAAAAGCGTTTCATTAATGGTTTCTTAAAAGGGAGAAGGACGCTCCAAAAAGACAATTACATTTAAACCGCTATAAACGGATGCTGAAGATAGGTGGCTATTGGTCGCCGTTTCGTATTCCAGGAGCCTATTATGCAAAAAACTATTGGCTATGCCGCCCGTACTCACAACTCACCACTGGTGCCGTTCAGTTTTGATCGGCGTGATCCTACGCCAACCGATGTCCAGATCGAAATTCTCTTCTGCGGAGTATGCCACTCCGACATTCATCAAGTACGCAACGAGTGGGGTAGCTCGGTGTTTCCCATGGTGCCTGGCCATGAAATTGTTGGCACGGTGACAAAAGTGGGCAGCGAGGTAACCGATTTTAAACCCGGAGATACTGTTGGCGTGGGTTGTCTGGTCGATTCTTGCCGGACGTGTCCGGATTGCCACGATAATTTGGAACAATTTTGCAACAATGCAGTGTTTACTTATAACAGTCCCGATAAGCATACCGGCGGCAACAACTACGGCGGCTATTCCGGGCAGATCGTCGTCAACCGGGATTTTGTGCTACATGTTTCGGATAAACTGGATTCGGCAGCCGTAGCCCCATTGTTATGTGCGGGCATTACCGCTTACTCCCCGTTAAAACACTGGAAGATAGGCCAAGGAGACAAAGTCGGCATCGTTGGTTTAGGCGGACTTGGTCATATGGGGATAAAGTTCGCCCATGCGTTTGGCGCACGCGTCGTGCTTTTTACCACGTCACCAGGCAAGACAGAAGATGCCAAACGGCTCGGAGCTGATGAGGTAGTGGTATCCAAAAATCAGGACGAAATGCAAAAGCATCTTGCCAGCTTTGACTTTATCCTTAACACCGTAGCTGCGCCGCATAATCTGGATGCATACACGGCATTGTTAAAGCGTGATGGTACTTTATGCTTGGTGGGCTTGCCTGATCACCCGCACCCCTCGCCCGCTGTAGGAAACTTGATTTTCAAGCGTCGCAGTATTGTTGGCTCATTGATTGGCGGTTTAAAGGAAACTCAGGAAATGCTCGATTTTTGTGCTGAAAACGACATTACTTCAGACATCGAAATCATCCCTATCCAACAGATTAACGAAGCCTACGAGCGCATGTTGAAAAATGACGTGAAGTACCGCTTTGTTATCGATTTGGCAAGTCTGAAACAACCGGTGGATTAAGGATTTCTGTCGTATTAAACTCGGTAATCGGTCCGCTAACGACTCCATCGATAATAACGCCCACTTAGGGTTCCCACGTTCTACGTCACCGCCATTAGTTAGCACATCGACACTCCGTAGGAGCGGGCCGCGCCCGCGATATTTGCACAGCGATTGCAGCGTTATAGCGCCATCATCGCGGGCGCGGCCCGCTCCTACAACGCTTAACTTAATGGCAGTGATGCTCTGCGTGGTAACCCAGTCTGGGCCACTCCAACGCCCCGAACCGCAGAGCGGTTCAGGCTGCATTCCCACGCAGAGCGTGGGAATGATGAGTTTATGTTTCGGGAAGTTATTACCGACCATATCCTAACGACTGATTCTTTGAGCCCTACAAGACCTACCAGGCTTTCCAAATAGCTGTTTTTTTTCAAGAATGGGCCGAAATCATTGGATGATAGTAGCCCCATCGTTTTGAAGAACAATTTTGTAGGGATTTCTTGGTCAGCCCGGCTTACTTGCTGCCCGCTGTTTACTGACTAAAAATGTTCCATAAGCCACATTAATAACTATAATTCTGATTGTTGGAACCGGCGTCAAAATTATACTCATCCTCAATATCGGAGACTTGCGATTTTCTACGCTTTAAAAAAAATCGACCGCCTTCAGGCGATTCCAAAATCATTTCAACACTGCCCCCAAAAACAAAGTTATAAGAGAGTAACTTAAAATCATTGGGCATACCCTGAATCTTCACATGCTTGCCTATCGCCCAAACGCCGCTCATACTGTTTTTTCTTTTAATAAAATGAATATTGTGAAAAATAAATTTATCGCCACTTTAAGTTCGCAGTGATCGAATGGCGACGCTTCAAAAATAAAGTGTTAAGCCTTACAACAAAGCCACCAACTAAATACAGCTTGATTATAATCTATTTTCAATGAATAAAAAGATCGAACCTAAATAAATAATTACCTAAAAAACGGCGACTTATGTACAGATATTAATCTACTTTATAAAAATGTGATTTCAACCGCTATATTCTTAAATGATGGGTAACTGCGTTAATGGCAAATCGTAAATAAACCATCCCCCAACACCGGATGATGGGAACCACCTCCTGAAATTTACATGTTAAACTTTGCAGCACAATCCCAAATGCAGTCCTGATTAAAGACCTCTCCATGCCTGAATTACCCGAAGTTGAAACCACCTGCCGAGGCATCGCGCCTCATATTGAAGGGCAAATCATTAAACAGGTAATCATCCGCCAGCCGAAACTACGCTGGCCCGTACCTGATACGCTCAATCAAACCTTAGTAGGACTGAGTATTCAGTCAGTATCCAGAAGAGCTAAATATCTGCTATTTTCCACCGCTTACGGCACAATGCTTTTGCACTTAGGCATGTCCGGCAGTTTACGCATTATGCGCGCAGACCAAGTTGCCGGTAAACACGACCATATAGATTTTGTTTTTAATGACGGAACTGTGCTGCGTTTTAACGATCCGCGCCGATTTGGCGCGGTGTTATGGACAACGGAACCGCCTTCCGAACATCAACTGCTCAAAGATTTAGGCCCCGAACCACTGTTGTCCGATTTCAGCGGCGAGCTGCTTTACTCACTGTCCAAAAACCGCAAAATAGCAGTAAAGTCGTTCATTATGGACAGTCATACCGTTGTGGGCGTTGGAAACATTTATGCCAATGAAGCCTTGTTTATGGCCGGCATACAGCCTACGCGCCAAGCGGGCAAAGTCTCTTTAGCGCGTTATCAAAAACTGGCCGACTGTATTCGCATAGTTTTACAACACGCCATTCAACAAGGCGGTACAACGCTGAGGGATTTTGTCAATGAAGCCGGAAAACCCGGTTATTTTCAACAGCAGCTTAGAGTTTATGGACGTAGCGGGTTGCCGTGTGTGGGATGTAATCAACCGTTAACGGAAATCAGGATAGCTAATCGATCAACGGTGTTTTGCAGTAGTTGCCAGCGATGAATAGCTTAACGAGAGCCTCGTGGTGAAATCCATATATGGCCTACCAAAAAACTATTCGAAATATACCGGGAATAAAACGGCCCCGGGCCCCGTACTTTGCGACAATAATCAGAGCATGCTTGAAATCAAAAGTCACGCCCCTCTGTCCATGCTATCAATGGTTAATAAACGGTTACGCGAAAATAACTTACGCTGAGTAGTTACTAAAAACAAAAACTCAGGTGCTCAATCCAGCCCATTCCCCCAATCAGAGTGCGGCACTCAATTTTGATTTTTTAAACGCCTCTTCTTTTTTAAGGCTGAAAAAATCACCCCCAGTCATTAAAAATTACATCACGAAGATTATATACGTTGTGCGCGTGGGCAGAAAAATACTACCCACGCTACTTGGCCATAGCTATTGACAAGCTATTTCAAGATTAAATGTCGTATCATTTACTCCATATGTAGAAGTTGCTCCAGTTTTAACCGCACAAACTTTGTTGCCTGATGCGGCGCCGGTAAAGCCTAGCGCACCACCGACTCCACTGGTTACCGTACAGCTTGAAGCCGTTCCCGCGTTAGCTCCGGCACCACAGCTCCCACTCGGCGTCGAACAGGCTACCTGCGAGCCACTTGTGGGAGTTGCGCTTAGCGTACCCGAAGTAAAATTAGCCTTGGTGAGGCACACAGCAAGTGTTCGTGTAGCTACACAAGTTACAGCTAAAGTAACGCTTTGAGACGTCCCGCTTGCTGTATAAGTGCCAGCCCCGGAACAGCTGCTGCCTGAACTGGTTGTACCTGAATAAGTCCATGTTGCCGTACCTGATGCCGTATTCGCTTCAGTACAAGTAAACGATGTGCCGCTACCGGAACAGCCGGTTGCCAAGGTTGACGTCAACGTTCCGGTCGACGGGGTTCCGCCAGTCGCAGCAAGAGATGCAGTCAGCGTGTGGGTTGTACTTACAGATACACAGTTTATTGCTAGTGTAACAGACTGATCTGACGAACTGGCGGTGTAAGAGCCTGAGCCGACGCAGGTATCGCCGTTGGCGTCTAAGCCGTTAAAACTTAAGCTGCCAGTTACGCTGTTGGGTACAGTATAGTGATATGTGCTGTAACTCGTGCAGCCACTCGAACAGCTGCTGGAACCGCTTGCCGGCGTAACCGATAGGCTTCCTGAGATAGGGGTATCTCCAGAAAACGTTACCGAGAGAGTGTGCGTAGTGCTAGGTGAGCCGCTTACCGATACGGCTATCAGGGATTGATCGCGTAAATTATCGCTATTCGTTGTTCCAATCACATCAACAGGCTCGCTCAAACCCATCAATCCGCTATTGCTGCGACGCATGGTAAAAGAGGCATTGACCGGATTGACTGTGGTAGAAACACCCTCAATTACACCGGATGCCAAACCATTGCCATTATTATCCGCAATGTCGCCGGCGCCTACATCAACTTCATGAGTATCAGGCGGACACCAACCGCCATACGAGGACGATGCAGATGCACACTTAGGCCCACGGGTTGTCACATCCACTTCATAGAAAGGGACATGAATAAGGTAATCGGTGTTAGCCGTTTTTTTTGCCCTAACTTCAGTTAATAAAGATGAGCTAAGATAATCAACATAAACGGCGCGTGCTGTCAGGGTTGATTGCCCTCCAGTGGCAAGAGATATTGGGTTTGAAGATGTGCGATTTGCAGCGTCCGGTTTTGGACTAGGCAAGGTAAAAGATTGCCCGTTAAACTTTGTGATGGTAACGTCGTTAAGAACTGCGTTGATAATATTTTTAGTATAGGTAACGTAAAGCGCCTTTGATGTACTATCGGTTAATGCACTCAGAGGGAAGGCGCTAAGATCGACGCGATGCCAATCCTGATAAACTCGCCAATAACCGTCAATCCGCTTCATCCGGCAGGATTCCAAATATTGACCTGAGCTTGCCAGAGTACCGTTACTTGTATAGTGGTTATGCTTGCCGCTAGTGTAATCAGCACTGCCTCTAAATGGATCAAAACAGCGATCAAGCACGCCATTGGCAGGATCGCAGTATTTGCCGCCGTCCGAGTCAACCGCACTGGCGCCTGGATCATGATGATCGTTGCAGCAAGATGTGCAAAGAGCATCGGGATTACCCGCTTCATTGGCATTATTACCATTAGTAACCCAACCCTTGTCCTTGCTAATCAAATCTCCGGCTTGATCCTCATAGGTACCGGTAGTCGAATCCCATTTTGCATAGGAAGCCGTCCTCGTTTGGGCTGCTGTCGTGAAAGCGCAGTTGCAGGATACGGTTAAAAAGTCCTCTTGACGAAGCAATGTTCCGCTAGCATTGTAGGTATAAGCGGTAAATTTAACCTGACCACTGGCATTAGTAGTAGGAACGAGGGTTTCTCTTTTGGTTGAACTCACGTCGCCTACGCCTATAGCGACAACATTGGTATCGGTGCTGGCCGTATAAGAAACTACCGGCTGCTCCCCGCTACCCCCTGCATTGTTAGCAAGTCCGCCCGTGGCCGCCGTCGAGCTGGTACTGCTGATTACCGTATCTAAAGAGGCAGTCCGAGCCGTGCCATCGGTGTCCGTCCAGCCGACCGTTATAATCACTTTCTTTTGAACAATGTCGCCGTTTGCAGTGGTGGTCAATGCTCCTGCGTTGTAATAGTAGTTTGTCACTGCCCAACTGAGGGCATAAGTGATATTGCCTACACTAACATTGCCACTGGCAATGCTCCCGCCCGTATTGTTACCGATACCGGTGAATACAAAACTGCCGGAGGAACTAAATCCCCGTAAATCCTCCAGCTTTTCCTCGGCAATGCTCATTGCAGCGGAACGGGCATTGGCGGCGCTGCCGCCTTTAAAAAACGTGCCTTGCAGCTGTAAGACGGCGGCAATGCCCACCGCAAAAATAAGTGCGGCAATCAGTGCTTCGATTAGGCCAACACCTCTTTGTTGATTAAGCAATTTCATAGGGTTACCCGCTGCATGTTAATACTTAAAAATCCCGCCAACTGCCGGGAACAAAAACCATAGAAAAATTAGCACCGCTAGTACTTGAGGACAAATTATCATTAATGGTTTGGTCATAAACGATGGATACATTTCCATTCATGGCGGTACCAGCCACATCTGAAATGAATGAGCCATAGATGGCGGGGCTACCGGAAAACTTGGCCGTGGGGGTGGCTACATTGGTCGGGTTATTAAAAAGATAAGTGATGCCGTAAACGAAAGAAGAGGAGCTCTTTAACCACAGTTGATTGTCGTCAATAACCAAAATAACCGGATTGGCTACCGAGCCGACAGTTTGCCCCGCCGCTATCTCGCAGCCGCCCGTTATCCACCATAACCTAAATTTTTGCCCTGATGTCGCACTTAAAGTACTGCAATCGGCAACGACTTGATGCTCGGCATTCGCCTTGTCGTAGACGGTTTGCCAATCGGAACTGGCTACGCCAAACAAAAACTGGAACAAATCATCAGGAAATCCGGGGTCGTTGGGCACTATATCAGGATGACTACTTGTTTGAGCGGTTAGAACGGAGCCGTCGCCTTCCGAAATCAATTCGCCGCCGCTCCCTGAATTACTGCATTGGGCATTATTGCCGTCATAATATTGGATGTTACAAGTCGCCGATGAAGCGCTCATTGTCACATTGCCAGTTGGCGACGGCCCAGGAGTCCAAATGGAAACAGGTACACCTGGGCCGGATGCATTAGGATTAGTCACAATATTAAAATCACCGCCGGTACCTACGCTGCCATTCACAACGATAGGGACATCAGGGGCTGAGCCTCCCAGAATATTCTTCATGGTAACTTCGCGACTTACGGTTGCTGTGCCGGTTCCATCGGCGCTCAAACCGGTTGAAGTAATCAGATAAGCATTAATCCCCCCTATCAAGGTTCCGGTACTGGCAATGGAAACGCCAAAGGAAGCCTCTCCGGTATCGGCGGCCGTACCGTCCGTTTCCGTTCCGCTCGCAATGGCTGAATTGGTAATGATGGTTGCCCATGATCCAGCACCGGATGCCGCACCGGTAAAATTATTTGCAAACTGGGCTTGGTATTTCTCTACCGCCATGTCTAATCCCGCTTCGGCTGCGACAAAAGCTTCTTTGTAGCGCGACTCATTGCCGGCCATGCGTTGATCCAATAGCCCCACTTTAGTTGCAAAAATCACCATCAGCGTTATGATGACCAAAACAATCATTGTGATAACAAGAGTTGCCATGCCTTGTTGCAATTGAGTTTTAATCGGCCTGCTCATCGAATTCACCAGTGTTAATTAGCTGCGTTGTAATCATCAAATTTCATCATTGCGCACTCTGACATTTTCTGTGAGGGTACGCGTGACTGTAGTATCGTTGCGCAACCGTCCGCTTAGGGTTACGGTAATTTGCCGAATATTAACTCCTGATTCGCTAACGGTCGTATTTCCAAAGATGAGCGCTGTGATGTTAACAAGATCTTCATCTGTTAACGTTAGCCAGCCATTGGCATCACATGCCGCGCCAGCGGAGCGGACTTCTACCGAACCGTCCGTACTATTGTGACGATAACCATAGAGTTCATTTGAACCATCATTGGCATCGTAAGAATAAGTTAGACAAGAATCAGCTAAGCCTTGTTTGTTAGCCGCGATCGTTAGTCGTGTCCCGCCAGAGACGGAAAAAGGATTAGTTGGCGGAGTCGTAGCGGAGTTAACGGCGGAATTTTGATTCGATCCAGCGCGACGGATGTCACGGGCAATCAGGCTCATCGCTGCCCTCAGCTCCTGATTAAGCCGAACGGATTTAAGATAGTCATTATCAGCTTGAACCATGGACACAAATATGCTGATCACCGCACCAAGAATGATAAGCCCGATCAGCATGGAAACCAGCAATTCGATTAAAGTAAAACCACGTTGTTTATTGGCTATGCCATTTGCTTTAAATACCCGGTTCATGGACACGCCCCACTGTCTGTATAGCTGCCCAGTGTCGAGGTACTGTCTTTACAAATCCTTATCCTGCCCAATGTAGACGTGGTAACGCCAAGCGTTTTGTTATTACCGGCAGAAAATTTAATTGTTCCTGAAGTGCCGGTACCACGCAATGGGCTGTAATTTCTCGATGCTGAGGTATTAATATTAGCGGTAATGTTCGTGAAATCAGAACTTGCTACTACGCTTCCTGATGCGCAATCGTTGGTTGCATCGGCATCGACAGTGCAAACACAAGTCGTCGCCCCCGTTGGCGTCATGCCATAACACCAAGTGCTAAGGTCGGTTCCTAGTGTTGCAGGCGTAAAAACAATGCCCACAGTTGCATTTCTTTTAATCGCCTCGGCCTTAGTGTTTTGCAAGGCTGCGACCAACCCTTCCGCGGCACCTTCTACACGCTGCTGTATCATCTGATCGTCGAATGATGGTACTGCTATAGCCGCGAGTATGGCAATTACGGCAACGACTATCATTAGCTCAAGCAAGGTAAAACCGGCGTTTTTTTGTCTGCTCATTTCTATCCACCTGTTTGTGTGGCTTGATTATAGATTACTATTGCTCGCAATCCGTTAGCTAATCTACATTTTATCCATTAGACATGGGTATTATTCAATTTGCCTGCGCAGTGCGTCGGTTATGCTATATTTGCTCCAGCAAATTAACTTTAAATTAAGGTGAAATAATGTACACATTTAAACGGTCTTCCGGTTTTACATTAATGGAATTAATGATTGTCGTGGCCATTATCGGGATTCTTGCCACTATTGCTGTCCCTGCTTATTCGGACTATATAACCAAAGCAAAACGTTCCGATGCCAAGGCTGCGCTTTTAAGTGCGCAATTAGCGCAGGAAAAATACAGGGCCAACTATACTACTTATGCCGCCACAATTGGATCAGCGGACATTACTTCACCCTCCCCTGATGGTTATTACACCATTGCCATATCAGGCACACCTACAGCCACGGCTTACACAGTTACGGCTACACCGGTCGCTACCGACAGCACATGCGGCACTTTTGCCGTTAATCAAGATGGAAAAACGACTTCGGCTAGTGTTCAAACAACTACAGCCAAAGTTAATGAGTGCTGGTGAAAATAACGCACCATACGCTGGACGCTCTGCTCGAAATAAAGCTTATTTTGTTGATTCCCGGCAAGATGCCGGAATGACATAAATTGAAAGGTTTGTCGTGGTACTCGTGTAGATTGCTATGTCGTTAAGGCGGAGATACTGGAGTGGGCTCCTTAACCTTGCCTGTCTCGGCAGCTTTTAAATTCACCAACATTCCGGAAGCCTCTTCATCCGCTGTTTTATTCAGCAAAGGCGCTAGCGTAGGTTCCAGAAACTTGATTATTTGTACCGGTAATGAGCTGGTAAACTGGTACTTCTCGGCATCCGGCCCCGCCACATAAGCGGTAATGACGCCAAAAAATCGATCCCCCAGGAAAAACGTAAACGTGGCGGCGCGGCTGATGAATATCGAGTCGATCAAGCGCCCCCCCGCTCCCCATATTTCACGCCGATGATCCCCGGTTCCGGTTTTACCGCCGACCGACAACGGTTTGCCGTCGGCGCTTTTGTATATGCCGCGAAGACGTCCCGCCGTACCCGCTTCGACCACGCCGATCAGCGCGCCGCGCGCCGCTTTCGCCACTTCGGGCGCAAGCACCTGCTGGCCTTGCTCGGGCAATTTGTCCAATACGGTTTCATAAGGCGTGCCCTGGGCGTAATGCAGGCTGTCAAACCGGACTGTCGGCAAGCGTAAGCCGTCATTGCGCAAAATCCCCATCAGCTCGGCCAATGCCGCCGGGCGATCACCCGAGGCGCCGATTGATGTCGCGTAAGAAGGCGTTAACGATCCGAACGGATAACCCAATCGATCCCATGCGGTATGAATTTGTTTAAAAGCCTCATCCTCCAGCAAGGTCATGATACGCCGCTGCTGGGCGTTTTTTCGGCTGCTTTTAAACAGCCAGCGGTAGACATTCTGCCGCTGCTCGGTACTGGCGGCGATCACCTCGGCGCGCGTGGCATCGGGATGTTGCACCAAATAACCGACCAGCCATAATTCCAGCGGATGAACTTTGGTGATATAGCCCTGATCCTGCAAATCGAAATTCGCCGGCGAATACTTCCGGCGAAGTTGTTCAATATCCTCGGCTTCCAAAGCCCCGGCAGCCAAATGGGCAGTCAAATAACCGCTTAACGCGTGGCTATCCGCATCCGGGTAAACCGCTTGGTAAAGCATGGCCAGACGCGACGGCTTGGCAAAGACTCTCTGGGTCAGCAACTCCATGATTTCGTCGTTCGGTTTGCCGTGATATTTTTCGTAGAAACGCCTTAAATAAACCAGGCCTTCCTTATCCGCAAAACGCTCAAGATATTCCATGCGTCGAGGATCATCAGGGATTTCCAGCCATCGCGCTATGCCTTCCGGCTTGTAAAGGTGATGATAAACCAGATCGCGCATTAACCGAACGAACACCAGATTGACCGAATCCCGCAATGCATCGCGCACCGACATGATTTTAAAGTTTTCATCCGGGGTGAAGTTATTAAAGCTATGCACGCCGCCGCCGGTATAAAAACTTTCGTAAGGACTGGCTGAATAACGTCGATCTAAAGCCTGGTTAAGCAAATCCTCCAAGTTTATTTTCCGATTCGCGCGTAACTGAGCGATAACCCATGCCGATAAATAATCGCGCGGGTGCAATTCAATCCGGTTCAGCTCCGGCGGCGACAGCTCTTTATATTGCTGATAAATCTCGGTAACCAGCTCCAGATAATGCACCATAGTGCGCAGCTTGGCGGTTGAACCCAGATCAAGCCGTATGCCTTCGTTAATATCAAGCGGCCGATCGTAATTATCGGTCTGGATGCGCAGCAGATTACCTTTTTCGCCGCGCTCGAACAGCATCAGGCTATAGACGATGGGAGCGAGATCGATATTTTCATTAAGCATTCTGAAGCCTACTATGCCGGCGGCCCTGGCCTTATCAGGTTCGCTCAACTGGCGCAATGCATGGGTAACCGCTTGTTGGGTACGGTAATCGAGCGTGGTTTTAACGGTTAAATCCAAACGGTCCAGCTCATAATTGGACTTTACGCCTAACGTCCGAGCAAGCCGGGTGCGCAACACATTCTGGGTCTTTTGCTCGGCCATAAATTTGACCGGCATGTGCTCTGATTTAGGCAAACGCACTGTAGTCGCCTGCAAGGCCGCATCCCGTAGCGACGCTGAAATAACGCCCTGTTCGGCCAACACGCGCAAATAACTGTCGGTAAGTTTTTGCAGTGCGTCGTAACCGGGGCCTAAAAGATAAGAAGGCCGTCTTTGCGACAGCAGGATGCTCAGCACCTGTCGGTAAGCTTGCGCCTGTTGCCCAGTAACCCGCTCGGTTGAGTTAAACGATTTCGGGTTGAGCAGTTGGTTAACCGCGTTAAAGTCGGCACCGAACCACGCCGACAAGCCGTCCCCCAAACCGTGAACCTCGCCTAATTTTGCAGTCGCGGCAAGCGGCATGGAATTTAAATAAGCAAGTGCGATTTGCCGTCTCATTTCACGCGTATCCGGCCCCAGTAAATAGGCGCGTATCGATGCACTGCCCATCTGGCGAAGCTTTTCCAACATCGATTCGGTATAGCCATCCGGCGAATGCCGGTACTTTTCCAGTTGCGTAGCCAGGGTGCTGCCGCCAGGCACATTAATATCCGCGCCCAGTTTTCGCGCCATCATTTGCAATGCAGCAAAGCCTAAGCGATCCCATTCCACCGCCGGATTAACATTTTTGTGCGTTTCATTGAGCAACTCCCGGTTTTCTATAAACAGCAAGGTGTTCAATACCAGCGGCGGGATGGCATTAAAATCGGGATAACCGTGGCTGGGATAGATGGCGTTAAATAACGTTTGGTTAGCTTGGTCGACAATACGAAGCCCAGCTCGGGTTTTTTCTTGATAGATGGGAAACAAGCCGTAATCATCAACCAACCGGCTCATCATCGGCGAAATAGACGCCTGTGTGGTAACGCTATAACCTGACTTTTCCAGACGTGCGATCTCGTCCGACAACAATGTGTAGCCCAAGCGCTGGTCGTAAGGGCCGTGATCAGGATAACGTATTGTCGCACTAGGTCCCGGCTTAAGCTCGGAACTCAATTGCTTGCTTATTGCCGACAGGTAACGCGCCTGATATTTAGAAGTTTGCACCTCTTTCTTTACCAGCGTTGTAATCGCTATTCCGATTACGAAACATCCGCCTAAAACATAAAGCAGCAGCAACCGTGAAAGCGCTTGTTTATGTATTTTCATTGCCTACAAGGATAGAGATAAGGGGCGTGAACAGGAGTGGAAGCTTTGCCGGACATTAACCTCAAAACGAACTCCCGGCGCTTTTTCACTACCGGGCTATTCAAGCATTCTGTCCTCAGTATTAATATCAAAATAATTTCATCTCTTTTTCGGTTGGAATAGTAGCCCCTGCAAAGGGCAAAAATGACGAGTTCAAATCCGCCTAACTCGCGTATTTTGAACTACTCAGCCGTTAAAAAATGGAACGTTGAGTAGTTTCCTCGACAACTGCCCCCTGCGTTACTCTGCCTCCTGTAGGCATACCGCCGTAAAGCACCAGCTTTCGGCATGCCATGAAAGCGCTATACAACTCGCAGTATATGCAGGAGCCTCGGTGATTAAACCGCTCCTCCGAATCAACATCTTAACTGTCTAATTATAACCACTCGCAAGCAACAATGATAATGGAAAGGACGTTTATCGATTTGGCAACACTTCCGTTTGCCGCTCATTAAACTTTTACATCAAATAATTGCAACGTTACAATTAATGTCATTATCAGACGTTATTTATCCTGAAATCAACCCTTAGCACCCTGTTCATAATCACCCTTCAAGATCCCCTTATGTCCGAATCTTATACCCGCTTTCGCGATATTTCCGTCAGCGAACGCATATTAAATACCGTCTTTTTGCTAACCGTAGGACTCGGCTACCTGGTTGCCTTGGGCAATCTGTATTACACCCATCAGGGGCGTGACGGCGTCGCCGGCCTATCCATTGCCGACGTGACGATTAATTACCACGGCTCGAATGACCAAACGCGCTTGGGCTCGGCCATTAACGGCATCATGGAACCTAACCTAAAATATAAAAACGACAAGGAAGTCATTTTAAAATGGATACAAGACGGCGCCGATGAACCCGATTACGACCAAAAAATCGCCCCGATATTAAACCGCGACTGTATTAAGTGCCATACCCCCGCCATCAACCCTTCCCTACCCGATTTAACCCATTATGCGAGCGTATCCGAAGTAGCGCATAGCGGCGGCGCATCATACCCGCGTTTAATCAGGGTTTCCCATATCCATTTATTCGGCATTGCCTTTATTTTGTTCTTTATCGGCAAGATTTTCCTGCTTTGCGACATTAATGTGATTGTAAAAAGAGTTGCCGTCGTCATCCCTTTTGCCGCAATGTTATTGGATGTGCTGTCGTGGTTTATCACCAAGTCCATTCCTTCATTCGCCTACGTGGTCGTTGCCAGCGGTGCGTTAATGGGAATTTCGATGGGCATGCAAATTTTGCTTAGCATTTATCAGATGTGGTTTTATAACAGGAATAAAGACTGAATCATGAACAGCAGACCATCACCCAACGGGTAAATAATACAGTGTCTTTCGTGAACTCACTGCAGGGTTTTAGGATGACCAGCATTACCGGAGATAGAGCAATGCAGGAGCAATTGCCGAGTTCATGTATAATTCCGCGCCATGAGCATTATAAAAAAACTAGCCTCGCAAACCGCAATCTACGGTCTCAGCAGCATTTTCGGCCGATTCCTCAACTATCTGTTGGTGCCGCTATACACCTACTACTTCACCGCAGCGGAATACGGGGTGGTGTCGGAATTTTATGCCTACGCCGGATTTTTTTCCGTGCTGCTGCTGTTCGGCTTTGAAACCGGCTATTTCCGGTTTCGCGATAAGGATCACACCGGCCCCGATCTCGCCTATTCCACAGCGCTGATGTTCGTAGTGCTGATCAATCTGAGCTTTTTTGCCTTAATACTGCTGATCAACGCACAACTTTCAGCGGCGCTAAACTACGCCAATCACCCGGAATATGTATTGTGCTTTAGCCTGATTTTAATCCTGGATGCCGTTGCCGCCATTCCGTTTGCCCGGCTGCGCGCGGAAAACAAAGCCTTCCGCTTCGCCGGCATCAAGATATTCGAGATACTGATCACCGTGTTGCTAAGCCTGTTTTTCATCATCTATTGCCCCAAGCTCTACGCGGCCGACCCCGAGTCATGGATAGCGCCTATCTACAACCCCGCCATAGGCATCGGTTATATTTTTATCGCCAATTTATCGGCCAGCGGCTTTAAATTTTTGCTGCTGGCATCCCAGTTATCCGGCCTTGCCTGGGGATTTGACCGAGCATTATTCGGGCGCATGGTTCGCTATTCGTTGCCGATGGCGGTTATCGGTTTCGCCGGAATCATCAACGAAATGCTCGACCGCGCCCTGCTAAAATACCTGCTGCCTTACGATACCTTAACCAACATGAAAATGCTGGGCATTTACAGCGCCTGTTATAAATTATCGATTTTGATGTCGTTGTTTATTCAGGCCTTCCGTTACGCGGCCGAACCGTTCTTCTTTGCTTACGCAGACAAAAGCGATGCCCGCCGGGTTTACGCGCGGGTGCTTAAGTTTTTTGTCATTTTCTGCGTGTTCATCTTCCTGCTGGTGACTTTATTTATCGATTTCTTTAAATATTTTGTCGGCGAAGAGTTCCGCGCCGGTCTTGAAGTCGTGCCGATCCTTCTGCTGGCCAATCTATGCCTGGGCATTTATGTTAATCTGTCCATCTGGTATAAATTAACCGATCGCACCTTGATGGGCGCTTCGGTATCCTTAGCCGGAGCGGCGCTGACTATCGCGCTCAATGTCTGGTGGATTCCGCTGCTCGGTTATGTAGGGTCGGCTTGGGCGACGCTGGCCTGCTACGGCTGCATGGCTATTGTCTCGTATCTGCTGGGACAAAAATATTATCCGGTGGATTACGATGTCAAACGCATGCTCGGTTACATCGGGCTTGGCATAGGCCTGTATTTTGCTCACGAGCAATTGTTGATGACTATCGATTGGCAGCCGTGGCTCTTGGCAGGCGCATTAATGCTGCTTTATCTGCTGATTGCCGCGCTCTGCGAAAGCCGTCAGCAGCGTAGCTTGAGTTAGGCGACAGCCGTAACTCAAGCTGCACTTTACGAGAGTTTCGTTTACAGTGAACTCTTTATATAAGTCGCGGCAATTGCTCCGGCATTGCCCTACCCCCTGCATCCATGCAGTCGACCAAACTATAACTTATGACAAATACTATGGAAGTCAAAGCGCGTCTTATCGGCGGTTTTATTTTACTGCTGCTGGGCAGTTGGGTTTTACACAGCTTTCTGGCTTTGCTGGTTTGGGCGGTAGTACTTGCCATCACCACCTGGCCGATTTATCAACGCCTGCTGTCGTCCAATGAAATACACGGCAAAGTCACCTGGGGAGCTTTGCTGCTGACGCTGCTGATCGGCGCGCTTATTCTGGTGCCATTGGGTTATGGTTTGAGCCGGTTGCTGAATGAGGCGCAATCGCTCGGACAAATCCTGACCGAAGCGCAAAATGTCGGCATCCCGCCGCCTGTTTGGCTGGAGACCATACCTGTAATAGGCAACTGGGCAAAAGACACCTGGATGAATGCCTTGGGCAATCCGGTCGTCGCCAACGAATCTTTGCACTGGCTCGGAACCGGGAGCGCCATCACCTATACCAAGGACTTCGCCAGCCAACTTTTGCACCGTTTCTTCGGCTTCTTGTTAACATTGCTGGTGTTGTTTTTTGTCTATCAACACGGCGCGGGACTGAGCCAGTATGTGCTTGCAACCAACCGTAAACTGTTTGGCGAAACCGGCGTCCGTTACGCCATTCATGCCACAGCGGCGGTGCGCGCCACCGTCAACGGCCTGGTGCTGGTCGGCTTGGGCGAAGGTTTGTTGCTGGGCGTAGGCTACGCCTTGGCCGGATTAAGCCACCCGGCCATGCTGGGCGCATTGACCGGTGTTTTTGCGATGATTCCGTTCGCGGCCAAACTGATTTTCGGCGCCTGTGCGTTGGTGCTGGTCGCCGAAGGACACATGGCGGCGGGAAGCTCGCTGTTCGTATTCGGCGTGGTTGTTATCCTGCTGGCCGACAATTATGTACGCCCCAGACTCATCGGCGGCGCGGTTAAACTGCCGTTCATCTGGACCTTGCTCGGCATTTTCGGCGGACTGGAAAACTTCGGCCTATTGGGCTTGTTTTTAGGCCCCACACTCATGGCGGTACTGATCTCGATCTGGCGCGACTGGGTTGCCGATATGAATAAACCTGAGATCACTGAAGACAGCGCCGTACGGGAAGTCATTACCGAGGAGCAACTGCCAAGTTCATCGCCAACAGAATTCGACGACGGACAATAACCGGGATTTTCCGTAGCGCTTCATCGTCGTTTATTGCTTTAATAATGAAGCGCTGTTGGCGGCTGCGGATTTCCATTTCAAACCCATCTAAGGGGTTGAGCGCCTTAAAAACCACGACAGACCCTACCCCCACTACCACCTCACCTGTTACGGATAATGCATAACATCCGTTTGTAAGCACAAAAGCTTATAGACTGAATCCAGCAAAGACCAGATAATAGCCATTCGTTTTATACTCATTGCCTTAGACACACCCCACAACTTGTCGGGAGGAAACGAAACATGAACCTCTATGATTTTCGACACAAGCCGCGCAGGTCATCAATGGCGCGGCGCATGACCGACAGACGCGAGATTCCCTATCCATTCGGGTCGCCGGAGTGGGTGGAAAATATAAAAAATCATTATCTGGCTTGGCCAAAATCGAATCGTCGTAATTTGAGCAGACGTAACGACGAAAGACGTGCAACTGAGCGTCGGCAACAACTGCTTTCCGAACAACGCCGTTCCGAAATGAAATATTCCCCAATTTTGCTTACCCAAGAAGAAAGAAAGCTGATTGAAAACTTGTACCTGAGCGATCCGGACTAGTCGAGTTATTCGGACTGGAAATTACGCCTCCCTCGACCTTATAAATCGAAGCGCCTGCTTTGTCGGCAAAAGAATACAGAGCGTTGCGGCGACATCTAAAAGACTAAGACAGACCGCCAGCAATTACTTTTTCAAATTCCCCGCATGTAATCCGCATTCTTTTTTCGCCCCCGACTCCCACCACCAACGCCCCGCCCTTTCATGTTGATTAGGCAGTACGGCACGGGTACAGGGTTCGCAGCCTATGCTGATAAAACCTCTTTCATGCAATTCGTTATAAGGCACCTGATAGGCTTCAATATAGTCCCAAACTTGCGCCGAACTCCAGTTGAGCAAGGGATTGAATTTAACCAGCTGATGCTCGGCGGTGGAAAATGCCGTGTCTATCTGCACTTCGGGAATATCTTGCCGGGTATCCAGGCTTTGATCTTTACGTTGACCGGTAATCCAGGCATCCAAATGCGCCAGCTTGCGTTTTAACGGTTCGACCTTACGAATGCCGCAACATTCCTGATGCCCGTCCTCATAGAAACTGAACAGGCCTTTCTTTTTAACGAAGCTGTCCAATACATCCCGGTCCGGGGTCAATAACTCAATCTCGATCTGGTAATGCGTCCTGACTTTCTCTATAAAACGATAAGTTTCAGGGTGCAGGCGTCCGGTATCCAAAGAAAAGACCTGTATGTCTTTTCTGATCGCCAACGCCATATCGATCAATACCACATCTTCGGCGCCGCTGAACGAGATGGCAATATTATCGAACAGCTCCAGCGCTTTTTTCAGTATGATGCGCGGATTTTTTTTATCCAGACCGGTTTGTAGTTGCTCTATATCAAATGTGGTCATCATGTGTTTTCCTTGTCGCTCGCTTGTATCACTGCCAAGTTAATCATCTATAGAGGGCGAGTTCACGCACCGACAACCTGCATCAACTCAAATGACAGCAATCGCGAATAGTTAAGTTACGCTTGCAAAAAATACTGCTTCAAAAAATAGTCAAACGGCATTTGCTTGTTCTTTTCGATTTCCAGCTGTTTGTCATGAGATAGCGCCGCCATGTCATTAAACTGCTGCGTCTTGATCTTATCCAGTTTATTGAACTTAAAATACTGACCATGTTCGATGGAGGTATTTAATGCGAAGCGCGAAAACGGCTGCCTAAGCTGCGTCATCTGCTCCAGCATGCGCGCGGATGCGGTTAAATCAGGATTCTCAACTAACAAGCGCTGTTTTTCCAAAGCGGAGCTATAGTGCTTTGCCGCATCATCCTGGTCAAGAATTGCGCACACCGGCTGCATGGATTCAAGAATTCCAGCCGCCCAGTCCGTTAAAAGAATGGGTCGGTTATTTTTATTAAGCTCCAGGCCCGGTTTTCTACCAAAATTGGCAACAGCCAATTGATTGGCATTATTAACCTGCTGCTCCTGATCTGACGTTTTCGGACTGTCCTGCAACAAACAGGTGAGCAACAGCGCCTCAATAAACCGGGCTTTATCTTCATCGATACCGATAGGGTTAAACAAATCCAGGTCCAGAGAACGCATTTCTATGTAACGCACCCCGCGACGTTTAAGCGCCAGGGTCGGTTTTTCGCCGGATTGGGCAATTTGCTTAGGCCGCATAGTGCTGTAAAACTCGTTTTCAATCTGCAAAATATTGCTGTTCAGTTGACGGTATTCGCCGTCAACCAACGTGCCGATTTTTTCATATTCGGGATAAGGTGTGTTAATGGCAGCGCTCAAGCTACTGACGTAACCGTCTATAGAGTTGTAATCGATTTTCAAATTAGCCTGATTTTTACTCTTGTAACCGATGTCGCTCATCCGTAAAGACGTCGCATAAGGATGATAAAGCGTGCCATTGTCAAACGCTTCAAATTGCGCCACCAATGCCGGACGGCTGTTGAAGAAACTTTTGCAAATGGCCGGTGATGCGCCGAATAAATACAGAATTAACCAGCCCATACGCTGGAAATTCCTGATT
>DAINRH010000057.1:13385-20253 GCA_036741905.1 Methylobacter sp. | reverse complement strand
GATCGGATTGCGATACAGGAACGCGGCATTCCCGGTTTTGAATTAATGAGCAGGGCGGGGCATGAGGTTTTCCTGCGCCTCAAAAAACAATGGCCGGACGCCCGGTCCGTAGCGGTTTTTTGCGGTTCCGGCAACAATGCCGGCGACGGCTATATCATTGCCGGACTGGCATTGGCAGCGGGGTTGGAGGTTTGTGTCTATGCGGTTTCAGACCCTGAAAAACTCGACGGCGATGCGTTGACCGCCTACCGGAAATACCGTGCGGCCAACGGTACGGTTATGCCGTTTCAGGCCGGACAGGCTATTGATGCCGATGTACTGGTTGACGCGCTGCTGGGTACAGGGCTGGATAGACCAGTAATCGGACTTTACGCTGAAGCTATACAGATCATCAATGCCCATTCGTCCCCCGTCATTGCCGTGGATATTCCGTCGGGTTTAAGCGCCGATACCGGTAACGTGATGGGCTATGCGGTAAAAGCCGATTGCACGGTGACTTTTATCGGCCTGAAGCAGGGCTTATTCACCGGGCAGGCGGCAGAATATTGCGGCGAGATTGGCTATGCGGATTTGGGAGTGCCGGCTGATGTGTTTGATGTGCTTCAAGCTACGGCGACGCGTGTCGTCAAAACGGCGTGGCCGCGTCGTAACCGTTGCGCGCATAAAGGTAACTGCGGACATGTGCTGATCGTAGGCGGTGAGCTGGGCTATTCCGGTGCCACCAGAATGGCTGGCGAGGCGGCTTTGCGCGTGGGTTCCGGTTTGGTCAGCATCGCGACACGGGCCGAGCATGCCGGGCTGATGAATCTGAACAGGCCGGAATTAATGTGTCATGGCGTCGAAACTGCCGTACAGCTGGCGGCGTTGCTGGAAAAAGCCGATGCCGTCGTTGTCGGTCCGGGGTTAGGGCAAAGCGATTGGGCGAAAACGTTGTTTAATGCCGCGATAAGTTCCGGAAAACCGTTGGTTATCGATGCGGACGGTTTGAATCTTTTAGCTGCCGTACCGACAACAAAGCCGGATTGGATTTTAACGCCGCATCCCGGCGAAGCGGCCCGGCTTTTAAACTGCTCTACTGCCGACATTCAAAAAGACCGGTTTGCGGCTGCATTATCCCTTCAGGCGGGCTACGGTGGTGTTGCCATTCTTAAAGGCGCGGGGACATTAATTGCATTCGAACATCAACTCGTCGTTTCCAATACCGGAAATCCCGGCATGGCATCCGGCGGCATGGGCGATGTATTGGCCGGGGTGATTGCCGGTTTGTTGGTTCAGGGTTTATCTTTGCAGGATGCGGCGCAGCAAGGGGTTTATAATCACGGATTGGCGGCGGATTTGGCGGCTGAAAAAGACGGGGAAAGAGGGCTGCTGGCCAGTGACTTAATGCCTTATCTCAGGCAATTGGTAAATTGATAAGGCATTCATAAGTAAATCGGCGCAGGTGATTAAAATTTTTTTTATTCACCCGGAAGACACGAAGAAATAAAACTTCGTGCTCTTCGTGTCTTCGTGGTGATAAGTTTTTAATCGATTTTTTGTAGATTCACCTGTTATTAATGAGAAGTTATTTTGATGAAGACCTATTTAAAAGACACTGAAGCGACCGAGCAGTTTGGCGCTAAGCTTTGGGCTGAATTGCCGTCGAAATGCCTGATATTTCTGCATGGCGATCTGGGCGCAGGAAAAACAACGTTGGTCAGGGGTTTTCTCAGGGCGGCGGGTTATACCGGCGCAGTCAAAAGCCCGACCTATACGCTGGTCGAAGAGTATACGGTAGGCGGCCGCAAGATATTTCATTTTGATTTGTACCGGGTTGCCGATCCCGAAGAGCTTGAATGGATAGGCATAAGAGACTATTTCGATCAGGATTGCATCTGTTTTATTGAGTGGCCCGATATGGGCAAGGGTTTTTTACCTGAACCGGATAGAGTTATCAGCTTGGTTACGGATGGATTGGGTCGGTCGGTAGAGCTACGTAAGACTACTTAGCATTAAAAAATATATGTAACTGGTCTGGAAAAACAAACACATACTGCTATAATCTAAACCGGATTATCACTTTGTGAGTTATGTCGATGGAAAGTTACTGGAAGGTCTTGTTTATTATTGGATTACAGTTATTGGCTGTACCCGGTTATGCGGAACAGATCAATATTAGTGCATTGCGTTATTGGAATACGCCGGATCAAACTCAAATGCTGTTTGATGTGACATCCTCGCCTGAGCATCGGGTTTTTTTGATGAATAATCCGTCACGCTTGGTGATTGATTTGCGCAATGCCAACGTAAAGCAGGCATTAAGCCAACCGGCGCCATCTCACCCGCTGTTTTCTCATGTTCGTGTAGCCGCAAAAAATAAAACCGATATAAGGATTGTAGTCGACTTAAAAAGAGATATTAGCTCCAAAAATATGTCCTTAAGAACCAATAGCATGAATGGACATCGCTTGGTTATTGAGTTGTTGGGCAAAGCCCCGGACGCATCGGCCAAGGTTGCGGAGAAGGTGGAGCTTAAAACAACGGTCGGTAAAACGGCCCCTGTTAAAGTGGCCGACAGTAAAGCCATTGTGGAAAAACCTGTTAAGGAATCCTCAAAGGAAGCAGCTAAAAAGAGCGCGGCCAGTCCGGTTGAAGCAATAAAAGTCGCTAAACGAGATAAAGACATAGTCGTTGCGGTCGATGCGGGGCATGGCGGGGACGATCCCGGCGCTCATGGACAAAATGGCACCGAGGAGAAAAAAATCACTCTTGCCATTGCCAAAAAACTTGCGGGGTTAATCAATCAGCAGCCGGGCATGAAGGCCGTTTTGGTTCGCAAAGGCGACTATTACGTGGATCTTAGAAAAAGAATGCAAATTGCCAGGGCAGCCAAGGCCGACTTATTTATCTCAATTCATGCTGACGCTTTTCAGAACTCAACAGTCAAAGGCGCTTCGGTGTTTACCTTATCCAACAAAGGCGCAACCAGCGAGGCCGCGCGTTGGCTGGCGAATAGTGAGAATGCGTCGGACTTGGTTGGCGGCGTTAGTCTTAACGATAAAGAAGACGTGCTGGCTTCGGTGTTGTTGGATTTGTCTCAGACGGCTACGCAAGATGCCAGTGTGAATGTTGCCAGAAAGGTGCTGAAAAATTTCGAGCATATCGGTGAGTTGCATTACGCCTCGGTGCAAAAGGCCGGTTTTTTGGTATTGAAATCGCCTGATGTGCCGTCTATTTTGGTAGAAACGGCATTTATTTCCAATCCTTCGGAAGAGCTTAGGTTGGTCAATACCGCGCATCAAGCCAAGATAGCCGGTGCTATTTTTAATGGCGTGCGCAGTTATTTCAGTAAAGACATCCCCGCGGAAAGCAAGGTGGCGGCTTTAGATATGTAAGGGATAAGGCAAGGTCAAGCGGCGATTGCCGCAATGCCGGCAAGGAAGTGAGAATAATTGTCTCCAGTCATATAAAATACGCTCTTTGCTTTAGGCTTGTCGATGCGTATCCATTCACTCCCCACTCAACTTGTTAATCAGATTGCCGCAGGCGAAGTGGTCGAAAGACCTTCATCAGTGGTTAAAGAATTGGTTGAAAATTGCTTTGATGCGGGTGCCAGTCAAGTCAGTATTGAAATCGAGCAAGGTGGCGCAAGGCTGATAAAAATCAGGGATAACGGTTGCGGCATCGTCAAAGAAGACTTGCCTTTGGCCTTGTCCCGGCATGCGACCAGTAAGATTGCCAGCTTGCAAGACCTGGAGCAGGTGGTCAGCATGGGTTTTCGTGGCGAGGCCTTGCCCAGCATCAGCTCTGTTTCACGGCTCACGCTGATTTCACGCATTAGCGATGCCGATTGCGCTTGGCGCGTTAATGCCGACGGCACCGAGCAGGACTTTGATCCGCAACCCGATCCGCATCCGCAAGGTACCACCATTGATGTGCGCGACCTGTTTTACAACACGCCCGCCCGGCGCAAGTTTTTAAAAGCCGAAAAAACCGAATTTGCTCACATAGAAACTTTAATCAAACGCATGGCGTTGAGCCGTTTTGATATTGGTTTTATCCTCTCGCACAATCAAAAGGAAATACTTAATCTAAAGCCGGCGGTAACTGAGAGTGAGCGAGAGCAACGGGTTGCCGGTATTTGCGGCTCGGCCTTCATTGAAAACTCAATCAAAATCGATTTTGCGGCGTCGGGTCTACAATTGAGCGGCTGGGTCGGGCTGCCGACCTTTTCACGCAGTCAGCAGGATATGCAGTTTTTCTATGTCAACGGCAGGCTGGTCAGGGATAAGCTGGTTTCCCATGCCGTCAAACAGGCTTATCAGGATGTCTTGTTTCATGGACGGCATCCGGTTTTTGTCTTATATCTGACGCTTGATCCGACTCTGGTTGATGTCAATGCGCATCCGGCAAAGCTTGAGGTCAGGTTCAGGGAAGGTCGGTTGGTACATGATTTTCTGTTTTCGGCATTGCACCGTTCGCTTGCCGATTTAAGGCCGGGACACCACGTAATCGAGCAATCGGAGTCTGAATCTCCACAGCAAACACAACCTGTCTCGGACGCCAAGCCAAACAATGTAGCTTGGCTAAACGATAGCGCAACCCAACAATCAAGGCCCGGTTTTGATAATAAAACGGCCTATAGCTCAAGACCGCCGCAGCAAGCATCATTGCCTTTGCATGTAGAAGAAGCTATACAAGCTTATGCGTCGTTGTACCCAAAAGCGGAACCGGCGGTACAACCGGCCCGGCCGGAAACTAGGCCTTTAGGTTACGCTATTGCACATTTGCACAATATCTATATCTTGTCCGAAACGCCTAACGGCATCATTTTGGTTGATGCGCATGCTGCGCACGAACGGGTCGCCTATGAGCGATTAAAACAGCAATATCAAAACGGCGCTATACCCAGTCAACCCTTGTTGCTGCCGATTAAAATAAAAGTTAGTGCAGCGGAAGCGGATTTGGCCGAGCAGGAGCATGAATTTTTTAATACGTTGGGATTTGAAATCAACCGTTCCGGGCCGGAAACCATTATCCTGCGCTCAATACCCGTTTTATTGGGCAATATCGACATGGAAACGTTGGTTCGCGATGTGCTGGCTGATATAACCGAACACGGTATGAGTCAGCGGATACAGGAAAAATCCAATGAAATATTAGCCAGGGTAGCCTGTCATGGCGCCGTACGCGCCCGTCGTCGGCTGACCATCGACGAAATGAACGCCTTGTTGCGGGATATGGAACAAACCGAAAGAATAGGGCAGTGTAATCACGGCAGGCCGACCTGGATAGAATTGTCGACCAACGATCTCGATAAATTTTTTCTGCGCGGTCAATAAATTCATACTTGCGTAGGTGCGATCTTTCAGCAGGTTGTCTTTGCTTTAAAACATTCCGACATATGCAAAATAAACCCAATCCCCCTGTTATTTTTTTGATGGGGCCTACTGCCTCAGGAAAAACCGCTTTATCAGTGCAGCTTGCCCAAGCGCTTAACGGCGAAATCATCAGTGTCGATTCGGCGCTTGTATTTAAAGGCATGGATATAGGTACTGCCAAGCCCACGCAGGAAGAAAGGGGCGGCATTCCGCATCATTTGATAGATATACTTGATCCCGCCGAATCATTCTCTACCGGTCAGTTTAGAAAACAGGCGCTGGCCTTAATGGATGACATAACCCGGCGCGGGAAAATACCGATACTGGTTGGCGGCACCATGCTGTATTTTAACGTCCTGAATAATGGGCTTGCGGTGTTGCCCGAAGCCGATCCGGACATTCGGGCCAGGTTCGACCGGGATTTGGAGCGGCTGGGCAACGAAGTTCTGCACAGCCGGCTGGCTGAGATTGATCCCGAATCGGCGGCGAGAATTCATCCCAATGATCCGCAACGTGTGCAACGCGCTCTGGAAGTCTATGAAATCAGTGGCAAACCATTAACGTCTTTTTTTACAGCAGCCCAAGCGCAAGACATCCCCTATCAAAAAATAAAACTGGTTATTGCTCCGCAAGACCGAGCTATTCTGCACGATCTTATTGCCTGCCGGTTTAAACAAATGCTGGAGCAGGGATTTATTGAAGAAGTGAAAGCGCTTTATATGCGCGGCGATTTAACCGAAAAAATGCCGTCGATCAGGGCGGTCGGTTATCGACAGGCTTGGTCCTACCTGCAAGGCGAATACGATTTTGAAACAATGACAGAAAGGGCTATTATCGCCACCCGGCAATTGGCTAAGCGTCAGTTTACTTGGCTGCGCAGAGAAACCGATGCGGCACATTTTCAGACCGGGCAGCAAGATTTGTTAGTCGCAGTGTTAGAGGCGGTTAATGATCAGTTGTCGAGGATGAGGGTATAGCGTGAGAGTGGATCTGGGATGCTTATGCGGCTGTGTTTTGGCAATTTACGCATGACTTCAATTTTCTTGATTAAGGACATTGATGACAATACAGTGCGAGTTATCTTCGACAAAAATGCCGCGACATATTGCTAAATCAGCTAATGTGGCCGAATAGCCAGGGATAGTGTTAATTTTTTTAACGAAAACAGACGACGCATGAGCTCAGCAGATATGTGCGGTTAATGCACTATGCTGAGATTTGGGATGGATTACTCAAACGCAATGAGTTATCGAATTCAGTCGTGTCTTAGTGGGGCTTGCTTTTTAAAACCATTAGACTGCTCATATACGAGCTTGGCCCAAAAATTAATTAACTTTTGGGCCAAGTTTATGAGTTTGTTACGCTGGGGTTACATTCTCGGCTTGTGGACCTTTTTGGCCTTGTGTTACTTCCATAGTGACTTTCTGGCCTTCCCTTAAGGTCTTGCGACCGGCGCCGTTAATTGCACTATGGTGAACAAAAACATCTTTTCCACCTTCTTGTTCAAT
>DAINRH010000057.1:0-13313 GCA_036741905.1 Methylobacter sp. | reverse complement strand
CACTCTTACTTAAAAAAATTCGCCAATTTTTGTCGGCGTTACAAATCCCAGCTTCATAAATAAAGCCGGCTCAAACTCTAGCTGGACCAGATGATAGCATTAAAGATGTGAACAGAGCAAAATATTTTAACTAGGTTCAAAGATAATTCCATAATGACCAAAACGTTGCTATCAAAAAAACCTTGAACGAGAGGGGTTTATTGCAAAATTTATGCGGGTTTGATGAGGCAATATCACAAGATAAGCGGCGTCAATCGACCTTGATTATGGTTGAATCATAAGTTCCCGATAAGTGCCTTGGTAATATAAAAGAGGTTTCCCCGAGCGGCAAATGCTGTCTTGTACTTCACCGATTATAATCCAGTGCGTGCCTGCATGAATTTTTTCTATGACTTTGCATTCCAGAGACATGATGCTGTTATCTAATATGGGAACTCCGGTAATACCCTTTGTCCACGGTGTATTTTCAAACCGTTGTTCTTGGCTGCTGCCGCCGGCAAATTGGTTGGAAACATCTTGTTGAGTTGAGCTTAAAACATTGACAGCGAAGTACTGGCTTTCTTGAATGCCAGTACCGGTGTCGGCGGATTCATTAATGCAAACCAATACTTGGGGAGGATTGATTGAAACGCTTGAAAATGCGGTTACTGTCATGCCTTGAAGACCGAACTTTTCAGAGTGTGTAGTAACAACGGTGACACCGCTGGCCCATAGTTGCATAGCCTTTTTAAAATCGTCAACACCAACAGTCATTAATTTCCCCGGTTATTTTTTATTAAAGATATCGCCTCTCTTTGATCTGGAAAAGGCAAAAAGTAGGCGTTTTGTTAAGATTACTCAGGCTTTATAATACAACACCGGGACATGCTTGTTAAATAATCGGGGGCGTGGCTATCCGGTTTTTCAAGAAATAACTAAATTCATTGCTCTGCGAACTTTACTAAAATATTAACGCGCCGATTTTTTTCTTTTCCTTCCGGTGTTGAGTTGTCGGCAATAGGCATAGTATCTGCATAAGTAATCGCGCGCAAACGGTTGCTGTCTAGTTGTTGCAAGACCAGAAAGTGTAAAACGCTGGTAGCTCTGGAGGCCCCCAATTCCCAATTAGAAGGAAACTGGGCGGTTTTGATGGGGATGTTGTCTGTATGCCCTTCAATTAAAATTAGGCCTACCGATTGTTTGAATAAGGGCATAAGACGTTTGAGCAAGGCTCCGCCAGAAGCGGTTAGATTTGCTTCTGAAGATTTAAACAATACTTTGTCCTGAATTTCAAGTTGTGCATAGCCTTGGGTGACTTTTATGTTGACGGCTTTATCAAGACCAAATTCATCAATTACTTTGGTTAATTGTTGTTGTAAATTGTTTTCTTTCGTTAATCCGGCCGGGGCTTGCGGGCTGTCAGCCGTATTGGCATTGGCTACGGTTTCAGGCGTAACTTTAATTTCCGGTGTGTTAGTGGGGGCAATGCTGATATTTTCTATGGATTCAGTTTTGGTGTTAGAGTTATCCGGTGGTATTTCGACTTTATGTTCAGTAAGTGGTGCGATTTGTTTTATGGCTTCATTGTCTACAGCAACGGGGGGCGGAGGGGTTATGGCGGGAGCGGTAGCAACAGAGGGGCAGATTACTGCTGCTGTTTTTGCGCGCTGTTTATTGGCGGCCGCTTGTTGCTGTTCCGTGTTTATGCCGCTTACAGTAATTAATGTGATTACCAGCATGACGATGAGCACAAACACATCCAGATAGGTTAATAGCCAGTTTTGTGAGTTGCGAGTGCTTGGTTGGGCCAGTAAATCTTCTAAAGACAGAGAGGATTGTAATTTTAAAAATGGATCTTTACTCATTTTGATCGGTTTATTAAGGGATTATGCGGGCTGGGTTGATAATCTCGTCAGTCTTTTAATTCATTGTCATAGTGCATAATGAATGATTTGAGTGTTTCTCGTACAAATGACGGGCTGCGACGATCTGCTATCAGTGTAATGCCCTCCATGACCATGCTCATGATCATAATGCGCTGTTCAGTGCGTCTTTCCAGTTTTATGGCAATAGGATTAAAGACAAGATTGGCCATGATGAGGCCGTAAAAAGTTGTAATTAAGGCAGTACCCATGCTGTAGCTTATGCCTGCTATATCTTTAAGCTCAATGATTTGCAGCATGTTTATCATGGCTATCAGGGTGCCGAGCATGCCGAATGCGGGAGAGTAAGCGGCCAAGCTGTAAAATATGCTGGCTTCGGCTTTTTCTTTGGCTCTTAAGCGGGCAATGCGCCATTTTAGTAGCGACAAAATATCTTCTATCGGCGTATGGTCTACAACAAGTTGAAAGCCGGTTTTTAAATAAGGGTTGTTGATGTTGTCGATAATGTTTTCTATAGCCTGCTTATCCTTGTTAAACCACATTTGAGAAACGGCGATAATTTCGTTGGCTTCCTTTTGAGGATTTAAGCTTTCATAAAAGAAAATAAGCTTGAGCGATTTCAAGCTGTGTTTAATATCTCTTAAGGGATAGCTTAAAAAAATAGCGGCAATAGTACCGCCAACGACAATCACCAGTCCTGTCAAATTGAAAAAAGAAAGCGGATCATTGGCAGCAAATATAATAATGAAAATGAATAGGATAATGCTTAGTAAAATACCCAATGCTGTTGAGTAATTAACTCTTTTTGGAAGTGTTTTCATTAAGGGTTTACTGAATTTCATTTTGTAATAATGTCGGAACATGTTGATTATGTGGGTGTTGATGACTTGCTATGCGATAAAATCATATTACATCAATGCGGGTAAATCTACTTATGTATAAATACGGATATATAATGTATATTAGTGGCCTTTCAAAGTGGAAATGCGGCAATTTTTTTATAACCGGCTGTTTTATAATTAATCGATAAAGGGATGAAAAAAGTTATGATTAGTGTTCTGCTTGTTGATGATCATGAGCTTGTTCGAACCGGAATTGAATCATTATTGAATGATGCCGAAGATATAACTGTTATCGGTGTGGCTAAATCCGGTGAAGAATCTGTTGATACGGTTGTTACCCTGTCGCCGGATGTTGTATTGATGGATGTTAACATGCCTGGGATAGGTGGCGTAGAAGCTTGTCGTAGAATTCTGCAACAGGACGCTGACGTAAAGATTATAGCCTTATCCGTTCACAATGACGGCCCTATTCCGCATCAATTACTCAAGCTTGGCGTGCTAGGTTTTATTTCTAAGGGGTCGCCTGTAGATGAGATGATTAATGCAATTCGGAGGGTAATGGAGGGTAAGCGTTACCTGTGTTCCGAGGTCGCTAACAATCTGGCTTTTCAGGGCTTGCCTGGAAGCAATGAATCGCCATTTGCACTGCTTTCCCAAAGAGAAGCCGAAGTTGTTACTTTAATTCTTCAGGGGAAAACCATCAAGGAAATGTCGGAAATGTTGGTTTTGAGTGACAAGACAGTAAATACTTACCGTTATCGTCTTTACAGTAAGTTGCATGTAAAAAATGATGTTGAATTAATCCGCCTGGCGATTAAATTCAGTTATATCGATGACGCCTTGATTTAAGAAGGTTCAGATTTCCACGTTAAATTGCGGAAATCTGAGACGTTAGTAAAGTTTGACTTGCTGGTTATTTCAGTTTACGCCGGGGCCGAACTGCATTTCCCTGGCCTTGTTAAATGCAAATCTAAAGTCAATAAACAGAGGCTGTTCAGGCCCCAGCATTGCTTTTAGTAATTCATGTTGTAGTTGAAACTTAACGTTCCCAATAGCTAAAGCGCCGATACCTATTGCGCCTTGGGCATTTGTCGCATGGATGAGCGGTTCGCCGCAGTCGTCGTTTTTAACGCCCTCTATACCGAAAGGCGGAACGGCATTAACATCGCCGGCCACTTTCAGCTGTGCGGCCTCTTTTAATACGCCTGCGTTTAAAACCTGAATGCCCGCTTTGGCTGTGCAGAAAATAATGTCGGTATGAGCCACCAGTCGGGCTTTATCGGCGTCGGAATTGGCCAACGCCCCTTTAAGCGTGCAATTAAAGCGACGATTGTAGGCTTTAGCAACATCCAGGGCTGTATCAACTGATAAGTGATCCGTTATTGTCACATCGGCGCCGGCTAATGAGGCGATAATGCCTGTAGCAATACCGACGGGGCCTGTTCCGCCAAAAATAACAACGGAGCAATCTTTCAGTTCTTTACGATGCTTTGCTTTCAGTTCTTTCTCGGCACAAGTAACTAATGCCGCAGCCGTGGTAAAAGCACCGCTGGGATCGGCAAAAACCGAGACATCAAAAGGCGGGACCATGGCTTGTTTGCTTGTTTTCAGCATGTCCATGGCCAAGCCTAAATCGCGGCCGCCGATAAAAATTCCGGTGCGTTTTACGCCTGATGGGCTGCGGGAGAAGGTGGCATCTTGAGTAAGTCCATAAACGCTATCCAATTTGACGTTGTTATATGGGATAAGCACATCAAATCCTGCATCCAGAGCCATGTTAATGTCGAATGGGCTATTGTTCGGCATGGGGTCAAGCATATGAAGAATGCTGCGTTTTGCCATTAGGGTTCCTTGTTTATTATGCAGGTTAATCCGAAAGGTTAGACTCAAGAGCTTGATTTAATATATTCTCTTGCGGTTTCAAAAGCATGTTCAAAATGCAGATAAACAGGTTTGTCGCTATTGATCATTTTTTTCAACAATAGGACTTGAGTCTGGAATTTAATGTTACCGATTGCCATAGCGCCTAAGCCGACAGCGCCACTTTTTGAGCCCTCAATGGCGGTGCCGTTATGGAAGGCGTCAACGCCCGCGATGCCGGCCGGCGGTACGGCATTTGCGTCGGCGGCCACTTTGAGTTGCGGAGCCGATGCGATAAGTTCCGCGCTTAATAATTCAATACCGGCAGCGCCGGTTGCAAAAACAACATCGGCAGTTTTGATGTATTCCGCTTTGTCCGCATCTGCGCCGGCTTCAATAGTAATTTTACCTTCGCCGAATTCATTGTTGCACATGTCGGCAATGGCTTGAGCTTTATCCAGTTGACGTCCAATGAGTTTTACTTTTGCTCCGTCTTGGGCTGCGATGACAGCGACTACTTGGCCAACAGGTCCGGTTCCGCCCAGTACCAGGATATTTTTTCCTTCCAGAGTGGTGTTGAATTTAGCCATCAGTTCACGTTCAACTGCCGCAACCATACCGGCTGCGGTAGTAAATGCTCCGCTAGGATCGGCAAATACGGAAACTTCAAAAGGAGCGAACATTGAGCGTTTGGCTATGTTCAGCATATCCATAGCTTGTTTGGTATCGCGTCCGCCAATGAATATTCCGGTGCGTTTTAAATTTTTAGGGCTGCGCGAAAAAATAGCGTCCTGCACTAAGCCTTGAATTTCGCTGGGTTCAACATTGGTATAGGGTAAAGCGGAAACCCAGCCCGCATCCAATGCCATATTGACATCAAACGGACTCAGGTTTTTAGCTGTGGTTAGCATATGTAAAATGAACGGCTTTTCCATGGTATCTCCTTTATGTATTTATCCGCTAAGTATAAAAGAAAACACAGCAGAATAAAAATGCCCATGCGCATTTGAGTTTTAAAGCCGTGTTGAACCTGTGTATTATTGAAACAGTTTTATGTTTTCGAGGTTGCAATGCATATTGTTGTTTTAGTTAAAGGTTGGCGGACATGAATGATCTAAAAAACCGGCAAAGGCGCCTGGCTTATGATGCCCGCAATAAGCAAATAGATAAGGAAGCGATAAGTCGGACTATTTGCGCGCAATTCGTAGCGCACCCGGTTTATCGACAGGCCGAAACGGTGATGTGGTATGTCCATTGCCGCTCGGAAGTCAGGACTCAATCGGCATTGTTAGGCGAACTGGAAGCTGGTAAGCGTATAGTCATCCCCTACTGCACTAAAGATGAGCAAGGGCGCAATAAACTGGGTTTATGGCGGTTGGAGGATTTTGCAGAACTGGTTCCGGGAACGTGGGGGATTTTAGAGCCGCCCAAACAACGTTGGGGCGAGTTGGGAAAAGAAGTTGCCTTTGAACAGCTTGACTGCGTGATGGTGCCGGGCGTGGCTTTCGATCGAAATGGCGGGCGCTTGGGTAATGGCGCGGGTTATTATGATCGTTTGTTGGCGAGTGTCAGAGCCGACGCCGTATTAATCGGCGTTTGTTTTGAATCTCAGTTGGTTGAGCAAGTCGCCATGGATGCTCATGATGTAATGATGGATATTGTAATGACGGAAAAAAACCTTTATGCCGGTAAAGGACGGCAGTTTTCTAACTGATGGATTTTCAAGTATTGAAAGACAGCATCTATTCCTCTCCAGCTTTTGTTTTGGATGAAATAGAAATTGCCAAGGCCTTGGATGTATTGGCTGAGCTAAGAAGCCAATCCGGCTGCAAGATTTTATATTCCATAAAATCATTGCCTTTTTCAGCCGTCTTGGAGTTGGCGAAGCCGTTTGTTGACGGCTTTTCAGTCAGTTCCTTATTTGAAGCGCGGCTGGCCAATGAGATGCTTCGACAGGACTCAGCACAGATTTTGGCAGGGCAGGGCAGCATTCACTTGACTACGCCCGGTATAAGGCCTGATGAACTTGAAGAGTTAAGTGTGCTGTGTTCGCATATCAGCTTTAATTCTTTGCCCCAGTATCAACGGTATTCTGAGACAGCTGGGGCGCAGTCTTCAATCGGCTTAAGAGTTAATCCGAAATTGTCTTTTCTGCATGACGATCGATTCGACCCCTGTCGGCAGCATTCAAAGTTGGGCGTGGCTATTGAAGCGTTGTGTCAATCGATTTGCCTGGATCGAATTGAAGGATTGCATGTTCATAACGTGTTTTCCGCCACGGATTACACCCCGTTAATTAAAACTATCGATAAGCTTCGGCAATATTTGGGGGCAGGATTAGCTGAATTGGAATGGTTGAATATCGGCGGCGGCTATTTGTTCGGTCAAATTGAAGACCATAGCCCGTTTGTTGATGTGGTCAATAAGCTGAAACATGATTTTGGCGTTGAGGTTTATATTGAGCCAGGCAAAGCGATCGTAGGTCGAGCCGGGCATTTAGTGGCGACGGTGCTCGATCGTTTTGTCAGTGACGGTGAAACCATCGTCATACTGGATACCTCGATCAACCATAATCCCGAAGTATTTGAATATCAGCGTCAGCCTGAATTACATGAGCACGAACCCGACGGACAATATGCCGCTATCCTGGCGGGCTGTACCTGCCTGGCGGGCGATGTGTTCGGACAATATCGATTTAAAGAACCCTTGGAAGTAGGAGATAAAGTGGTTTTTAAAAATGTCGGCGCTTACACCCTGATTAAGGCGAATCGGTTTAATGGCTATAACCTGCCGGATATTTACCTGAGCAATTCTTTGCGGGTGAAAAAATTGAAACACTACGATTATCAGGATTATCGGCGGCAATGGCTGGCTGATTAAGAATCAGGGTTGGAGCTTTAGTGATTCAGCACTCATTAAGTTATAAAACGGTACATTTTTATCAAAAAAAGGCTAACAACATGAAAGCAATAATGATGACGGCCATCGGTAATTCCGACGTTCTGGAATTGCACGATATTGACGAGCCGGAAATTTCTACGGCAACACAGGTTAAAGTCAGGCTTAAGGCCGCGGGTGTCAACCCTGTCGATACCAAGATCAGACGTAACGGCTTGCTTTACGATCATCCATTGCCCGCGGTATTGGGCTGTGACGGAGCGGGAGAAGTCATAGAAACAGGCAGTGCAGTCAGCCGCTTCAAACCGGGCGATAAAGTCTGGTTTTGTCATGGCGGGTTAGGTCGTGAACAGGGTAATTACGCCGAATACACGGTGCTTGATCAACGCTGGGTCGGTTTAATGCCGCAGACTTGTTCGTTTGCCGAGGCTGCGGCACTGCCGCTGGTGTTGATTACCGCATGGGGCGGCCTGTTCGAGCGCGGCGGATTGCAAGCCGGGCAAACCGTGCTGATTCATGCCGGAGCCGGAGGCGTAGGGCATGTAGCGATACAATTGGCAAAACTAAAAGGAGCCCGAGTGCTTGCTACGGTGCGTTCCGGGCAAAAAGCGGAATTTGTCAAAGCGATGGGCGCTGATGAAGCGATCCTTTATATGCAAGACGGTCTTGCCGATGCGGTCAATGAACTGACCGGCGGCAAAGGCGCCGATCTGGTTTTCGATACCGTGGGTGCCGAGGTGTTTAAAGCAAGCATCCCGGCGACAGCGCACTTCGGTCGCCTGGTGACCTTGCTCGATCCGGGTGAGTTGAGTCTGGCTGAAGCCCGGATGCGCAATTTATTAATTGGTTTCGAGCTGATGCTAACGCCGATGCTTAGAGATTTGCCCGAGGCAAGAGACAAACACGTTGAGATTTTAAAGCAATGCGCGCAGTGGCTTGATAAAGGACTGTTAAAAACCCATATCAGCAAGCAGTTGCCGTTGGCAGAGGCCGCCAAGGCGCATGAGCTGATAGAAACGGGGCATAGCACCGGAAAAATTGTGTTGCTTATATAAACGCGGATAACAGAGGGTTGCCGATTCAGGCGATACTAATTTATGTATAATAACAGTCGTTAATTAAGAGAATGTTGTAAGAGGTTATGGCAGAAAAATCCAAAAAAAGCGGATCAGGCAGGTACGACACTAAAAAACCGGTGTCCAAAAAACCAACTAAAAAATCAACGTCCCATTGGTTGAGAAACACAGTACTGGTATCCATGCTTGGATTTGCGTTTATGTTGCTGAGTTATCTGGGATACCTGGATTACAACGTTCGTACTCAATTTGAAGGCAAACGCTGGGCTATTCCCGCGCGGGTTTATGCCAGTCCGGTAGAACTCTATGCCGGCTATAACCTGACTGCCGCGAAGTTTGAAGAGTTATTGCAGACCCTGCATTATCGACTGGATGTTCATTTATCTTCGGAAGGCACCTATTTCAAAAGCGGTTCGCAAATCAGCGTAAAAACCAGAGAGTTTACTTTCTGGGATCAAGCCCAGCCCAGCAGCGTTATGCGGGTGAATTTTACCGCGTCAGGCATCACCAATATCGTTGATGCGACGCAAACTAAAGATCTCGCCATTGTACGGCTCGATCCCGTGCAAATCGGCAGTTTATATCCCACCATAAAAGAAGACCGGATCTTGATTAAGCTGGAAGAAGCGCCTGATATGCTTATCAAGGGCTTGCTGGCTTCGGAAGACCGGGATTTTTATCAGCATATCGGCATTTCATTTAAGGGCATCGCCAGGGCAATGTGGATGAATGTGCTTGCCGGCCACATGGTGCAAGGCGGCAGCACGATCACTCAACAGCTGGTCAAAAACTTTTATTTGACCTCGGAACGCAGTTTGACGCGTAAAGTCAAAGAAGCCTTGATGGCGCTGATTTTGGAATATCGCTACAGCAAAGACGAAATTCTGGAAGCCTATTTGAATGAAATTTATCTGGGACAGGATGGCGCCAGCGCCGTGCATGGCTTCGGTTTGGCGAGTGAGTTTTATTTCGGCAGTTCTCTAAAGGATCTGCCGTTGGAGCATATCGCTTCGCTGATTGCGTTGGTTCGCGGGCCGTCTGAATACGATCCAAGACGCTATCCGGACCGTTCGCTGCAACGGCGCAATCTGGTGTTGGAAGAGATGGAAGCGGAAAGCTATATCACTAAAGAGCAAGCGGCTGCGGCAACAGCAAAGCCCTTAAATGTGATTGCCAATACCCACCGTTCAACCAATCGCTATCCCGGCTTTCTCGATCTGGTCAAACGGCAATTAAAACAGGAATACAAAGAGGAAGATTTAACATCTCAGGGGCTGAGGATTTTCACCACGCTGGATACGCGGGTTCAGGATGCGCTGGAAGACACGCTGTCTAAAAAATTGGCGCAGTTGGAAAAACTGCCCAAAGCGAATGACCTTGAAGCCGCAGCTGTAGTGACGCGTAGAGATAGCGGCGAAATAGCCGCGCTGATGAGCGGTCGTGAAGTGTCCAGTGCCGGATTTAATCATGCGTTGGATGCGGTCAGGCCGATCGGCTCATTAATCAAGCCGGTCGTGTATTTGACGGCTCTGGAATATTCCGACAAGTACACCATTACCACGCCGGTTAGCGATACCGCCATTTTGGTCAGGGGAGCGGGAGGCAACGACTGGAGCCCTAAAAACTATGATCACCAAGAACACGGCATGGTAGGCTTTCATACGGCACTGGCGCATTCTTACAACTTGGCTACCGTTCGGATAGGGATGGATATCGGCGTAGCCAGGGTTGCTAAAACATTAAGAAGTATGGGCATCACCCGGCCGGTTGACCTGTTTCCGTCGTTTCTGCTCGGGGCCGCGCAATTAACGCCGATGGAAGTAACCCAGATGTACCAAACATTGGCCGGCGACGGGTTTTCAACGCCGTTAAAGGGTATCAGGGCAGTGGTTGCAGCCGACGGCACACGCTTGCAAAGTTACCCGTTTACCGTGAGGCAAGTGCTCGATCCGGCGGTAACCTATATCGTCAATACTATCTTGCAGGAAGTCATGCATGAAGGTACCGGACGCTCGGCATATGCATCTTTTCCGGCAGACTATGGCTTGGTCGGCAAAACCGGCACCACCAATGATGCAAAAGACAGCTGGTTTGCCGGTTATACGGGGGATTATTTATCGGTGGTCTGGATTGGCCGGGACGATAACAAACCGGCCGGATTAACCGGGGCAACCGGCGCTTTGCAGGTTTGGACATCGTTAATGAAACAGATTTCGACCCAGCCGGTGACCTTGATTCAGCCGGATAACATTAAGATGGCCTGGGTCGATCCGGCTAACGGCTTGGCGGCGAATGAAAATTGCTCCGGCGCGAAGCAGTATCCCTTTATCGTCGGCTCTGCGCCGGAAGAATCTTCGCCATGCGTCGATTCACCCGTTAATCAATTTGAAACATTGGTTAATGAATTGTTACCGAATAATTAACCAGGGTATTTATGAGTAAAATTACAATTTTTGCAGGATTGCTCGCAATGCTGCTTTTTAATACAACAGGCTACGCAGAAGACAAGCCGGTCAAGCAGCTGAAAGCGTTTTTGAAGAACACAAAGTCACTCACTGCTGATTTTAAGCAGGTATTGATTAATGAAGCGGGCAACCCCACTCAAACCAGTTACGGCGTTTTTTACCTGCAACGGCCGGGAAAGTTTCGGTGGGATTATTTAAAACCGTTCCAACAGCAGATTATCTCTACGTCGGGAAAAGTCTGGTTTTATGATACCGATTTAGAACAGGTTACCGTCAAACAACTCGATGAATCCGTGGGTTCAACGCCTGCATTATTATTAAGCGGCGAAATATCATTGGACGACAACTTCACCATGGAACAGCAGGGCGTCGACGGTAATTTAATGTGGATAAAGTTATTGCCTAAAAACCAGGAAAGCAGTTTTAAGTACGTTTTGATTGGGTTGAATAACGATTCGTTGGGCGGTATGGAGTTGAGCGATAACTTCGGCCAGCTGACGCGTATTTATTTTTCCAATGTCATTTTGAATCCGCCGTTAAAGCAGACGCTGTTTGAGTTTACTGCGCCGAAGGGCGTCGATGTTTTTTCTGATTGATGAGGAGCAGGTTCAAGGTGCAAGGTCAAAGGTTCAAGTCACCTTTAACCTTGTACCTTGAACCTCATGTATGCTTTTCGATGATTTAACCACGCCATTGGCCGACCGGATGCGGCCGGCAGCGCTGACCGATTACGTCGGTCAACAACATATCCTCAAACCCGGCAAGCCGCTTTACGAAGCCATTGCTTCGGGCCGTTTGCACTCGATGATTTTCTGGGGACCGCCGGGTACCGGCAAAACCACGCTGGCGCGGCTCATTGCCCAGCATTCCGATGCCGAGTTCATGCCGATTTCGGCGGTGCTGTCCGGCGTCAAGGAAATAAGGGCGGCGGTAGCCGAGGCCAAAAAAATCCAGCTGGAACAACATCGGCGCACCATCTTGTTCGTCGATGAGGTGCATCGCTTTAACAAGTCGCAGCAGGACGCCTTCCTGCCGCATGTCGAAGACGGCACGGTTTACTTTGTCGGCGCAACCACCGAAAACCCGTCTTTCGCGCTGAATAATGCGTTATTGTCCAGGGCGCGGGTCTATGTGCTGAACGCCTTAACGGCGGATGATTTACTGGCGGTGATCGATAAAGCCCTGAGCGACAAAGTGCGCGGCTTGGGCGGACTGGCTATCGAAATGGCCGACGACATAAAACAGCAGTTCGCCCAGGCGGCCGACGGTGATGCCCGAAGACTGCTCAATTTGCTGGAAATTGCCGTAGAACTTGCCGCCGCCAAGGGCGGGCAAGTGGTTAACGAGGTCATTGCCAAAGAAGTGCTGTCGGGCGGCGTGCGGCGCTTCGATAATCAGGGCGAAGAATTTTATAACCAGATTTCGGCGCTGCACAAATCGGTGCGCGGCAGTTCGCCCGATGCCGCGCTATACTGGTTGTGCCGGATGATGGATGGCGGCTGCGACTTGTCCTATCTGGCCCGGCGCGTCGTCAGGATGGCCTCCGAAGATATAGGCAATGCCGATCCCAGGGCCTTGCAGATTTGCATCAATGCCTGGGAAGCCCAGGAGCGCCTAGGCAGCCCCGAAGGCGAGCTGGCCTTGGCGCAAGCCGTCGTTTATCTGGCTTGCGCACCGAAAAGCAATGCGGTTTATATGGCTTACAACGCGGCAATGGCCGATGCCAGACAAAGCGGAAGTTTGGGTGTGCCGGTACATTTAAGAAATGCGCCGACCAAGCTGATGAAATCGCTGGATTACGGCAAGGAATACCGCTATGCCCATAACGAACCGGAAGCCTATGCCGCCGGGGAAAATTATTTTCCCGATGAGTTGGCGGGCAGGCAATATTACCAGCCGGTAGACCGGGGCTTGGAAATCAAGATCAAGGAAAAGTTAAAGCACTTGAAAGCGTTGGATAAGGGCGCAATTTAGACGATGTCTGGTAAAGAATATACCTCGTATAATTTATTTTTTATTCACCACGAAGGACACGAAGTTTCTGCTTTTTCTTCGTGCTCTTCGTGTCTTCGTGGTAAGAAAATAATGCGTAATTCGGGTATGTTTTTTCATGGAAATGACCTTAAGTGAATGACTATTCGGTAACTGGAAAATAGTTGGGGTTCATTGGCTTACGGCACTTCATTGAAAAACGTTTATAGGCAAGTCATAATGACCAAAAGGCAATTACTGGGAATAACATATGACAACTACACAAGTATCCGTAGCAGAAGCCAAATCACATATTTCAGAACTCATAGCCAAGAACCA
>DAINRH010000056.1:1101-20903 GCA_036741905.1 Methylobacter sp. | reverse complement strand
AAATGCGCAATTGCCTCTACCGAATATGTTAATGATGGATCGTATTACCCTTATTACGGATGAAGGCGGTACCTACGGAAAGGGCGAAATCATTGCTGAGCTGGATATAACGCCTGATTTATGGTTTTTTGACTGTCACTTTCAAGGCGATCCTGTGATGCCCGGTTGTTTGGGGCTGGACGCGATGTGGCAGTTGGTCGGTTTCTTTTTATGCTGGATGGGCGGTCCCGGTAAAGGACGCGCTTTGGGCGTGGGTGAAGTTAAATTTACCGGACAAGTGCTGCCCACCGCGAAGAAAGTGATTTATCGAGTCAATTTAAAAAGATTGATCATGCGGAAGTTAGTTATGGGTATCGCTGATGCCACCATGGAAGTCGATGGCAAAGTGATTTATGAGGCTACCGATTTACGGGTTGGCTTATTTACTTCCACCGAAGATTTTTAGAGGCGTTAACAATGAAAAGAGTCGTAGTCACCGGTTTAGGCATTGTTTCCAGCATTGGGAATAACCGAACAGAGGTTGTCGATTCCCTCAGAGAAGGCCGCTCAGGAATCGTTTTTTCAGACGTTTATCAGGAAATGGGTTTCCGAAGTCATGTTCACGGACCTATCAATATAGATTTGGATACCTTCATTGACCGTAAAATAAAACGCTTTATGGGCGATGGCGCGGCGTTCAACTATATTGCCATGCAGCAAGCGATTGATGATTCCGGCTTGGGCGAATCGGAAGTATCGAATTTCAGAACCGGCTTGGTGATGGGTTCCGGCGGTCCTTCAACCTCAAACATTGTTGAAGCGGCGGATATTTTACGCGAAAAAGGCATCAAAAAAGTGGGCCCGTATATGGTGCCCCGAAGCATGTCCAGCACTAATACTGCATGTCTTGCGACACCTTATAAAATCAAAGGTGTCAATTATACGATCAGCTCAGCCTGTGCGACCAGCGCCCACTGTATCGGTCATGCGATGGAATTGATCCAGATGGGCAAGCAGGATGTGGTATTTGCCGGTGGCGGAGAAGAAGTTCATTGGACTATGTCGATGTTATTCGACGCGATGGGGGCGTTGTCTTCCAAATACAATGACACGCCGACTACGGCTTCAAGGCCTTATGATGAAACCCGCGATGGATTCGTTATCTCCGGTGGCGGCGGTGTTTTGGTGATTGAAGAACTGGAACATGCCAAAGCGCGCGGCGCGAAAATCTACGCGGAATTGACCGGTTACGGCGCTACCTCCGACGGTTACGATATGGTTCAACCTTCAGGAGAAGGCGCTGTACGTTGCATGCAACAGGCGATGGCGACTATCGGCGGTAGCAAGATCGATTACATCAATGCTCACGGCACCAGTACGCCAGTCGGCGATACCAGAGAACTTGAAGCCTTGCGCAATGTGTTCGGCCAGGATAACGTACCGTTAGTGAGTTCGACAAAGTCGTTGACAGGCCATGCGCTGGGTGCGGCGGGTGTTAATGAGGCGATTTATTCGTTGTTGATGATGGAGGAAAACTTCCTCAGCGCATCGGCCAACATCACCCAGCTTGATCCGGGCGCAGAAGGCATTCCGATCGTGCGTGAACGTAAAGACAACATCGCCTTAAACACCATTATGTCGAACAGCTTCGGTTTCGGCGGCACCAACGCTACCCTGATCTTTCAGCGTTACAACGCTTAACGAAATCTTTTATTCACCACGAAGAGCACGAAGTTTTATTCTTCGTGCTCTTCGTGTCTTCGTGGTGATAGGCTTTTATCCTTTTCTTTCAAATACTTCATATCTCTGACCATGTCAGATCCAAACCAAAAATCCAGAACCCAGTTTAACAAGCTGCAAAAGAAATTGCGGCACACGGTCGGCGATGCGATTGCAGACTACAACATGATCGAAAATGGCGATAAGGTCATGGTGTGCCTGTCCGGCGGCAAGGACTCCTTCACCCTGCTGGACATCCTGATGCACTTGCAAAAAACCGCGCCGGTTGAATTCGAACTGATTGCGGTCAACCTGGACCAGAAGCAGCCCGGTTTCCCGGAACATGTATTGCCGGAATATCTCGAATCGGTGGGCGTGCCGTATCATATTATCGAAAAAGACACCTACAGCGTGGTCAAGCGGGTTATCCCCGAAGGCAACACCACCTGTGGGCTGTGTTCACGCTTGCGGCGAGGCACTTTGTACGGTTACGCCGAAGCGAACAATGTCACCAAAATAGCCTTGGGTCATCATCGCGACGATATTCTTGAAACCTTTTTTCTGAATATTTTTTATGGCGGCAAACTAAAAGCCATGCCGCCCAAGCTGTTAAGCGACGATAAGAAAAACATCATCATCCGGCCTTTGGCATACACCCGCGAAAAAGACATAGAACGCCTTGCTGCATTTAAAAACTACCCGATTATTCCGTGTAACTTGTGCGGCTCTCAGGAAAACCTGCAACGCCAAGCGATGAAAATCATGTTAAACGGTTGGGATAAACAGTTTCCGGGGCGCTTGGAGACTATTTTTACCAGCCTGCAAAATGTCGCGCCGTCACAGTTGGCCGATACCCAGCTATTCGATTTTGCCGGACTAATGCGGAACCCGCAAGCCGAAGAGCAGGTCATGACATTTATCGCCAGGGATGGGGTGTATGCCGCTAGCCAGTCGGGAACTGGCGCGGCGAATGCCGGATTGGACGTATTGGCTCAGTGAGCTGCATCGTTCTTTTTACCGACTTTGGCCCGTCAGGTCCTTATGTCGGGCAAATGGAATCGGTGTTACGACTGACTGCTCCGAATGTCCCTGTTATTAATCTGTTGAGCAATGCACCAACAGCCGATCCTCGACTCAGTGCCTATCTATTGGCCGCACTGCGGTACAGTTTTCCTGCAAACAGCATTTTCCTGGCCGTGGTTGATCCGGGCGTTGGCGATGTACGCAGAGCCGTTGTATTGCAGGCTGACGGGCAAACCTTTGTCGGACCGGATAACGGCTTGTTGAATACCGTCGCCGTTCAGGCTCAAGATGCGCAATGGTCGGAAATTATCTGGAAACCGGAACATTGCTCAACGAGTTTTCACGGCCGGGACTTATTCGCCCCCGTTGCCGCAAAGCTGGCTATCAATGCGGCCGATGACTTATTGCAACCCTTTGACCGGAATGATTTAAGCGCTTGGCCCCATGATTTGGCTGAAGTGATTTATTTCGATTATTACGGCAATGCGATGACTGGATTGCGGTATCACGAAGGGCTTGCCGGCAAAGTTTTAAATATTCACGGTATTGCGATCAAACAGGCCGACACTTTCAGCGCAGTGGAAGAGAAGCAGGCTTTTTGGTATAAAAATTCCAGCGATTTGGTTGAAATCGCGGTTAATAAAGGCCGTGCAGAGCAACAGCTGGCTTTAAAACTGGGCATGCAGATCAGTTTTTAGCCATGAGAGGGCTCGCAGTGAAGCCTATTTAGCATTAAACGAGTCAAAGATTTCATTTAAATCAATCGACAGTTCAGAAAATAAATGCGGCATGACAATCCCCTCAATGAGGTACAGGATAATCGGTTCCTCCTGTTTCTTGATAAAGCGCATATTTAACCTGCATGTCCCGATTGACCTTGCCCTTCGATAAAATTTCATAGCGCATAATTAAGGCGCCGGGTTTATTCGAGCATAGCCATTTAGTGCCGGCGAGTGCGCCACGCTCCGGGCGGAACCCCCAAATGCCGTTTAAAACCTCTTGCAAACGCGGCTACATTATCGTATCCGACATCGGCGGCGATCGCTCCAATGCCTTGTTGGGTTTCATCCAAAAGCCGCCCGGCAACATTCATTCGCCATTTCGTCACATAGGCCATCGGACTATCCCCTAACGCAGCCGAGAAGCGTGCTGCGAATCGTGATGGAGACATTGCTACGCCTTGTGCCAGACGCTTTACCGACCAGTTATCGCCGGGCCGGGAATGGATCATGGATATTGCTTTACCAACAACCGGATCTTTAACTCCGGCCAGCCATCCCGATTTTGAGGTTGTAACAGTCTCTATATGTGAGCGTAGAATTTCAACACACAGTAACTCCAAAAGACGGTCAATCACATAAGTGCTGCCCGGCTGCATTTGCCCGGTTTCCTTGGTCATCCAGTCAAGAACCTCCGGCAAATTATGCAGACTTCCGGGGCGTAGAGCCGAGGCATGAAACAGCGGTGGAAGCGAGGCAAATAGCGGGTTGAGCTTTACGTTATGCATCATGAAAACGCCGCACATCAGCGAAGTACTGCGTATTCTATGTTTCTCCTCCGGTTGAAAGGGATTATTACTGCCGGTAAGTAATGCTTCAGCCGATACGGTTTTTACATCCGTGCCTTGCGAAATCCGGTGGGCAGCGCCGCCAAAGCAGATTGCCATTTCTCCCGCTTCGATGATTGTCGGCTCCCCATTATCGGGCGTGATTTCGATATATCCGCGTTTGACAAAGTGAAAAGCGATCACATGGGCGCCGGTTTGAGCTTGCAGAGCCGTCCGCAATCGTTCTGCATTGGGGATGGCGATAGCCCAAGGCGACGCGTAGTCCTCATTAAGAAGAATGCTGCCGCTAACCCGCAAAGAACTCAAAACATCGCTTAATACATCATAATGGATATTATCAGTCGTTTCGGCATTATTTTTAGTTATTTCGAGCATTGTTACAACCTCAGCGCGTTATTATACTGTGCGCTACATTACATCTAAACGAGGGGGTATTCAACATGTCTGAAATTACATCTGTTTGGTTCGCTATAGGGCTTGATATCGCGATGATTATCTATACGCTTTGGGTTATTTCTCTGGGCAAGGGAAATGGCAAGCTGCCGGTAGATATTGGCATAGGGATGTTGGCATGGCTTGCTGTACTGCATCTGGGGCTGTCTACAAAAAGCATTTTTTCTGCCGACGTATCCGGCATTACTTTTCTTGCGATTGTTTTTCTGGCTGTGGGCGCTGTTGGAGCCATGCTGTTTCTGGTTCCCCAAATCCGCGAGCAGCTTTTGGCGCTCGACCAACAGCAATTGATGCTGATGCAAGGCATACGGGTATTTTTCGGCGCAAACTTTTTAATGATGGCGAGTCTTGGCAGCCTGCCTAAAACATTCGGCATTCTGGATGGTTGGACGCATATTGCCGCCGGTTTTTTCGGACTCATTGCTGCATTCGCCTTAGCCAGGGGAGCTGACGGGATACGTCGAGCCTGGTTTGCCAATATCTTTGGCGTGGCGGATATTTTGATAGTCGCCAGTACGCTATCTCTGGTTCTGTTACCTACGCTTACTCCTTACCATACCATGATGTATGCAGTATTCCTTCCCGCACCGCTTTGGCTGTGGTTTCACATCGTCTCGATCTGGAAATTAATTGAGAATCGACATGTCGTTAGTCAGGAGGTGAGCGCATGATGAGTTGTTCGCAAAGAGCTTATGGCCGCGATTCTGTAAACAGGATTGATGGGATTCGTGAATCTGGAGTCGAGGGGGCGAGACTGCTAATGGAATCCTTTTACTTCGCATTTAACAATAAAAATCTGGATGTACTCGGTAAGGTGTGGGCAAATCATCAGATCATCCAATTGAACAACCCGCTTGGCGGTATCTTACGAGGATATGAGTCCATTGCTGCTTTATATGGGCAGGTTTTTACTGGAGTCGCTTCCGTCTGGGTTGAACTCAGCGACATTGTTGAATTTCAAACCGAAGATATGATTGTCTTTGCCGGTCGTGAAGCAGGCGAATTTACCAAGAACAACCGGACATTGCCACTTTCTATTCGTACCAGCCGCGTGGTTCAGTGGTTCGGTTCTGACATTGGATGGAAACAAGTGCATCATCACGGCTCCATTGATGACTCCCGGCTGCTGGATGAGTATCAGCAGGCTGTGCGTGTCGGTTGATGCGGTAACTTTTTTTAACGAGGCGCTAAATGAACCATGAAATAACAACAGAATTGTATTGGCTGGTATTGACGATACTGATGACCGCGCTTTTTTGGGCGCCCACTATTTTAAATCGCATTGTTGAACTAGGCGCTTGGGAGACCTTGAAGATACCCCGGCTTCGGCCTGAAGCGGGGTGGGCCGAGAGGTTGATGAAGGCGCATGCAAATGCAGTCGAGAATCTTGTGATCTTTGCGCCATTGGTGTTGGCGATTCAATTAACCGGTTCCGGTAGTTCAGCTACTGCCACCGCTTGCCTTGTGTATTTTTTTGCCCGGCTTGTTCATGTGTCAGCCTATGTTGCTGCGGTTCCGGCGGTACGCACGCTTGCTTTTGCCGCAGGATTCTTCTGCCAGATGATACTTGCGTTAACTTTGTTGAAAGTAATCTGAAAGGGTTTTTTATGCGTATTAAATTTTATTACGGTTCGGGTTCGCCGTTTTCATGGAACGTGTGGTTGGTGCTTGAACACAAACAACTTTCTTATGAATTCCATTTGCTGTCGCTTCAAAATGGCGAATTGAAACGACCGGAATATTTAGCGATCAATCCCCACGGCAAAGTGCCGGCGCTGGTCGATGATGATTTAGCCTTGTGGGAAGCTTTAACCATCGTTGAATATCTGGAGGAACGTTACCCTGAACATCCGGTTTTTCCGACTGACCTGAAAGATCGAGCAATCGTCCGTCGCTTGTCCGCCGAAGCCTATAGCTACCTGTACCCGGTGTTGCGGAAGCTTATGGAGCTAACTTTGCTTCGTGCTGATGGCGACGGCAATCCGGCAGAAATTACACTAGCGCTAAATGATTTAAACCGTGAGTTGAGCTACTTTGAAGATATGCTTGATGGCGATTACTTTGTCGGTAACATTTCCGTGGCGGATTTTACGGTCTACCCATTGTTGGCATTGGTTAAGCGATTGCATGAACGGTGCCCTCAGTTGGGTGCAGGCGCTTTGATCGGGCCGAAACTGTCTGGATTTATGGAGCGTATCGAACAACTCCCTTATTTTCAGAAAACCACGCCACCACATTGGAAAGGATAAATATGTCCACTCAATTAAATAAACCCGTCTGTGTTATTGTTGGCGCAGGCCCTGGCAATGGTGCGGCTTTCGCACGACGTTTCGGATTGGAGGGTTACAAGATAGCGCTACTGTCGCGGCATGATGATTTTACAATGGAGTTGGCAAGGGAAATTGACGATGCGCGGTCGTATGTGTGCGATGTGACTGATCCCGTTTCGATAGAAAACACGTTTGCAAGCATCCGCGCTGAAATGGGCGAAGTCGATACGCTTATTTTTAATCCGGGTGCCGGGATCTGGAAAACCGTTGAAGAAATCACGCCGGAGGAATTCGAGCAGAGCTGGCGAGTCAATGCGCTAGGCGGGTTTCTTGTCTCGAAGCAGGTTATTCCGTCCATGAAACAAAACAAGCATGGCAATATTTTTTTTATTGGCGCCACGGCGTCGCGCAGAGGAGGCGCTAAAACAGCGGCGTTTGCTCCTGCAAAAGCAGCGCAAAGAAGTCTTGCCGAGTCGATGGCTCGACACCTCGGCCCATCCGGGATTCACGTCGCTCACATCATAGTTGACGGCGTAGTAGACAGCCCGGCCACCCGTGAGATGATGCCGAATAAGCCTGATGATTATTTCATTCAACCGGATGACATTGCGGATACGGCCATTCATCTCACGCAACAAAAGTCGTCGGCATGGTCATCCGAGATTGAAATACGCCCCTTTGGTGAGGTTTGGTAGTTGATTTTGACCGTTCGTTTCTGTGCAGCTGTAAGACAATGGACTCAATCTACTTATCGGCAGCCACTGTGCCGGACTGATATGATTAATTTGATGCTGATAGGCTAAAATCGAAGCTAATTCCTTATTAACCCGCTAACTTGGGATGAACAGCCCCCGCTAATAGTTTATAATCGCCCTCTGTTTAAAGTTTTCATCGACCGGCGTTCATCTGTGCGCTTGGTCTTGATTGTCATTGGTTAAATACACCTCATGCAAGAAATAAACCCGATCAAAAATAAAATAGCCGACTTAAAAAGCCGTGGCGATGCCCTTAGGAGGTATCTTTGACTTTGACGTTAAGAGCGAGCGTTTAGTCGAAGTTTTAAGAGAGCTGGAAAATCCGAAGATCTGGGATAAGCCCGAAGAAGCGCAGGCCTTGGGCAAAGAGCGCGGCCAGCTGGAAGTCATCGTCAATACTATTAACGATCTGGAACGCGGGCTTTCCGACGCAGAAGAATTACTGCTGATGGCGATCGAAGAAGACGATGAAGACACGGTTGAAACAGTCGTCGATGATCTGGCTCACTTTGAGAAAAGAGTCGCGGACCTGGAGTTTCGCCGCATGTTTTCAGGGAAAATGGACGCCAATAATGCCTTTTTGGATATTCAGTCCGGTTCCGGCGGCACCGAGGCTCAGGACTGGGCTTCGATCATCGAGCGCATGTACTTGCGCTGGGGCGAGCAGAAAGGTTTTAAAACCGAATTGATTGAAGAATCGCAAGGCGATGTGGCCGGGATCAAAAGCGCCACGATCAAATTTGAGGGCGAATATGCGTTCGGCTGGCTGCGCACCGAAACCGGCGTACACCGTTTGGTCAGAAAATCGCCGTTCGACTCGGGCAACCGCCGCCACACCTCGTTTGCGTCGGTATTCGTATCGCCGGAAATCGACGACGACATCGATATAGACATCAATCCCGCCGATATACGCGTCGATGTCTACCGTGCCAGCGGCGCGGGCGGTCAGCATATCAACAAAACCGAATCGGCCGTGCGTATGACCCACAACCCGACCGGCATCGTCGTGCAGTGTCAAAGCGACCGTTCACAGCATAAAAACCGCGACACCGCGATGAAGCAATTGAAAGCGAAATTGTACGAGCTGGAAATGCGCAAGCGTAGCGAAACGGCTCAGGCCTTGGAAGATACTAAGTCGGATATAGGCTGGGGCAGTCAGATTCGTTCCTATGTGCTGGATCAGTCGCGGATCAAGGATTTGCGCACCAGCGTGGAAACAGGCAATACCCAGGCGGTTCTGGATGGCGATCTGGATCAGTTTATCGAGGCTAGTTTGAAGAGTGGGTTGTAGGCTAAACACTGCGAATTTTTTAAATTGCAAATCTATCTATTCATTTTAATTACCCTCAATATCAATCATTATGAAAATAGAAGCCTTGCGTGTTAAAAATTTCAAAGCCTTCAAAGACATTAAATTAACCAATTTACCGGCAATTTCTGTTTTTATCGGTGCCAACGGGACGGGCAAGACTACTCTCTTTGATGTTTTTGGTTTTTTGCGTGACGCCTTGCAAGATAATGTTCGGGTGGCTTTACAAAAACGTGGCGGTTTTAAAGAGGTAATAACACGCGGTGAAAAGGGCCCGATTGAAATTGAAATTAAATTTCGGGAGCATGATGATAGATCGCATAGCCCTTTAGTCACTTATTCTTTAATTATTGAGCTGGACGATAATCAACCCGTTGTTAAGCGCGAAATACTTAAATATAGACGCGGAGCGAAAGGACAGCCTTGGCATTTTCTGGATTTCAAGAAAGGCTCTGGCATGGCGATTACTAACGAAAGCAGCTACGAAGATAAAGAATCAAAAGAAACTAAAGAAGAACAAACCGTTGACTCCCCAGATATTCTGGCTTTAAAAGGCTTAGGTCAATTTCAACGCTTTAAAGCGGCCAATAGCTTCCGTAAGTTGATTGAAAGTTGGCATGTGTCTGATTTTCACATCGGTGATGCCAGGCCCAGCCCAGAAACAGGCTATGCCGAACATCTTTCGACACGCGGCGAAAATATGGCGTTAGTTGCCCAGTTTATGTATGAGAATCATCGTTCAATCTTTGATGAAATTCTGGAAAAAATGGCACAGAGAGTACCTGGAGTTTCCAACGTGGAAGCAACAGACACCGAGGACGGACGCATTTTGTTAAGATTTCAAGACGGTTCTTTCAAAGATCCTTTTATCGCCCGTTATGTTTCAGACGGTACGATCAAAATGTTTGCTTACCTTTTATTGCTGCATGATCCGAATCCGCATCCGTTATTGTGTGTAGAAGAACCGGAGAATCAGCTCTACCCGAGCCTTTTTTGCGGTTTAGTGGAAGAATTTCGCGATTATGCGGATAAAGGCGGGCAAGTCATGATTTCCACGCATTCACCCGATGTTTTAAATTATATTAAACTCAGCGAAATTTTCTGCTTGACCAAAAAAAAAGGTATTACGCTTATTGAGCGGGCCAGTGAAAATCCTTTGCTGGTTAATTTGATTAAAGAAGGTGATTTACCGGGAGCTTTATGGAAACAAGGCTTATTTAATGGGCTTAATCCTTAATGAAACAACTGGTTTTTTTGTTGGAAGAAGAATCGATGAAAGCATTGCTGGATATTTTATTACCGCAAATTTTGCCGCCTGAGATTAAATTTCTTTGTATCCCCCATGAGGGCAAACAAGATCTTGAAAAATCGATACCCATCAAATTACGTGCATGGCAAACACCGGGAACGTCTTTTGTTATAGTGCGTGACAAAGATCGTGCCGATTGTCTTGAAGTCAAAAAACGTTTGGTAAAATTATGCGCGCAATCAGGACGCAGTGATAGTTTGGTGCGCATAGCCTGCCATGAATTGGAGTCCTGGTTTTTAGGTGATTTGGCTGCGGTTGAAAAAGCCTTTAGTATCAAAAAGCTGGCAGGACAACAACAAAATAGAAAATATAAAGAACCTGATAAGTTAGCCAATGCCTCGGAAGAACTGGAAAAATTAGTCAAAGGCTATCGTAAAGTTAGTGGAGCTAAGAAAGTTGCAGCCCACATGACTATTCATCAAAATTATTCTCATAGCTTTAATTGTTTTATTAATGGTGTTAGCAATTTGATTGAACTTGGCAGCAGCACCGTATAATGCAGTTACGCATTATTTTTTAAATTTAAATTATTAAAAAACATGTCCGAAATCGAACAAGACGAACAAGAACAAATCAAGCAACGCCGCAGCAAATTAAACGAGTTGCGCGAAAATGGCGGCATTGCGTTTCCTACCGATTTTCGCCGCAATGTGGTGGCGGGTGAACTGTTGGCCGAATACGGCGAAAAATCCAAGGAAGAGCTTGAAGCGGAACCGTTGCGGGTAAAACTGGCCGGGCGCATGATGACCCGGCGGGTGATGGGTAAAGCCAGCTTCTGTCATATTCAGGACATGTCCGGCAAAATACAACTGTATGTGACTCGCGATGCGCTGCCGGAAAGCTTTTACAATGAACAGTTTAAAAAATGGGACATCGGCGACATCGTCGGCGCGGAAGGCGTGTTGTTTAAAACCCAGACCGGCGAACTCAGCGTCAAAGTCGACGATATTCGTTTATTGACCAAAGCCCTGCGCCCCTTGCCTGAGAAATTCCACGGCATTGCCGATCAGGAAATCAAATACCGCCAGCGCTACCTGGATTTGATCATGAGCGAGCAATCGCGCAATACCTTTTTGATCCGTTCCAAGGTGGTCGCTTATATTCGCCAATTCCTGATCGAGCGTAATTTCCTTGAAGTTGAAACGCCGATGATGCAAATGATTCCAGGCGGCGCAACGGCGCGTCCTTTTACGACTTTCCATAACGCGCTGGACATGGAACTGTATCTGCGTATCGCGCCGGAGTTGTATTTAAAGCGCTTGGTGGTCGGCGGTTTTGAACGGGTGTTTGAAATCAACCGCAACTTCCGCAATGAAGGTTTATCAACGCGTCATAATCCCGAATTCACCATGCTGGAGTTTTATCAGGCTTACGCGGAATATGGCGATTTAATGGATTTAACCGAAGCCATGCTGCGCGGCGTTGCGGTTGAAGTGCTAGGGCAAACCATGATTACTTATCAAGGCGAGCAATACGATTTCGGCAAGCCGTTTGACCGGATGACCGTGGTCGAGTCGATACTGCACTTTAATCCTGACTTAACGGCGGAAAATGTAGCCACTCGTGAAGCAGCCGTTGAAGTCGCCAACAAGCTGAATATTCCGGTCAAGGACGGTTACGGCCTGGGCAAAATCCAGATCGAGATATTCGAAAAAACCGTCGAAAGCCGGTTGATGAATCCGACTTTTATTACCGCGTATCCGGTTGAAGTATCGCCATTGGCAAGGCGCAATGACGATGACCCGCATGTCACCGACCGCTTCGAATTTTTTGTCGGCGGACGGGAAATTGCCAACGGCTTTACCGAGTTGAACGATGCCGAAGATCAGGCCGCGCGCTTTCAAAAACAGGTCGAAGAAAAAGAAGCCGGCGATGATGAAGCCATGCACTTTGATGCCGACTATATCGTCGCGCTGGAACATGGCATGCCGCCGACAGCAGGCGAGGGCATAGGTATCGACCGTCTGGTCATGCTGTTTGCCGATGCCCCGTCAATCCGCGATGTGTTGTTGTTTCCGCATATGCGGCCTAAAGGTTAAGGAACTGATTAATTCACCACGAAGACACGAAGAAAAAATATAAACTTCGTGTCCTTCGTGCCTTCGTGGTGTTTTTTGTGATTTTTGTAACATCAGTTTAAAAATTATCCTTCAACCGCCTGACTTCCGCAAAAACCTCCACCGGCTTTTTGCCAGCCATCCTAATAGTTTCCTGCAACGCCAAGCTGTCTTCCCTGAAAAACGGGTTGGTTGCCGATTCCTGCTCTATCGTCGATGGCACAGTCGGCAAATGGTTGGCTCTCAGCTGATTGACGATCTCCATTCTTTGCTGTAACTGCCGGTTATCAGGCTCTACCGTCAACGCAAACCGGCCATTGGCTTGGGTATATTCATGGGCGCAATAGATTTGAGTCGATCCGGGCAAGGCTTTTAATTTTTGTAACGAATGCCACATCTGTTCAGCGGTTCCTTCAAACAACCGGCCGCAGCCCATTACAAACAACGTGTCCCCGCAAAACAGCGTGTTGTCGTCGGTAAAATGATAAACAACATGGCCGCTGGTGTGGCCGGGAGTCGAGATGACTTTGGCGACATGCTTGCCGAGTGTTATCACATCGCCGTCAACAACGCCGCGATCCATGCCGGGGATTCTATGCTGGTCAGAAAGGGGGGCAACAATCGTGCAGCCGGTTTTCTGCTTCAGCTCCGGATTGCCGCCGACATGATCCGAATGGTGATGGGTATTCAGAATGTAAGTTAACGGCCAGCCTTTTTGATCCAAAATATCCATAACCGGTTGGGCAACGGCGGGATCTACAACAGCGGTTTCACCCGATACGGGGTCGTGAACCAGATAAATGTAGTTATCGTTTAAGACGGGGAGAAGCAGGATGGTCAGCATGTTGTTAAATCATTTAATTGTTGATACCACTTTGCAAAATGCTGGCATTCGTTTAGTAATTTGTCTATGCCTATATTTTCAATGGCGATGATACCGTGTAATACTTTGTCATACTTAGGGTTTCGTAAATGTTGCTTTAAACGTGCCGAAGGTTTGGTCTCAAAACCATCATTAATATGTTCGGGAGTTTGAGCATTATCTCGAATAGCCTGTAAATCAGCCGTTGTTTTCTTCCAGTCAGCTTCAAGTTCTGTGAGTTTTTCAATAGCTGAAAAAAGTAAGCCTTCAAATTCATAAGGCTGGATATAAGGGAAAAAACGCTCGTTAAACGAAGGATGGTTTTGTGCAATATCTGTTTTAAAGGCTTGTTCAAGTGCCGCTACTTTTTGATAAACATCGGTAAATTTATAGCTTTGTTGAAAGTCTGGAAAATGGTTATCTAACGCATAAAGATCGAAAAAAGTAGTAATAATGGTATTTTGATCTTCCTTTAGAGAATTAATAACGAATCGCTTAACACGCTCGTAAGTCAAAGCGCCGCCTTTATGTCCTTTGGACGTGTTGATTCCTCTGGCGGTTAAAAAAATTTTCTGGTGGGCTAAAATCGGAGCAAGTACATCGCGAATAAAGGTCTCTTCCGTCTGACCTTCACAAATCACATACACGCGCATCATCGCGTCGGTCTCCCGCCTAAAATATTCTGCTGCCACAGTTCGCCTAAGCTGTAATCTTCCAACCAGTCTTTTAGATGTTCTTCATCCAGGCGTTTGAATGTGGACGCATCATTCACGCGGTCTACGATGACAATATCGTCGGCCGAAAAATGATTAATTAACTCAACCGATTGTGTAGAAATAATTAATTGTTTTTTTCCAGCCGCTCTTTTAATCAACGATGCTAATACTGTTAATGCGTAAGGATGCAAACCGAGTTCAGGTTCATCAATTAGCACAGTATCGTTCATCAGATTAAACGGTTGTAACAACAATGTAGCTAAACAGATAAAGCGCAATGTGCCATCAGACAAAACATGTGCTTTAAACGGAGTGTCGGGGTTACCTTTTTCGAACCATTCAAGCTGAACGTTTGCTTCATCTTCCCTATGAACAAAATCGTCAAAGAACGGCGCAACTAAGCGAATGGTATTTACGATTTGTTGATAGCTTTCAGGATAGACACGCTTTAAGCGCATTAAAAACGCAGCCAAGTTTGCCGCATCGGTTTTGAGTTTTAGATTATCCGTTGCTGAATGAATCTGTTTAACTAGGGCTGTGTCGCTGGTGTCGTGAAAATGATAAATGCGCCAGCTTTGAATTGCCGGTTTAATATACCCAGCGTACGTATCCGTTGAATCTTTAAGTATGGCTTCGTCATGCCCTGATTTAATAATATCCCATGATGGAAAACGAGGAGAATTGTCATAAGCGCTATAAGAACCGGTAAAATGAAGCTTTTCGTTTATAAAAATTAGTTGATTAGCTAACGTTGGCTTTAAGCTGAACTCATAACCGTTAAGGGCAAAATAAAACTCCATATCGATTTGCTGAGTTTTTTTTCGTCCATAATGCAATAACGCATCCGGCCCTCCGCTGGTTTGCACATAGTCCTGTAATTTCTGTTCATACATTTGCGATAGAAATTTAAATACTGAAATAAAATTACTTTTTCCTGCGCCATTTGCGCCCAGTAGAATATTGAGGTTAGTCAATTTAAAATTTTCCAAATTTTGAATCGACTTGTAACCTTTAATAGTAATGCTATCTAACTTCGACATAGGGTTTTAATATAGATTTAGAACTGTAGGATAGCCAATAGGTAACCTAGCAAAGCTTTGAGGTGGTGATGTTTTCGAATGCATAGTGAAACTATGTCTATGAGGTTATCTTAGCTGATTGTGTAATCATTATCCAAAAAGGATTAGCCTGAGGTACGAAGTGCATCAATCGCGAAGATGCGCATCACTGCGTTCAGCATATTATTTTGAAACAGTTCTTTAGGTTTCAAAAGTCTAAAGTTAAGTAAGACAAGCATTACGTATCTTACGGCAGGTATAAAAAAGGCGACCATTGGTCGCCCTTTTATTTGATTGTTATCGCAGAGTGCTTACGCGCAAAACTTCTCAACCTGAGTAAGAATCCCCTGTACATCCAGACCGCACAACGCCAGTAATTCTTCTCTTGTACCTTGCTCGACAAAGCTGTCCGGCAGGCCGATATTCAGCACCGGCATCAGGATTTGTTGCGCTTGCAGGAAGTCGTTGACGGCGCTGCCTGCGCCGCCGGCGAGTACGTTTTCTTCGACGGTGATCAGCACTTCATGACTCTTGGCTAACTCAAGCACCAGTTCGGTATCGATAGGTTTGACGAAACGCATGTTGACTACGGTTGCGCCCAGCTGTTTGCCCGCTTCCATAGCCGGAGTGACCATGCTGCCCCAGGCCAGAAAGGCAATGCGGCTGCCTTGATGGCGAACTTCGGCTTTGCCCAACGGCAATGCGGTCATGGTCTTGTCGACTGTGGCGCCGGGGCCTTTGCCGCGCGGATAACGCACGGACGCCGGGCCTTGATGCATAAAGCCGGTGTAGAGCATTTGCCTGCATTCATTTTCATCGGCAGGCGCCATGACCAGCATGTTGGGGATGCAACGCATGTAGCTGTAATCGAAACTGCCGGCATGGGTCGGACCGTCAGGGCCGACAAGACCGGCGCGATCCAATGCAAACAACACATCCAGGTTCTGGATGGCGACATCATGAATCATTTGGTCGTAAGCCCGTTGCAAGAACGTGGAATAAATCGCCACAACCGGTTTTGCGCCTTGGCAAGCCTGTCCTGCGGCCAATGTGACGGCGTGTTGTTCGGCAATAGCCACATCGAAATAACGTTTTGGGTAACGCTCGGAAAATTTGACCAGTCCCGAACCCTCGCGCATAGCAGGAGTAATGCCCAATAAACGTTCGTCTTTCGCCGCCATATCGCAGAGCCATTCACCGAACACTTCGGTGTAAGTCGGATGCGGGGAAGGCGCGGATTTGGGCAGGCAATCTTTGCTCGGATCGAACGCCGGTACCCCGTGATAGGCCAACGGATCTTTTTCCGCAGGCGGGTAACCTTTGCCTTTTTGGGTGACGATATGCAAAAAGCGCGGTCCGGTAATATGCTTCAGGTTTTCCAGGGTTGATACCAGCATGTCTATGTCATGCCCGTCGATCGGGCCGATATAGTTGAAGCCCAGCTCCTCAAACAAGGTGCCCGGTACTACCATGCCTTTCATGTGTTCTTCGGTGCGTCGCGCCAGCTCCCAGACGCTGGGCATGCTGCTCAAGGCCTTTTTGCTGCCCTCGCGCATCGACGAATAAAACTTGCTCGACAAGATTTTGGTCAGGTAGTTATTCATCGCGCCGACCGGCGGCGAGATCGACATATCGTTGTCGTTCAGGATCACCAGCAGGTTGGCATCCAGCGCGCCGGCATGGTTCATCGCCTCGAACGCCATGCCGCCGGTGATGCTGCCGTCGCCGATAATCGCGACCATTTTCTTGTCTTCGCCTTTTAATTCCGACGCAATCGCCATGCCTAAGGCCGCGCTGATCGAGGTGCTGGAATGGCCGACGCCGAACGCATCGTATTCGCTTTCCGCCCGATTAGGGAAGGCCGATACCCCGTCTCGGGTGCGGATGGTGGTCATCCGTTCTTTGCGGCCGGTCAAAATTTTATGCGGATAAGCCTGATGCCCCACGTCCCAAACCAGCTGGTCGGACGGCGTGTCGAACACGTAATGCAAGGCTATCGTTAACTCGACCGTACCCAGACCTGCGGAAAAGTGGCCGCCGGAAATGCTTACGGTATGGGTTAAAAAGTCGCGTAGTTCTTGTGCCAAAGGTTTAAGCTGGCTTTTGGACAGCTTGCGCACATCGGCCGGTGTGTTGATATCTTTGAGCAGTGGGTAGTTATGTATTGTATTCATATTAGTAAAGGGGTTCTCGATAGAACATCAGGATGATGCCAATCTGAAACAGGGCGGCAACAGAAATGAAACCGGCAATCTTCGCGACTGCCAGGGATGGCGGAAGTGTCGCAACCGGCAGGGAACCGATGCGACCGCCTGCTCCCGGCAGGCTTGCGGTATACGCGCCATCCTTGGCAATATCTTTACCCGGTCTGTCTAATTTCAATTCCAGCCAGCGGCCGCATGCCAAAATGAGAGAGAAGATTCCCATTGTGGTATGACCGACCTGGATAAGGAAAGCACTTTTGGCTTGAAAGCCGACATGTGAGTGGGTAAGCAGCATTAAACCGCCAAAAGCTGCCAGCAACGGAAAAACAAAAGGGAGTTTGCTGTTCGGATTTTTGGTTATTCTAGCGCAGAGTTCCATAACGCCAAGAACAAACACCAGCAAAGTTGCAATCCGGTGTTGCAACACTTCGCCGTTATTAAACGTGCTTTCCCAGAAGCCTATCGGCCCCAACGGCCAGGTTTCTGCATCGCTACGGAAAAACAGGAAAATACCCAGACCGACGAAACCCAGCGGCCAGTATTTGAAGTGTTTAAAGCCGGGTTTTTTTACATAAGACAGCATCGCAAAGAAGCTCATCAATGTCAGGAAAATACCGGAGATGTTATGGTTGTAGTTAGACCATTCGGTTGCCGCCGGCGACGGCACTTGGCCGACAATGGCAACACGTCCCGCCTCGCCTGCAATCAAAGCCGTATGCGTCGGAGAGCTTGTTTGGGGCATTTGCGGGGTAAAGGTGCCCAGCACTTCCTGCCAAGTTGCTGTCAGGCTTGCTATATCAATAGCGGGGGGCTGCGATGCCAAGCTGGCGGCGGTAAATAACAAGGTTACCAGAACAAAGGTTTCAGCTTCAACATAGTAAGGGACGCGGTTATTTAACGCATGATTGTTGCCGGAAACCCCGAATTCAGCAACGGCGGATTTATTCAACCAAGCAAATCCCAAAGCGAGGGTCATTAAAGTAATTTTCACCATCAATAAGTTGCCGTAGCCGGTACCGATCAGGCCGTTCCAGGTGTCGATGTATTGTAATGCAATAGGAAGACCCGAGATCAGGATCATCGCAACAGAGGCTATGCCGAGTTTAGAGAAACGTTTAAGTAATAAAGGCCATAATTCGGCGGGAATCCGGTTGCTATTACGTAAAAACCAAAGATTGACCAGTTGGAAAACCCCTCCGATCCAGGCGGCCGCAGCCAGTTGATGGACGACTGTCAACGACATCAAGAGCAGTTGATTTTCAAAACGACCTGCGCCATGTACTAACCAGGCGCCTGAAATAAGCATCGGCAAGGCAACGATGGCGGCGCTTATCCAGTGCTGCTTTGAAAAAGGGTTTTTTCTGAGGTATCGATAGCAGTAAGCGGCCAAAACCACTGTCAGTAGCGTGCGTATTATGCCGCCTATGAATTGCGTGGTTGCGGCGAATTCGGGAAACGGCCAGCGCTCAAGTACGGCAGTCATTAACCATACCTTGAGTATGATTTTGAAAAGTTGAGCGGCGGCGAGCCAAAAACCGCCTTTATAAATAAGGGTAATGGTTTTTTGCAGTAATAGCGCCGAGTATTCGTCCCGGTATTGCCAGGGGCGCAAGACAAAAAGCCCCCAGAACAGGCTGCCGAGTGCCAATGAAAAACAAATCAGGTCAAACCCGCCGATCAGGGAATCGAGAAAATCAGCTATGCCGGCCATTACTAAACCCTATTGAGAAACGGAAAAGTGAATAACATCTTCTGTTAAATGACCGTCAGCAGCAAAGACTTTAAATCTGAGCGCATAATCGCCGGCTGCCAATGGCGGAATCCGGATCACAATCTGACCTTGTTTGCTGCCATTGACGACGGATAACAATTGATGTTTATCGCCTTTACTGACCAGAAAAACTTGCGACAAGCCCAGTTCGATCTGGGAATTAAAGCTCAGTTCGACGTTGGCCGGGCTGTTGGCATGAATGGGCGTGATTTTTAGCGAATAATCGGTTATTACCGCATGAGCGGCGGCCCAATGCGGCTGACACAAAGTTAAAAATAATAAAATAAATTGAAATGACTTCTTCATTACTTTTCCGGTTTGTAACTATTTACAGATGCTGATTTTAATAATATTTCCGTCGGTCGGAATAAGTCAGTTCGAGCGGTAGCGAGAACTGGCGTTTCCGGCAAACACCACTCAAACTCGCCGGAAACGTCACCTAGCGCTACGCGCTTGGATGGCCTTATTCCGGCCTACACCTATTTTTTGCCTTTTAAGGCATGGCCGGCCAGATTCTTGCCTAAATCCCAGATGGAACCGGGAATTTGATGGGTATCGGCTATGGCTTTATCGAATGAATCGACGATAGTGTCGCGGTCTTTTTGCGTTAGGTTTAACGGCGGCAACAGTTTGACCACGTTCATGCCGTGTCCTGCGACTTGGGTCAATATGTGGTGTTCTTTAAATAAAGGTATGGTGATCATTTGACAGAACAAACCTTTATTGGCTGCTTCCAGCATCGCCCAGGCC
>DAINRH010000056.1:0-1002 GCA_036741905.1 Methylobacter sp. | reverse complement strand
CAGGCTGTCGATAATGTCGGTGCCGACTTTCATGCTGTTTTCGACCAGTTTTTCGTCTTCCATAACATGCAGCGTGGCAAGACCTGCCGCCATCGCCATGTTGTTTTTGGAGAAAGTGGAGCCATGCACGACAGCGCGATCCATGCGGTTATAAACGGTATCCATGATTTTCTGGGTGATGGCGACCGCGCCGACCGGGACAAAACCGCCGGACAGGGCTTTAGCCATGCAAATCATGTCCGGTTTGACGTTCCAGTGATCAATGGCCCAGAATTTTCCGGTGCGTCCCAAGCCGGTTTGGACTTCATCGGCAACGAACAAGGTGCCGTATTTTTTGCATAAACGTTCGACTTCCGGCAAATAATTGTCATCCGGTACGTTAACGCCTTTGCCTTGAATCGGTTCGACGACGAAAGCGGCAACGTCTTTGTTGCTTAAGGCTTGTTCCAGCGCGACAAGGTCGTTGAAAGGCACGGCGCTGCAACCGGGCAGCAGCGGGCCGAAACCTTCGCGGAAGATGTTTTCGCCGTTTAACGACAGCGAGCCCATGGTCAAACCATGATAACCGTGTTCGCAAAAGACGATTTTTTCGCGCTTGGTGGTGTAGCGGGCGAATTTGATCGCGGCTTCTACGGACTCGGTGCCGGAATTGCAAAAGAACATTTTGTTCAGGTTGTCCGGCGTGGTTTTCAGGATTTCCTGCGCCAGTAATCCGCTGAGTACAGAGACATCCATTTGCACCAGGTTGGGCAATTCCAGTGTTAATGTTTCAGTCAAGGCGCTGATCACTGTCGGGTGGTTGCGACCGATTGCAAAAACGCCGAAACCGCTCAGCAAGTCCAGATATTCCGTGCCGTCTTGATCATAGAGATATTGTCCGACTGCTTTTTTATAATGACGATCATAGCCTATGGTTTTTAACACTCTGACCATTTGATTGTTTAAATATTGTTCGTGCAGATCAAATTTATCAGTACTGTGTTGAGAAAAAAGTTCGGCGAT
>DAINRH010000055.1:0-21129 GCA_036741905.1 Methylobacter sp. | reverse complement strand
GTGTGAGGGACCAGAAGGAATGCGATAAAGGGGGAAACGTTATAAAGCGGTATATACAGGTATAAAAACAGATAGTTAAAGCAATTTTCGTGTTTTCGTTTGAGTTTGCGATAAAAATGAATTTTGGTAGTTTTTCATGTTTTGCGCCAAATAAATTGCGATATTTAAGATTCATTGTTTAAGCGTTTAAAAGTCATTTAAAAATTCTGCTTTTTTGCCCTTTCAGCATTTAAAAGAGACCATTTCGAGGACTACCTCCAAATGGTCTCTTTTTTTATTTAAATTTCATGACCGTACCAGCAGACGCGGCCGGCTATTTTTAAATTTTTGGCTTGCTCTGGGTTAAGTGTCTGTTCTTTATACCTGGGATTGTCGCTGATGATGGATACAGAGCCGTCAAAGGCTTGTTGCAGGCGCTTTACGATTAAATGATGGTCGGCTTGTACTATATATATTGAGTCATCAATTATTTTGTCGACGCGGGTATCAACCAATAGTGTATCTCCATCACAAATAGTTTGCTCCATCGAATCGCCTTTTGCAGTAATTATGGCTAAGTGGCCGACTTGTAAGCCTTTTTCTTTTAACCAGGATTTTTTAAAGGCCAATTGTCCGGCCTGAAGCTCTGATTCGACAAGGCTACCGTAGCCTGCTGAGGCTTGGACGTCGTACACCGGCACCAAAGCGAATTCATCCCAAACAGCTTCTGTTTCATTGCTATGGGCTTGATCTGAAAGCGCTAAAGCAGCGGATCGAGTCGCCGGGTCGCGCAGCTTCGCGCCGCCAGAACTGGTGCGAAGGTCGCCTTGCGGCTGTTGTGCATACATTTCCCCTTCACCCGTTAAAAGCCACACTAAAGTCACATCAAAAGCTTCAGCAATCGCAAGCAAGCGTTTTCTGGTTGGGTCAGACTCGCTGTTTCGCCATTTCCTGACAGTAGAATCCGATACACCACACTTTCTCGAAAACTCAGAACCGCTTCCGGCAATGCTAATTAATAGCTCAATTCTGTCGGCAAAACTGTCCCAGTTAGCCGCGCTAACTGGGACATTGAGAGCCATAGCGGGATTATCTGTCCCAGTTAGCATAAGTACATGAATCCTATTGTTATTTTAGTAAAATACATACATTACTTTAGTATTAATTAAGTGGGACAACTGGGACATAAAAAAATATATTCTCACTAAAGTATTTACATTGTTACTTTAGTTCGCTATCGTATATACCCATGAAGACATTAAACACCCCAAAAAAAGCCAGTCCTAAAGACTGGCACCCTGCCCATGTCGTGGCGGCTTTGCGTATAGCAGGTTGGTCGTTGCGTCGGTTATCCGTCCACCACGGGCTCTGTCCGACCGCGCTGAAGAATGCGCTGGTCAAACCCTGGCCCAAGGCTGAACGCTTGATTGCCGAAGCTATCGCCGAGGATGGAGCCCTTAGCAATGTTACGCCCTGGCTGCTCTGGCCTAGCCGTTACAACGTCAGTATTGACGCCGACGGTCATGAGATTGGCGTACCTAACCGGGGCGGTCCTGGGCGAAAAGCTGTTGTTAATGATACGGATTTATCAAAACACCGCAACGTAAAAAAACGCAAGGCGGCTTGACATGGCCAAGGTAAAAGATACGCAGACGTTAGACATTTTCGAGATTCCAACCGTTGATGTGGTTGTTCCCGGCGAGTCTCAATATGCGAGAGAGGTCTCAGAAATTGTCAGTTTATTGCTCGCTGAATCGGGCATCAAAGACCGCTATCTGCTCAGCGCCGAGGTTAGCCGGTTGGCAGACAAGGACGTTTCAAAGCACATGCTGGATGCGTATTGCTCACCGGCGCGGCTGGATCATGCGTTGCCGTTTTGGTTAGCGCCGATCTTGGAAACGGTTTGCGCCGGACATCATTTAACCAATTGGTTGGTGGCTAAGCGCGGCGGGCGGGTGGCTTATGGGGCGGATGCTTTGGATGCCGAAATCGGCAAGATTCAGTTGATGAGGGACGAGATGTTGAAGGAGATGAATGGCCGCTTGAAAGATTTGAAGCGGATGAAAAGTAATGTGGGTTAATGATTAATAAAGTATTGGGAGAACAGAAATGAATCAGGAGCAGAACGGATTTCCATCTATAACAGGATATGACGCCTGGATAGACAACGGCAGAACGAAAGACGCTTGTTTTGAGTTGATGATTTCTATTGATCGTCCGACTAGAAGCGCGTTGGAGAACGGCTTTTGGCTGGAATTTACCGCACCCACCGGGGACTTTATGGGGTGGATGCGATTTACTCATTTGAGTAACGTCAAAAACCAAGCAATTTTTGCAGCAGCGGAATGGCGTCGGTCAAATGATCCAGCCCCAGCTCAACAAGATGTGCTGTTGCCGTCTTCAGCCCCTCAGATGGCAGGGAACGGATGTGGTCAATAAGGCGCTTTTTGTCGATTTCCGGCATATCAGAATTGGTGATTCTGGCTTCCAGAAGATCGCGAATAGTGTCGGCATGCAATTTGACAGTAACCGTGTCAAGAATGGCCGAGAGACCACCGTCATCGGCGAGAAAATCAAGGCCTCGATGGGTAATTGCAGCCGAAGCAACGTAGGGCGGAGCATTAATCGCCTTGGACTTTGTAGCCTCGATCAGCCCGTGCTGCTCCAAATACCAAAGATTAATCGTAACAGGATCGCCGAGCTCTCTTTTACTGCCAACATTTATTTGTTCTGGGTAGGCTTCTGCCATTTGCTCAAGCAGCTGTTTTTGAAGGGTTCTATCAAGTTTCATGGAGGTCATCCGGTTTGGGTAAGGTTGTGGAAATCAAAGCTTAGCACGGTCAATGGCCTCCGCCCAAACGTTAGGACAGTAGAATGAGTCAGGATTCAGAAACTTATTACAGCGCTCAGGAGTTAGCTGGCTTAGCCGGAATGCCAAGTACAAAGCGCTCAGTTAATAGGTTAGCAAGTGACAATAATTGGGCTAGTCGTCCTCGCACCGGCAAAGGCGGCGGCAAGGAATACCCGCTGTCGGCGTTGCCTAAAGAAACGCGAATTTATCTGACCTTGCAAGCCGGAAAAAACGAATTCGCCGAACTGTACAAAGACCAGTTACCCAAGGCTAGCCCTGAAATACAGGTATTAGTCGACCAAGCCCACGCCGAAATGCCGGATAAGCCTGAGTTTTACATTGATTGGGAGCACTTTCGCCGCAAGACAGCCAAGGTTCAAGGCAAAGCCTATCGGCAGGCCGAAGTGGTGGTGCAACTTAAAAAACTGATCGACGAAGACAAACGTCGGATGTTTGCCCTTCGACAAGCTCAGGGCGAACGGAAACATGGAAGCCCTATCCCTGATGGTGATGGTATTACAAATGACCGCCGCGCTGAAAACTCGCCGCTGCGAGCAAAAAAAGTACCGTTGAATACCTTGATGCGACAGGTTGCCGCCGCTAATCCTGCGGTGTGTCCCTCTTGGCGCACCTTGCAAAACTGGTGGCTGGGAAAACCGGGCAAGCCTGGATGCATTAACTTCGATGTGGCCGATTACGCCCCGGCGCTGTCCGGTTGCTATACCGGCCGCACCAAACTGGCCGACTGCTCGCCGGAGGCGTTTGAATATTACGTGCAGCTGTACCTGCACCGGCGGCAACCGTCTTTTAAGGATTGCCATCGGCGCACCGAAGACATGGCGAAAGCAAACGGTTGGACCATCCCCGGCGAAGCCACGTTACGGCGGCGTCTGGAGGCCGAATATTCGGTCGGCATCATTACCTATATGCGTCAAGGCCCGGAAGCCTTCCGCTTGCTGACACCGTTCCAAATGCGTGACAAAACCGTATTCCGCGCCGGTGAGGCGGTATCGGGCGACGGCTTGAAGTTTGACAAGCTGTGGGTCGAATGGCCGGACGGCGAAATCATCAACACGTCAACGGCGTGGGTTTGGCAGGATTTATATAGCGGCAAGATTATTGCCTGGAGGCTGGGCAAGACCGAAAGCACCGATTTATTTAGGCTGGCTACCTACGACATGACCGGGCATTTTTTGCCCAGCTATTTGCAGGTGGATAACACCCGCGTGGCGGCTAACAAGATGATGACCGGCGGCGCTCAAGGTCGGCACCGGTTCGGCAACCAGCCGAACGACCCGCTGGGCATGCTGTTAATGCTGGGCATGGATGTGCATTTTACCGATCCCGATCATACCATCGCCTCGCCGGGCAGCAAGCCCGTAGAACGGGCGTTTGGCATCGGCGGCATCCATGACAAGGTGGCGACTAACCCAAAAATCCGCGACCGGGGTTTTAGCAAGGCGACCGCGATTACGTCAGTCGAATTGCGGGAAGCCATTGAGTATGAAGTGATCCGGCATAACGCCCAGGAAAAGCGCCGGTCGCCGGTCTGCGGCGGGGTGATGAGTTTTGATCAGGCTTATGAGAAATCGTTTGTCAGCTGGGCACCGCGTAAAGCCACCGAAGCACAGCGGCGATTGTTGATGTTGTCGATCGAAGTGGTCAAGGCCAACAGTAATAACGGCATGGTGTCGATCAAGGCGGGCAAAAGCCAGCTGGGCAGCAACCGCTATTGGTGCGAAGGGCTGAACGAATACCGGGGGCATGATGTCGGCGTGTTTTACGACCCGGACGATCTGACCAATGACGTCGATATTTACAGTTTGGAAGGTAAGTATCTGATGACCGCGCAGCATGAGGCGTCGGTCGGCTTTACCGACAAAGAGGCCGGAGCCGAGTACATGAAACGGACCAAGCGGATTAACAAGCTGGTTAAGAAACAGGCGGGCGAAGTGAAGGCGATTCAAAAGCTGCATAACGATAAGTTACCGGCATTGAGTGAGCCTGATAAGCCCGAGAGCAAGGTGGTCACGGGGTTGTTTAACAAACCGCTGGATCAAGGGTTTGATGGGGAATCGGGTCAGGTGATTGATGCTGACGCGGTGTTTAGTAAAGCGATTGCGATGATGGGAGGGTAGAAAATGGACAGAGAAGTATTGGTTCATCTGAAGAAAGCCTTTGAACACTTAGAAAGCAAGGCCGCATCAAATCAGGAATTGAATTGCGGCGATTGGATCATGATCGGTATGGCTATTGACTTAATCTGTAATGAGATAGCAAAGCCTGATGATGCGGGTGTTCTTAACGAATTTTGGGAAAAATCATCAGTAAGATTGCTTAAGGTGCATGTGGCGATAAATCAATATTACTTAGCTCTGGATAGGCGTGAGCATGGCGGTCTTGCTCAAGACCGGGCATTCAACGAAATTCAGCAGGTATTGGGGATGCGTTGGCAGCAAGGGGAAATGCTTAAAAAAGCTGAATCAGATAATAAATAAAGGCCTTTGGCTGCAACCAAAAGCCCTTTTAAAACGCGGCTTAACAGCCGTTTTACAACAAGGGCGAATCAATTTGCCCCTACAACAAGAAACTGGAGTATAGCAAAAATGACTATGGAAAAACAAAACGACTTGCGTGAGCGAGTGAGAAAAGAGATAGCGACAGCAGGCCTAAGCCAAGCCCAAGCCAGTAAAGAAGCAGGGATTGAATCATCGGGCGGCAGCAAACTCAACCAATGGTTGCAGGACAAATACCAGGGCGACAATGACAAGATCGAGCAACAGCTGACAATCTGGCTGGAAACCCGCAAAGACTCAGCCATGCAGCGGGCGGAAATGCCCAATGCTCCGGATTGGGTGAAAACACCGACCGCGGAGAAGATTTTCTCCACCCTGGCCTATGCGCGGATGGCTAAAGTGTCGGTGTGTGTCTTCGGCGGCGCCGGTGTTGGCAAGACCAGTACCTGCGAAGCTTTCGCCACACAACATCCTAATGTCTTCGTGGTGACCTGTTCGCCATCCGCCGCGTCTTATCCGGCCTGTTTACGACGGATTGCGTCAGCCGTTGGCTTGCGCGGTTTTAGCCACCGCACGGCTGATTTAGAGGATGAAGTGATTGCCCGGCTAAAAGGCACCCAAGGGCTGTTGATCCTGGATGAATCCCAATTGCTGTCTACCGATGCCTTGTGGGGCATCAAGAACATTTTCGACGTCGCCAAGATCGGCGTGGCCTATGTCGGCTCAGAACAAGCCTACAGCAACCTGGCCGGGCGTAGATCAGAGCTGAATGCACCGCTATTTAGACGGATCAGCAAGAAACAAGCCTTAAAACAGCCGACCCGCGAGGATGTCACGGTCATTTTGTGGGCGTGGGGGCTGACGATTGACGGTAGCGCCGGTCGATCCCTGGTTGATTATTGCGCCAAGATTGCCTCGAAACCCGGAGCGCTAGGCATGGTCACAGAAACATTGCGACTGGCTTCCATGTTGGCACTGGGTGCCGGTGAGGCGTTGCAATTGGGCGCGATTAAGCAGGCTTATCAAAGCTTAGGGGGTGAGTGATGGCGGCGTTACTGGTTCTTGAGGACATTAAAAGCATTACCGCCATTCCGGTTGGCAGCATTGAGGCTCAGCCTGGTTATTACTACATGAACCTGATCATTACCGATGGCGACGGCAAAGCGTTTGAAATAACGTTGAGCAGTAAAAATAAGGCCGTGCTGGATCAACTCAACGGTAAGCAGTCATGAGAGCGGTCATTACCATTGCCGATTTGCCGTTAAACGGCGCTGCAAAAATCGGTTTTTCCGTACGTTATAGCAAAGAAGCCACCGACGACGGCATTACCGATGCCGGATATTTGGTGCATTCGCTAACCCAAACCTTGCAGCACATCGCGGTAGAGATTGAGCTTTTGGACCAACCCGAAAAACCGGAGATAGGCGACAGGTTGATTGAATTAAGTGAAGCGGCATGGCTAGTGTGGTTATCGATAGGTCCGTACCTGACCGATTTTCCGCAGCCGGTAGCAAAAGAACCGCGACGCTGGAGTCGTCAAGCCGTGTTGACCTGGGTACGCACTCATTATCCGCGGCGTATTGACATGGACATGGCTCAGGATTTTATTCGTCGTCCCGCTCTTAATATGAAGGGAGAGCATCATGATTCATAAAACCAATAAACATTATGCCGACATGGCGCTGATCCGGCGCAAGTCCAAGTTAGTGTGCCAGGCTGTGCAAATGCTGGTTGAGCAAGGCATTGAAGTGCAGCTGATTAACTTTAAAACCGCTACGCCGGTCATTGATGTCGCTAACTGCCCGAGCACCCGTAGCTTGCGCGGGGTAGCTATCGGTCAGACCCGGCACAGCGAAGATGAATTGCATATTAAAAAATCAGCCCATGTGTGCGGCTGTCAGGTTGTTTGGAGCGAGGCGGTATGAAAAAGAGCGAGTTATTAAGAGCGGCCGAACGGGCGGAATTGTGGGAACGGGTCCGGCAATGGCTGTTGGATAAAAAATTAGCCTACCGGCAGGCAAGAAACCGGGCTGATGCCAAAAAACTGGAACGGCTGGGGATGTTATGAATGACGCCATTGTCGTGGTATGGCAGTTGAGTTGGGTGTTCCTGGTTGTGGTGGCGCTGTTGACGGCAGTCAGAGACGACTGGTGGCAGGCCATCACGATCACCGCCGCTCAAATTTGTAACCAATTAATTGACGATTTACTGAAACTTGAGGACTAACGATGACCCCTAAAGAATTTGTGACAAACAGTCTGCTTAAAATCAGAGACTTATACGAAAATGTGGCCGAAATAAAAAAAGACCCGGCAACCCCGATGATGGCCGACGCCAAAGGCCGGTTTTGTCCGATCGACATCATCAACCTGACCGATTTAGCGCGCGACAAACTGGTTAATAACCGCATCGCCAGGGCGCAAGCGCTATCAAAAATGATAGAGGATTTTAAGCAAGAAACCTTTGCCGACATCGACGCCTTCATCGAAGTCAGCAACAACGAGCATCAAGCCAAGATCGGCATTGTCTCGGAAAACGCCAAGCGTAAAGCCTGGAAAGGCAACTTGCAGCTGATTAACTACAACGCGACCCAAAAAGTCTGCCTAAAAATCAATGACAAGATTGCTTTTAATGAAAAACTCAATAACGCCATGGAGAAATTGCAGGGCTTGATTAAAGCGCATAGCAGCGACATTGACGACATCATCAAAGTGCTGATTAATGAAGCATTTAGGGTTGATAAAACGGGGTTTATCGATACCCAAAAAGTGCTGGAGCTGCGCCGTTACAAGATCGATCATCCGGTGTGGAAGTCGGCTATGGATGACATTGCCGAAAGCATCCAGATCGTCGGCAGCCGATCCTACTTGCAGTTTTTCCAGCGCGAAACCCCGGAAGCAGAGTGGCAAGGTATTCCGTTGGATATTGCGAGGTTGTGATGGCTACGCCAACAAAGGGCAAGCCCGACTACAAGACCAGTGAACTCGCCAAGATTCATATCGCCAAGAAAGAGCTTGGCATGGATGACGACACTTACCGGGACATGCTGATGCAGATCGCTAAAGTATCATCGGCGGCCGATCTGTCAGCGACCGGCCGGGCCAAGGTGCTTGAATACCTTAAAAGCAAAGGCTTTAAAGGCAAAAAGACCTATGCCAAGCGCCCTCATAGCGCTGACAACAAAGCGCAGATATTAAAAATCGAAGCGCTGTTGGCAGATATGAAACTGCCCTGGGAATATCTGATAGCGCGGCAGCAAGGCAAAGACGATAAGACCCTGTCAATGCTGGAGCGGTTAACCGGCAAAAAACGCCTGGAATGGTGTACTAAAGCCGATTTAAGCAAGGTGATTGCCGCGCTGGCCATCCATCAAAAGAAACTGAATGAAGGAAAGTAGCATGGATATGCAACAAATATTACAACGTATTGAGGAGTTATTGAATGTTGGCTTGGGCGAGCAGCCATTCAAAAACTACCTACGCATGGTCATAACATTACTGATCGACATGTTGCGCCAAATAGAAGGTGATGAATTTTGCCAGGGCTTCTTGCAAGGCGCTATCAACAGCATCAAGGCCGGTGACAAGCCTTTAATAAAAATGAAAGAAATAAAAACAGGAGCCATACACTAATGGATGACGCAGATTTAGCCGGTCGCTTTGACGAACTGAATATAAAAACCAGCCTGTATGCCAGCCGTAAAGACGAGCCGCAAGCCATTGCGATCGGAACCTGCCTGTTTTGCGAAGAGCCGGTTGCCGAGGGTCGGCGCTGGTGCGATGCGGCGTGTCGGGATGACTGGGAACTCGAAAACAACTAGGCATTTAGCCTCGATTAATCCGGAGAAAATATGAAAAATAAACTGTCCGATTTAAACAACCACTTATTTGCCCAGCTAGAGCGGCTGGGTGATGAAAGTTTAAAGCCAGATCAACTGGCGATAGAAATCAGCCGAGCCAAGGCCATTACCGGCGTAGCCCCGCAAGTCATAGCCAACGGCAAATTAGCTTTGGACGCGCAAATTGCATTAAGCGATCAAACCATTAAAGAAATCCCCAAGATGCTAGGCATGGACAATGGCGTCGCATAGCTACACCGTGCAGCAGATAGACTGGCTACGTAAATACCGGCCAATTATGGTGCAGGCTGAACTGGTTACTGCATTCAACGAATGCTTTAACACCCAGCTTAGCGGCGTTGCCATAAAGCAGGCGTGTCAACGTAATGGCATCGCAGCGGGAAATAGCGGTCGGTTTGTTGCCGGGCACGTCAGCTGGAATACCGGGGTAAAAACACCCAGGAGATCAATAGGAACCGAATTTAAAAAAGGACAAATGCCGCATTCACACTTGCCTATCGGAACCGAGATAAAGCGAGATGATAACTATATTTGGAAAAAGATTGCAGATCCTAATGTATGGCATCAAAAGCACCGGCTGACCCGGGAGTCCGTCCACGGCCCACAACCCAAAGGGACAACAGTTATTTTCCTGGATGGTGACCGCTTGAACTTTGAGCCGGATAACCTGCAACTGATAACGCGGCGAGAGTTATTGCAGCTCAACCGCAATAAATATACACACATGCCGCCGGAGCTAAAGCCGACAATACTGGCGTTATCCAAAGTCGAAGTTGCCATTTTTTCCGCACAAAGCCAGGCGAAGGCTGATTAATGAGCAAAAAACGCTTTGTACAGGCGGTAATGGTTCGCAGCCAGCCGCCCGAGGATAAATTCCAGGCGGCGCTGGATTATGCGCTGAAACTGCATAACTTCCTGACCGAAAAAGGCTACGGCGACGACAAGCCCAGCCAGCCGCGTGACGGCAAAGACTGGTACCAGAAAATGGATGCTCGGCAAAAGCGTTGGTTTGACGGCTTTTGGCTCGCCTTTGGTCTGAGGCAAGGCCGCAACGAAGCCGCCATGCGCTGGAGCCAGTTAGGCAACCTCAGCGATGCCGAGTATCAGCAAATCATTGATGCCGCCGCCAAGGAAGCCAAGCGCGAACTGCCGCAAGGGCAAGCGCGGAAAATGGCCCAAGGCTGGCTGCATGAAAAAAGATACCTGGATTTTACCCCGACCAAAACGGCGGCAAAATCCCTGCAAAACCACGTTTTAACGCGATTGCAGAACGACCTGTTCGGCGTCAAAAAACTGTACGACAGCAGCAAAGACGAAGCCTTGTTGCCGCAGATCGAAAAGCTTGAAGCGGCGGTGAAGGCCGCACGCGATAACCCGAAACCAACCGGAAACTGACATGACCCAAATGACTGACGAAGAACTTAAAAAAATCGCCGGGAAAATAGCCAAATGCCTGGCGCTGGCCGCATCCGATAATCCTGCTGAAGCCGAAGCGGCCAAACGCCAAGCTGACGCGTTAATGGCTAAATACAACCTGACCAGCGGCGACGTGGCCGCCAGCCAAGTCCATGAAAAAACCAGCAAAGCCGGCGGCAAATACAACCCGCCAAAATATCTGGGACAGCTCAGCGCCGTGATAGCCGATGCCTTCGGCTGCGGCACCGTATTTGGATCGGGACAGGGATACCAAGACAGCCACATGTATTTTATCGGCCTCGGAATAAAGCCGGAACTCGCCGCCTACACCTTCGACGTACTGCGCCGTCAGATCAACAACGACCGTACCGCCTACGCCGCCACGTTAAAGCGTTATAAACGCGCAAACAAAATGCGCATGACCGACCTCTTTTGCCATGCTTGGGTTAGGCGTATCGCCTATCAAGTGCGCGAGTTTGCCGGCACCGAACAGGATAAAACCGCCATCGAAGCCTACAAAGACAAACGTTGGGGAGGCATTCTGACCAAAGACGAACGCAAAGCCGCGCAACCTAAAAAAGACTCCGATTGGCAAGCAATCACCGCCGGGCTTACGGCAGCCAGCGACGTATCGATCCATAAACCCGTCCAAAGCAAACGCGGCCAAGCCTTGGCGCATAAGGGCTGAGATGAGCGCCACGCCCAACACCGGCTTCTTCGCGGCCCAGGACATCGATGACGCATCGTTGGCCCTGTTGCCGCAGCGCGTCGCGGAATTGGTCAAAGTCGTCGGCGTGACGGCGGCGCTGAAGTTGGTTGAGTTGCGCGGCGGCAGGCGGCTGGAAGTGCCCAAATACGTTAAACCCGGTCATTGGCTGGTTGAACATATCGGCCTGGAGGCCTTGACTAAACTGGTCGCTTACTACGGCGAAGAGCGCATCGAGATCGACCGTTGCGCCTACGTGATCCGGGCGCTCAAAGAACAGGCCAAAGAAAAGGCCATCGTGACCGAGTATGCAAACGGTGCCTCGAACGCCCAACTGGCCGAGAAGTACCACTACACCGAGCGCGGCATCCGCAAATTGCGTAAGCGGGTGGAACAGGCCCAGCCATCGGCTAACTTGGATTTGTTTGTGGATTTGTTGTAGCGCCAGCGCCAGCCTCGTTCCCACGCGCCGCGTGGGAACGCAGTCATAGCGCGCTGCGCTGAGAAACAGCCCGCAGCGCGGGACAACCTGAATTCCCACGCAGCGCGTGGGAACTAGAAAAATCGGTGTCTATTTCAACAAACACACCTAATTACAGGCAGACTGGGCAGCGCGATGTAAGCCTTGGCTGATATTCATCGGCTGAGTTTTGCAGTATGGTGGCGAGTTTTTTAGATGAAATAGGAGAGAAATGATATGAACAACAAAGTCTTTATTGCAGTGGCGTGTATTCAGCTTTTCGGATGTACAAATTTAAAATACCCGAACTGGCAATATGTTCGAATTGAAAGCAGTGTCCCGGCATCGGGTTGTGTTTATAAAATGCAGGAAGCATGTAGTGTAGATGCCAATGAATGCCATGACTGGTATAAGCAGCGTGCGACAAAGTTCAATGCTAATACTGTTGTTTTATTGCCGCCAGTAAGCCAAAAGGACATTTCAATAGAAATATCGATAGCTAGTCAATATGACAAGCCGAGTTCAGTTGCTGAGTATTATTACTGTAATGGCCCTAAGAATATAAACCCCAAACCATAGCACCACCCGAATCAGCCGGAAACGCTACCACGCGCTACGCTTGGGTAGTCTTATTCCGGCCTACCTAGCTAATGCTCCCTACAGAGCACAGGAAACGATTAGACATCACAGAAACGTTAGGGACGTGGTTGCAAACCACGTCCCGCTCGGGAGGCCGGCGGTATCGGAAAGGGGCGCAATGCGCCCCCTACGGGACTACATGACTGAGATACACCCCGCAACGCGGGGCAACCTGAATTCCCACGCGGCGCGTGGGAACTAGAGAAAACTAGGAGGGGAAATGGATGCAGACGAAATTTACCAGCGTTCTCAGCAAAAACGCCGGGACAGGTTTCAAAAAGACTGGACGATCAAGCGATTGTTTTATCAAATGCTTGACGAGATATTGAAATGCGGAACGCTCGAATCCTTGCAGCCTGGTCTCGAATACTTATTGGGCCTGGCCGAACAAGTAGACGGAAAGGAAATCTATAATCCAATCCAGGGATGGGAAATGACAAGATTTGATGTGCAATGCCTCATCTATGGATTACAACATTGGACAGCAATCAAAGCGATTTTGATTGAAAAGGGTAGTGCGCGAAGCGTTGACATCGTCAAAGACCTAAACCTCGAAAAACGCACTGCCGATATCTTTTTTTACATTATGTCGAATCTAGGCGTATTAGAAAAACATAAGGAGGGCCGTTACAACGCCTATCAACTTGTTTCAGAGGCCATCAGTCCGAATGCTTTAAAAGCGGGTTGGCCAAGTCTGTTTGCAGATGGCGTGAGATTGCCGACTGATTGAAAAACTTAGTATTTGACAAACCCCAGGCCGAGAGGCTAATCTGTTCGTGCGCTGGCAAAATCCAGCGTGCGGGATTGGCGTCTCGGTTTTTACCCGGCATATGGCCGCTTCATGCGGTTTTTTTGTGCCATTGCATCAGCTCTTCATTATGTCGGGCTGGGCAGGCAGCCCCTAAAAAGGCTGGCCGGTGGGTAACCGGTACGCCAACCTGTCCAGTCCGGCACCCATGATTGGCGTCATGTTGCCGGGATATTAATTTACCCTAAGGAATTCAGCATGAATAATCAATTAATCCCCGTCTTGGCTGGCGAAATCGCTGGCGTACCTGCTCAACTGGTCGATGCTAAGTTATTGCATTCGTTTTTAGAGGTTGGTAAACATTTTCGATCATGGATTATAGAGCGCATTAATCAATACGATTTTCAAGAAAACCAAGACTTTATCAGTTTCGCCCAAAATGGGGCGAAACCTCAAGGCGGCCGTCCGACTAAGGAATACCACCTCTCTTTGGGCATGGCAAAAGAGCTGGCAATGGTCGAGCACAACGACAAGGGTAAGCAAGCCCGTCGTTACTTCATGGACTGTGAAAGGCAGTTGCGCGAAGGAAATTACCTACATCCATTACTTGCACCGGTCTCTAAACCGTTAACTCTGGCAGAATTTGAGCAGCATCGAACGGCTTTATACGATAGCCTTAATGCCTTAGCGGAAAACGCCCTGAGGACGGTTCCAGTGATTATCAGTGGCGCAGATTATCTGTCTTTACGCGACCCAGCAAAACCGGTAACTCAGCCAGTTCCGTTAAAACCGTACCGTCCCTGGACTCCAGAAGAAGATGAGACTGCGGAAACCATGAGAGCGCAAGGCTTTAACCATACCGAAATCGGACGGCAGTTAGGCCGTACTAATCAAGCCGTTAAAGGGCGTGTAGATCATCTCCGTTACAAGAAGGCTATTGCAGATAAACAAGGCGGTGTGTAATGTACGCCATTCGCCAAACCTACACCCACTACCAGACCGGCGAGTATTGGACGCGCATCGTTCACCGGCGCTGGAAGACCTATCGGGCCGCGCAAAAGGTCGCCGACCTGCTGTATAGCTGGGTGACCAAGCCCGACGGCAAAACCGCGGTCGATAATGCGGATGCCGAGGTGATTGAGGTGGCGGCATGAATCCGGTTATCGACGCCCTGGACCGGCTCGACCATATTGCCACCTGCCAAGAAGCGGTCACTGATTTGCTGATACCCGAAACGGATCTGCATGTCGTCAACCGCGACCGGCTGGCCGGACTGCTGGCGTTTTTGGATGCCGAGCGCCAGCTGGCCAGGGAGCAGCTGACGGTGGCGCTGGCTTCGGGTCAGGTTGTCGTCAGTCTTCGCCCGGTGAAATAATCAACGTAGGGGCAATCCCTTGTGGTTGCCCTGAATTCGTGGTGTATCAGGGCAACCACAAGGGATTGCCCCTACGGATTTGACGTTGATCTAAACTACTGTTTTAATATCAAATAAATCAAATTGAAACGCCCCTGGAACTTGTTCCGAGGGCGTTTTTTTTTGCTCGCCGTTTATGCTCTCCCCCATGTTGACGCGTCCTCGCCATTACGCTGCCGCCATTATCGCTTTGACTACAGCGGACCAACGCCGTGCCGCCGTCGAACAGGTGCCGCCGATCTGGCGTGAATGGGTTCGCGACTACGTGATCAATTATTTTCATAGGCGGCGCTGTTAAAAGCGCACCAGACCAGACCAGGAGAGACGATGTTAAGCGCAAAACAATGCCAACAAATCCTTGGCGACCCTATTAAAGAAAAGGACATGGTGATGTTTGATGTGCCGACGTGGTTAGAAACCGGCTGCATACCCAAACGCATTTATTGCAACAAACGGATGGTCGGGCCGTTAAGCGCCGCCTTTTTGGCGTTGATTGAGACCGGCTGCGTTAAGGAGCTGAAGACTTGGGACGGCTGTTTCAATATCCGTAGAAAGCGCGGTGCAGCTAGTCTGAGTCTGCATAGCTGGGGACTGGCGATCGATGTCAATGCGGCCTGGAACCAGTTTGGTAAGCCGCCTAATTTAAGTCCTCGTTTTGTGGCCTGCTTTACCGATAACGGCTTTGACTGGGGCGGTACGTGGGCCAAGCCGGACGGCATGCATTTTCAGTTGGCCAACATTATTTAATTCAGGAGCCCGTAATGGAAGAAACAAAGCCTATCGCACAGAGCAAAACCTTATGGTTCAACTTAGCTATAGCGGCTTTCGCTGTGCTGGTCGACCATACCGATTTACTGCGTAGCTATCTGTCTGACGGCAGCTATTTAGCCTTAATGATGCTGGTGTCATCGGGCAATATCTACCTGCGTACCTTAACAACCACCGGGGTGCGCCTGAAATGATGGTCTTTATGTTAATCGTGCTGGTGGCCGTTTTGATCCTGGTCGTTGTCGCGTTGTCGTACAAACACAAAGCCCAGCAAGCCGAACACTACGCCGCCTTGCAAAAAACCATCAGTGAGGCGGCGCAGGGTCAAGTACAGCACCGCACTCAGCTGGATCAATCGCTAACCGCTTTAGAAACCCGTCAACGCCAGGAGACTATCCGTGATACTAACCCGCAACATTTGGCTGTTCGCACTGATCTTGATAATGATTGGTCTGATGATACAGGGCTGCACGGCAACGCCGCCGCAACCGCTGATGATCACTACAGCGCTGCCGCTGCCGGTTCGACCGGCTTTACCGGCGATTAATTCCGCCGAATTACGCTGCTTAAACGATGCCGTTTATGAGCGTGTCGCCGAGCGGAACCGGATGCTAAGGCAGTATGCAGAACGGCTGGAAGTGGTTATTAAATCGACCCATAGCCCCAGGGAGCCATCAACGGCAGCTGGCGACAGCAAGCCTCCTTAAGTCAGGCAATAAGCCTTAATACACTTTAACAAAAATAATACAGGTGCCTGATGGGAACAATTAATTTCGACTTTAACTTTTGGACGTTGTCGTTGCTGCTGTTGAATTTCGGCCTGGCGCTGTTTGTGGCGTTTAGCAATCGGCACAAAGCGGCGGCCGATGAACTGAAGGCGGTTAAAGACAGCCTGCGGAATGACATTAAAGACGTGCAGGACGATGTCAAGACTATCAGCCAACAAGTCAGCGAGCAAGGGCAACGGCTGTCGGCGATTGAGACCGACGTCGAAAACGGCATTTCAAAAGAAGATTTAAGCGTTGTACATCGGCGCATGGACAAAGTGCTGGAGACCGTCGGGCCGTTGGAAGGCCGTCTTGATGAAATCTCCAAGAACATGAGCCGCATCGATCAGCATTTGATTCAATTATTGCAGAAAAGGTAAAAACAATGGCTACTTATGAACGCGCCCAAGTCCGGCTGCTGATTTTGCTGATCTTAGAGCGGCAAGCGCAATATCAAGCCCACCAGGAAACGGTGCTGAAAGCGTTGCGCGAACAAGGGTTTACTTTGAGTCGGGATAACCTGCATATCGAGCTGGCCTGGCTGGAAAACAATGCGGATGCGATTGTTGACCGGACCTCCGGCGGTGTGCATATTGCCGTGCTGACGCCTGCCGGATTGGAGATTGCGCAAGGCGTGGTTGAGGTGCCGGGCATCGCGCGGCCGTTGCCGTTTGGCGGGTAGTCATGGGCCGCCGATCCAAGATTAAAACCCAGGTCCCGGCCAAAATCCGCGAAGAGTTCGAGGCCGAGCTTGTCGCGGGCGGCTTTAGCGATTACCAGGGGCTGACCGATTGGCTTAATGATCGGTTGAAGGCTGAAGGTATCGACATGAAAGTGTCGGTGATGGCGGCCAACCGCTACGGCAAATCGTTTCAGGAAAGCTTCGAGCGCGATATGGCTGAGGCGAATCAGACTTATCGCATTGCCAAGATCGCGATGGCTAATAACGAAGATACCGAAGGCGTGGTGCGCGATGCGACCATCCGCACCTTGCAAACCCGGCTGTTGCGCTTGTCATCCGCATTGAGGGAAGCGGAAGAGTCTGACGACAATCCTTACCAGATGGCTGAGACGACCGCGAAGATCGCCAAAGCGCTGGCCGATCTGGGCCGGGTTGAGATTGCCTCGCAAAAATACAAGGCCGAACTCGAAGAGGCCGTGTACAAGGCCCGGATGGACGTGATTAAACGCCTGCGGGATTTTATTGCCGAGAAGTTCCCGGATATGAAAAAAGCCTTCGCCGTGGTTTTAAAGCCGTTTGCTGAAATGTTGGCCAATGGCTAAACGCGTCCGCAAAGAGTTTTTAGGCGAAGTTTCGGATATCGCCGAAGCTGTCCTGGCCGAGGCCGAGAACGGCGAAAACAGTACAGCGCTGTCTTTTGGCGAGTGGTGCCGTCAGGCCAGTCCCGAGTTCCGGTGGGATTGGCCGCATTTGGCTTATATCCGATCCCGGCTTGAGCCGATCAACGATATGCTGGAGCAGTCACTACGAGGCGAGGTTTCGGACCACAAGCCCCGTCATTTGATCTTATCGGTGCCGCCGAGGCACGGTAAATCCGAACAGGTGACGGTGCGTTATCCCGCGTATTTGATGGAACGCTGGCCGAAGTTGCGCACCATTGTTGGGGCCTATAACGCCGCTTTATCGTTAAAGTTCAGCAGGAAGACTCGGCGCATTGCTGCACCGCGCATGGCCTTAGCGAAAGATGCCAATACTACCAGCGAATGGGAAACCTCAGAAGGCGGCGGTCTGCGTGCGGTCGGTGCTGGCGGCGGGGTTACCGGTCACGGTGCCAACCTGATCATTATTGACGATCCGGTCAAGTCCCGCGAAGAAGCCAACTCGGAAACCTATCGGGAAAAAATATGGGACTGGTTTACCGACGACATTTTTACCCGGCTGGAACCCGGTGGCGTGATGATCATCATTATGACCCGCTGGCACGAAGACGACCTGGTCGGCCGCATCCTGAAGAGCGACTTTGCCGATGATTTTGAAGTTATTAACCTGGCCGCTGAAGCCGAATACGGTGATCCGTTGGGGCGACCGGTCGGCGCGGCTTTATGTCCGGCCCGGTTTAACGAAGCCGCGCTGGCTAAGCTGAGGACGATCCTGGGCCGCAGTTATTACTCGCTGTACCAGGGCCGTCCGGCGGCGGTTGAAGGCGATATTATCAATATTACTTGGTTTAAGCGCTACCGCTACAAGCCGCGCTTTACCCGGATTGTGCAGAGTTGGGACACCGCGCAAAAAGCGGCGCTGAAAAACGATTACAACGTTTGCACGACCTGGGGCGAGACTGAAGAAGGCGATGATTATTTACTGGATGTGTACCGGGAAAAGCTGGAATACCCAAAGCTCAAGCGGGCTGCAATCGAACAAAAGAAGCGCTGGAACCCGAGTGCGATTCTGATCGAGGACAAAGGACACGGCACGGCTTTAGGCCAGGAATTGAAAGAGTTGCCCGGATACAGCGTGATTATGATCGAACCGGAAGGCGACAAAGTCACACGGATGAGCGTGGAATCATCGGCTATTGAGTCTGGCCGAGTCTGGCTGCCTGACGAGCATACCGTGCCTTGGTCGGCCGAGTTCGAGAACGAATGCACCAATTTTCCGGCCGTTAAACATGACGATCAGGTTGACTCGATGTCGCAGTACCTGTTTTGGAAACGTAACCCTAACAAGAAAAAGGCCGATTATCGGGCCTGGAGTTTGCCGTGGCTGTAAACCGCACTTCCGATCAATTTTTACTCGACGCCTACTCCGGCCAGGGCGGCTTTGCGACCGGCGAATACCTGATTGCACACCCGCGCGAATCGACCGCAAAGCTGGATCGGCGCAAAGAGCTGGCCGTTTATCCCAATTTCACCCGAAAAATCGTCGATGTGATGATGGGATTTTTGTGGAAACAAGCGCCAAGCCGCGAGGTTGACGAACTGTATACCCAATTTACAGGCAACGCCAACGGCGCAGGCACCAAGCTGGATAGTTTGCTGTTTACCTATCAACGCTTGGCGATGATCCTTGGCACTGTGTATATCATTGTCGATAAACCCAAAACCCAAGGCCCGACCAAGGCTAACCAGTCCCTGCCTTATCTGGCCTTGCGCTTGCCCGGTCAATTGGTCGGCGAGCAAAAGGATAACGTCGGCGCTTGGACCTCGGTGACGTTTAGCGAGCAGAACGGCTCCGATACGGTTTATCGCACCTTTACCCGTACCGGCTGGAAGTTAACCAAAGATCTTGAGGGTAATGAGGTAGTTATCAAGGATGGCAAAGCCGAACAAGGCGATTACAAGCTGGGCCGGGTGCCGGTGGTGCGGCTGCATATCGCTAAACCGCTGAATCCGACTGACAGCAAATCACAAAGCTGGGTTTATGATCTGGCCAACCTGAACTGGGATTTATACAACCAGCGTTCTGAGCTGCGCGAGCTGTTCCGGTCGCAAACGTTTGCGATACTCGCCATACCGGTTAATGATCCGGCCGAAGCCCAGAAGCTGAATGACATGACCGTCGGTACTGAAAATGCGATTTCGTATAATCCGGCAGGCGGCGGTAAACCCGGATTTGTCGCGCCGCCGCCCGATCCGGTTGATTTGTACATGAAGCAGATCGCCGCGACGATTGAGGATATTTACCGGGTTGCCAATCTGGAGTTTGTCGGCGGCGTGCAGCAAAGCGGTGTCGCGCTGTCATTCCATTTCCAGGAAGCCAACAGCTCTTTGCGCGGTATGAGCGAGATGGCAGAGACCGCTGAGAATGAAATCGCCGACCTGGTGTATTTGTGGCAGGGTCAGACTTTTAGCGGCAATATCGCTTATCCGAACGATTTTAATTTGACAGATTTGCAACAGGCGATAGCCACCGCAATGGATTCGGTCAGTCTGGGTATGGGGAGCGAGTTTGACAAGGCGCTGAAAAAACGCCTGGCCAAGCAGATTTTGGGTAACGATACCTCGCCGTCGGTGATGACGGCGATTGATAAGGAGATTGACGCCCAGGGGGATACTTACGGGGATCGGTTAGCGCAGCAGGCCGGGGCATGAGTAAGGTTATCACTTTTAGAGGTTATGGGGTCGGTGCTGGCGAGGTATTTATCGTAGCTGACCGTATTACGCATTTTCGTCCAATTAATTACAACGGCATAACTGGTGTTGAAATTCAATTGGATACAGGTAAGGCCGTGAACATTGATGGCTACTTATACGATGTAAAGAAACAAATTGAAGAGGCGATGAATGCCCAGGCGACGGCCTAATGCCTTGCGCTGGAGTTCAAAGCTTGCTTTGGACATTCAAAGCAAGCTTTGAACTCCAGATTAAGCTATGACCGACTACGAGCAGCTCTACAAACGCCTCGCACAAGAAATCCTCAAGCGCGACGGTCAGATAACCGCTGACACCAGCGCTTTTATCAAGCAATTTGTAGCAAAGTTACAGGCCGAAGGCTGGCAGCTGTCAGGCGACGCTGAAGCCGCCCTGAATAGCCATTTAAGCGGCATTAATCATGTTATTAAGGACGCCATCGGCAGCGCTGTTGCTGTAGCTGCCGGTTTGCCGTTGACCGCTGTGAGCCTGCAATCCGAAACGGTGTTAAAGCTGGCCGAGCAAGCCTTTGTCGAGGCTTGGCCGGATGGATTGACCTTATCCGACCGGCTTTGGCGCTGGAAAAAAGACACCCGTACCGGTGTGCAACAACAGTTGCAGGCCGGTATCCGGCAGGGCAAAGCCGTTAACGCCGTGCTGTATGATATGCAGCGGGCTATTGAGCGCGGCGGCAACCGCTTTAAAATTGTCACCGATCACGCCGATGACTGGGTCACGGAACTGCACGCATCGGCCACGGCGCTGATTCATGAACCGGAAGCCAAATCTTCCTGGAAGGTCGTAGTCGGCGAGGCAGAAGAGCGTATTTCGATGCTCAAGAGCACCGGTTCCCGTCATGCCGCCGAACGGGTGCTCGATCAAATCAAGAAGGCGGTTGATAAAGGTTCCGAGGA
>DAINRH010000054.1:0-21276 GCA_036741905.1 Methylobacter sp. | reverse complement strand
TAAACTCTGTAGCTGGAACCGAAAAATAATCGCAATTCGCTAACCCCTTCGCCGACCGGCTCACAGTCTCCATAGTTGCCTTGTTGCAGACGGGAAACGCGGGCAAGGATGCGTTTTCGTACGATGGCGTCGAGTAAGCTATAGAGCCACTCGGTAAAAGGCTCTTTTCCGCTTTCCTTGGCATAGACGATAACCCGCTTTGGCATTGTCGCGTCGGTCACTGGCTTATTCTCTTCGATTTATACAGGGCGAACTTTAGTACGCAGAAATTTTGAATGCAAGCTGTTTTTCTAATGGCTACTGACCGCAAGTGATCCGGCTTCATTTGGTTGATCAGCTCTTCGTTGGCTTTCATAGACCGCCGGGAAGTCGGAAAAAGATTTTCAATCGCGGAAAACACAAAGGTTGCGTAAAGGAGAGGGGCAGGTCTTTCATTGTGCATATTTAAGAGGGAGTCATGTCGGGTTAGCATAGCGTAACCCGACTATAACCTAAGCGGCTTTCTGTTCCTGCAAAGGCAGAAGACCGGATCATGACTATATCGGGGTGGACAGTTTTCGACGCTGTTTTCCCCGATTCCCTGGCCATTTTTCCACGCTGTTTTACAGTTGACGCCATAAAAAGCGCCAAAAAAGCAGAGGGAGTCAGCAACGGAACAGTTAACCGTACCCTTGCGTTATTACGCTCTATTCTTAACAGAGCTCTGCAAGAATGGGAATGGTTAGACACAACTCCAAGTGTTCGGTTATTGCCGGAACAGTCAATACGTATCCGTTGGCTAACGCATGAAGAGGCGGATAGACTGATTAACGAGTTGCCGGAGCATTTGAAAGCAATGGCTCGTTTTTCGTTACTGACTGGCTTACGCGAAAGTAATGTAACAGGGTTTAAATGGCATCAAATCGATATGCAACGTCATTGCGCATGGGTGTATGCAGATGAGGCCAAAGGGAAAAAAGCTATTGCGATACCGCTTAATGATGAAGCTATTACCATTATTCGGCAGCAAATCGGTAAGCATGATACGCATGTGTTCACGTATGAAGGACGTCCGGTAACCAGAGCGAACAATCATGCATGGCGAAAGGCATTGATCAGAGCTGACATTAAAGATTTTCGTTGGCATGATTTGCGGCACACTTGGGCAACGTGGCACGTTCAGAACGGTACGCCGTTACATGTGTTAAAAGAGCTCACCACCTATCAGTTTACTTATGCGCTAACTAAAAATTGAATATGAATATTATTACTACATTAAAATCAATGTGTTAAATTTAAGCCTTGGTTTTCGGCTAGATTTATAGTTGATGAGGTATTAGTCATGAGCTCAGTTAAACGATTAGCGGAACAAGTACAATACAGGCTTAACGATGTGCAGCCGCACCTGCGTAAGACAGTCGTGGGTAAGTTAGCGTTAGTTGTCAGCGCCATGATTGAAAAACAAACGCCGAACACGGTTGAATTGGCTAACTTATTGCCTTTAGATACCGAACGTCAGGATATGCGCGAACAGTGGCTACGCCGCTTGTTAAAGAATCCCTTGCTGGATTGTGCAACCTTGATAGAGCCTTTTGCGCGGCAAGAGTTGGTCGAGGCCGGAAAATCCGGACAAACGATTCTGCTGAGCATGGATCAAACCGATCTGGGCGACGCTATGGCTTTGCTCATGATCGGCTTACGCATTGGCGACCGCGCTTTACCCTTAGCGTGGTGCGCTGCAACCGGCGCGGCCAACATCGGCTTTGAACAGCAAGAGAAACTGTTGGAACTCGTCCTGTCCTGGCTTCCAGCTGAGGCGAAGATCCTGTTATTAGCCGACCGTTTTTATCCCTCGAGTCATCTGTTCGAATGGCTGCAGCGTCACCATTGGCAGTATCGACTGCGTTTGAAGGGTAATTTACACGTTGATACGGGCGTGAGTAATGAATCAATGATCGGCGAATTAGCGCAAGGCGTGACCAAACGGTATCTGCCTAACGTGCGTTTGTTCGGGCAAAATGCGGTCATGACTAACATCGGTATTATTCATGAAGCTACGCATTCGGAGCCTTGGATTATCGCCATGGACTGCTCGCCATCGCGTAGCAAAGTGCTGGATTACAGTGAGCGCTGGGGAATAGAGCCGATGTTTTCCGACTTTAAAAGTCGCGGTTTCAAGCTGGAAGATTCAAAACTAAGGTTAGCCGATCGCTTGGAACGCATGGTTTTGATGATGGCGCTTGCCATGCACTGGTGTGTTTGCGTGGGGCGTACTGAGCTACTGAATCATCCCACGCCACTCGAAAAAAAACGCAAGAGCAGACCAACGCTGAACATTGGAGCGTTAAAAAACTCTACCGCAGTTTAGTTTCTTTGTTTAAGCGCGGATTACGACGCCTCATGCGATGCCTGCAAAATGACCTGCCCTTGCCGGCATTTTGTGAGGTTATGAAAAACTGATAGGTGGCAAGGTTAAAAGAGTTAGGTGGATGGGCTAGTTTGGAGATGGTGTTAAAATACGCACATTTTTCCTGTAAACACCTTGAAGGGTACGCGGGAAACTCTAGCAGGATGTGACAAATTTACTACATGCAATAAAAAAGGCCTAGTGAAAATCAGCTAAGCCTTTGATTTATTGGTGGGACGTCAGGGATTCGAACCCTGGACCCATGGATTAAGAGTCCACTGCTCTACCAACTGAGCTAACATCCCAATGTAAGGCCGACAATTCTAAAGGATTTCCTAACTAAATCCAAGAATAAAATGTCTCGACCTTACATGTAGTGCCTATTCTACAAGATCTTTACTGTATTTTTCTCAGCGCCTGGGATAACTCCTGACTGAATTCGCTAAGGACTTTGTTCAGTGCTTTGACTGTAGCCGGGTAGGACGGGTCATTCAGTGAGTGCTCAATTTTGCTTCGTCCATTGCTTAACAGGGTATGGTTTTTTTCATCCATTATCGCCCAGTTGGCTTCAAAGTCTACGGTCTGTTCCGGGCGGGTGTCGAACCTGATAATGTCTATTATGATGCGATAGTCGACCGCTCCGTATGCGCTCCAGGGATAGGTCCTGATCAGGTCGCCTGTTTGCAGCGTCGCCAGATTGTGGCTTAGCACCTGTGCGACATTATTTTTTAACGGCGATGCCCATTGATGAAATTCGGCGATTTTTACGCTGTTATCCGGTAAGCGGGTGACAATTTGCTTGCGCTCAAGCAATGTCGGTATCGATACGGGGCCTATGCCGATCTGGCGTTTTTTTTCGGTTGTCGTTGCGGATGGCGGCGGCTCGCTCAGCGCTTCCAACACATAAAATTGGGTGGGCGGCGTCGATAGGCAGGCCGGGAGCAGGGTGCTTACGAAGAGTGCTATTAACCATTTTGAGAGTCGATTTGCCATAGTTACTGTTCTTTTTTGCCGCGAATTAAGGAGTTGGGATTTTGTTCCAGGTAATCGGTCAGTTGCTTGACCGAGCTTGCCGCTTGGGTGAGTTCCTGTAGCAACTGTTCCAGTTCGTAGTGAGTGGTGGAACCGGGTTCCAGAATGCTTAAAACCTGATGTGCCGAAGTCATGGTTTTGTCGGCCGTAGCAAGCGTGCCTTGGGCGCTGACCAGCATGCCGGTTGCCGCTTTTGACGTGCCTTGTAACGATTGCAGGGTTTTGTTGGCTTCGGTCGTCAAATCCTCCAGCGGCAGTTTGGCAACTTTATCCATGATGATGTTCGCGGAATGGGTAAACTGATCCAGGGAGCTGGCGGTGGTGGGGAATTCAGGATAGACGCTTTGATTGTCGCTTAACACGATCTTGCTTTTCGGGTGAAAATCAAGATCGACCAGCAGTTGGCCGGTCAGCAGGCTGCCGGTTTGCAATTGCGCGCGCAGGCCTTTGTTGATCAGTTGCGCCATAATATCTTTATCGCTGATGTGGTTGTCGTTATTGATTTCTTTGATGCGCTCCGGTTCCAGTTCCACGGTGACCGGAATGTGGATTTCAGCGGTTTTTTTGTCCAGCTCCAGGTTGATGTCGGTGACCTTGCCGATCGGAATGCCGCGCAATTGCACCGGCGCGCCTACGGTCAAGCCGCGTACCGAGCCGTTAAAATACATAACGTATTTTAAGGTGTTTTGATACACAATCTGGGTCGACAGCTCATAGGTATCGTACAGCGGGAAAATGCTGTTTTCAGGCTGAATATTTTCAATAGTGTCTTCGGCAGCCGCGCGAAAGGCGATGCCGCCGCTTAACAAGGAAATCAACGGCCCGGTTCTGACTTTAAAACCGTCTGCGCCGGCGGATAAATCGACGCCGCTGTCTATCCAGAAACGGGTGTTTTTCCTGATGAACTGGTCGTAGGGTTTGTTAATGAAAACGGTCAAGCGTATCGCATTGGCTTCGTCGGATAATTTGTGGCTGAGGACTTCGCCAACGGTTATGCCGTGAAAATTGATCGGCGTTCCCGGCTTCATCGAGCCCAGATTATTGGTTTCGAGAATGAAGTGCATACCGTCGGCGTTGTTCTTTAACAAGGGCGGGGTGGTCAGTCCGGTAAAATGGTTTTCTTTGGCGCCATCACCCGGTTTGATCGCTATATAAGGCCCGGAGAGCAGTGTGCCCAGCCCGGAAATGCCGCCCAAGCCCACTTGAGGCCGCACCACCCAGAAGCTGGTATTTTTGTTCAAATAACCGGAGGCAGTGCTGTTCATTTGCGCGGTAATCAGGATGGTTTTTAAATCGTCGCTGATGGAGATGGCGGTGACTTTGCCGATTTCCACATTCAGGTATTTGATTTTGGTTTTATCCACTTCCAGTCCTTCAGCGGTAGGGAAGCTGATCGTGATAACCGGGCCTTTTTCATTGTAGGATTTGGCGATTAACCAGCCGCTAACCAGCAAGGCGATTAAAGGCAAAAACCACACCAGCGGCAATTCGGTTTTTTTATTGATGGTCGCGTCTGATGCATCAGGGTCGATAAAGTCATTCATTTTAGCGTTGATTATCCCATATTAAACGTGGATCGAAATTTTTGGCGGCAAACATGGTTAACACCACCACCGCAGCAAACGCCGTTGCCGCAGGCCCTGCGATGACCTGCGCGACGCTGCCCATGTCAACCAAAGACACAAGAATTGAAATCATAAAAATATCCAGCATCGACCAGCGGCCCACAAAAGCGATAATGCGGTATAGGATAGTCCATTTTTTGGCATGGACTTGCCAGCGATAATGAACGTTGAGTAATAACAGGCCGATGCCCAGCAGTTTTAGTAAAGGCACCAAAATACTGGCGACCAGAACCAGTATGGCTATGGGGACCATGTTGCCGTTAACTAATGCAATAATGCCGCCGATAATAGTGTGCGGCTCGCCGACGCCCAAACGCGTGACGGTCATGATTGGAAAAATATTGGCCGGAATATACAAGCAGAAGGCGCTCAACAGCAAAGCGGCGCTACGTTGAAAACTATTGGGCAGCCGTGGATGCAAGCGGCCGCCGCATAACCGGCACTGGCTGTTCTTGTCAGTTTGTTTCGATAAACAGCCGCAATCATGACAGCGAATAAAGCCCTGAGCCAAGGCGGTCTTTTTGGATTTCATGTTCTTAATTGCCCGATTTGCCGCCAGAACAAAACCTTATCCAGACTGCTCGCCAGCATGCCGGTTACGATCAGCAGGGCCACGAACGCATAGAGTCCAAAGCCGAACTTAAGCTCGGACGTGGAGGACAGTTTAACGCAGGCGACAATAATTCCCAGCATATAAACTTCCAGCATCGCCCATTCATCCATGTGTTGCAGCCAGCGCATCCAATGCGCCAGATGCCGGTTCGGCCGGTTAAAATAAAGATGCGCGCTGATTAGCAAGGATAAAATAATATTCAGCAGCGGAAACAAAATGCTGGATAAAAACACCAGCACCGCAACGCCCCACAGGTGTTCTTCAAACAACGCCACCACGCCCGACCACAAGGTGCCGTCTTTCGCGCCGCCCAGCATTTTAATGCCGACCAGCGGCATCAAATTAGCAGGGAACATCAAAATCAAGCCGGCAATAGACAGCGCAAAAGTGCGCTCGACGCTTTGCTTGCGCGGTCGTTGCAGCAGGTATCCGCAGCGCGGACAGTGGACCTTGTCGCCGACCACCGGCGAGGAGGGCTTGAGCAATAAATCACACTCGGGACAGGCGCTGAGGATTGTTGGGTTCATTTTGCGGGGTTAATGTTTTTTGTGGTTGCTATTATCCTCGCGGACACCGTCGTTGTCATTTGATCGTGTAGTATTGGCGTAATCATTATAGGTTTTAGGGCTTGTAAATAAAGGCTTAAGTAGCGTGCTAACTGGTAGGTGATAAGGTTTGATCGACAAAATTTTAGTATCGTTTCAATGCGGGTGTAAAATCGAACATAGCTTCATACCGGAGACAGCCATGACGACAATCAGTTTCAACCGGAACGGCAAGGTCGTAGTTGGCAAATTACCATTCGTAATCAACGCCGGGGCCTTCAACTTCATCTCAAGCATCAAAAGAAACCGGCTTAGATAATTGATGTTACGCACTGTCCACGAAAAGCACGAAAAAAATAGAGCGCCGTATGGTTTCCCGGTTTACGGCACACATCTTTCCAATCTTGACGATGGGCTTTACTCATTGTTCCTGTACCCGGTGTTTTTCGTGCTTTTTGTGCCTTTCGTGGACTACGCTTTTTTATTAGGTACATGCGTAACATCAGTTAGATAATTTTCCTGAAACATGTCTATGGTCGATTGCGGATGCGCTTTCGAATGAATGGATGCCGACATCGAATTGATTTTCACCTCCCGGTTGGAATGACGGCCATATTGTTTTTGTTAACCCGGTACAGCCAACAATTTCCATTCCCTAGTTGCAATAGCTTTGAACTGTCGATAAAGTTCTGCTAACTATTTCAATATGATTCCATGTAACCATCAGGAGGTATACACATGAAAACCCGTTTTTACGGTCTGGGCTTGTTAGCCGCATTGTTTTGTCTGTCAGCATCGGCGGCCGAGCTTAATCGGGCATCCGTGCAACAGCGACTTGCCAAGGCTGAAAAAGGTCATCCCGCGCAGTTGCGACGGAAAGATCTTACCGGTCTGGATTTATCCGGGCTGGATTTCAGGAACGCCGATTTGTGGGGCGCCGATTTGCGCAACGCCAATTTCAGCAACAGCGATTTGTCCGGTTTGAACCTGGATTTAACGGTGATGTCCAAAATCAATCTTTCCGGCGCTAACCTGTCCAATGCCAGTATTTTCGGCGTGCATATGGGGGGCGCTAATTTGAGCAACGCTAATCTTGCCGGCAGCCGGTTTATTGCCAATTTGGATCGGGCCAACCTTAGCCATGCCAATCTGTCTCACGCCAATTGGGGCGTCGATATGAAGAATCAGCCCATGGGTTTAATGCGGGTCAGCTTGAATAATGTCAATTTATCCGGCGCCGACCTGACCGACGCCAATCTTAATCGCGCATTGATGCGCCATGCCAATCTTTCCGGAAGCGTACTGAAAAATACGGTGTTATTTGGCGTCGATCTTTCCGGGGCCGATTTAACCGATGCCGACTTATCGGGGGCGGATTTATCCGAAAGCAAATTGGAAGATGCCGATTTTACCGGCGCAAATCTGGCAGGCACCCGGTTTGGCGGTATCAAGGATAAATCGGTTTTGAAAGGATTGATTTCCAGTAAAAATCTTGAAGCGGCTATTTTTGAGTGATTGAATAGATGTGCTAAGCAAAAAGGGCGATCGATCGGTCGCTCTTACACGATTTATCCATTCTTATGTTGCCGCCTCAATAACTCAGCAAACTCTTCCGCCGGTACCGGTTTACTGGTGAAATAACCCTGATAGGCATCGCAGCCTTTGTTGCGTAAAAAGTCTAACTGTTCTTGTGTTTCTACGCCTTCCGCCAGGACTTTAAAACCCAGAATATGGCCCATTGCAATAATTGTTGCGGTGATTTCCATATCATCTTGAAGATGCGGAATATCGTCGATAAAGCTTTTATCGATTTTCAGCACGTCTAAAGGGAAGCGTTTGAGATAGGCCAGCGACGAATAACCGGTACCGAAGTCGTCAATGGCAAGACGAATGCCTTGAGCACGCAGCGTGTTGAGCACTTCCACGGCTTTATCCTGATTATCCATTAGCCCGCTTTCGGTCATTTCCAATTCCAATTGTCCGGCCGGAAAGCCGGTTTCGGCCAGTACTTCGGCGACCAGCGCATTAATGTCGCAACGACGAAACTGTTGCGTCGATACGTTGACCGCCAGGGTTAGCGGCAAAAAACCGTCTGCCAGCCAGCATTGGCCTTGACGGCAGGTTTCGCGCAGCACCCATTCGCCGATGGCGATAATCAGGCCGGTTTCCTCGGCTATGGAAATAAAACTAATCGGCGCGATAAGTCCTTCGGTTGGGCATTGCCAGCGCACCAGCGCTTCGGCGCCGACGATCCGGCCGCTGGCAATATCTATCTGCGGTTGATAGAAAACCCGTAATTCCTGCCGTTCAATACCCCGTCGCAAACGACCTTCCAGCGCGATACGCTTGCGAACGGCAATGGTCAGCTCTTCGGAGAAATAGGCGAAGCAGCTGCGTCCGGCCTGTTTGGCCTCATACATGGCGGTATCGGCCTGTTCCATCAGCAGTTCCGGGTTATCGCCATGTTGCGGATACAGGCTGATGCCGATGCTGGCGCCGATCTGTACATCGCGGCCCGGCTCATGGTCGGCTTCGTTGCTGCGGGGTAATTGAAACGGTCTGCTTAAATCGGCGACTATTTTCTCCGCCACCCGTGCGGCATCTTCCGGATGCGCAATATCTTCCAGCAGCACGATAAATTCATCGCCGCCCAGGCGCGCCACCATGTCCACATCGCGCAGCCGCTTCTGGATGCGGTCTGCGACTTGTTGCAGTAACTCATCCCCGGCGGCATGGCCCAGACTGTCGTTAACGGCTTTAAAACGATCCAAATCGAGCATTAGCAACGCCAGTTGCTTGCCGTCGCGCCGTTCCACATCAATACTGTGCTTTAGACGATCCAGCAGAAAGCGGCGGTTAGGCAGTTGCGTTAACGAATCCTGCGTTGCCAGATAGTTGAGTTCGTCTTGCAGCCGGGCGCTGACCAAGGTCACCATAATAAGCAGCCGGGCGGTGCCGGTAATGAACAGCAACATAAAAAAGACTCGGTCCGGCTGCTCCGGCGACAGTATGTAACTGCCTACCGGCGTTGGCGACATCATGACGGTGATCAAGCGGATAAAATGAATCAATGTCTCAGCGGCAAGGAAACCAATCAGGAGATTGGTTTCCATCAACAGTGGCAAACTGCGATGACGGACAATGTCGCGAATTGTAAATACGCCTATCAGTATGACAAATGTCGACATGACTATCTGCCGCGCCGACACCGATGGCAGGACGGTCATGTACACACTGAGCAACAGCGCAGCAGTCAGGATGAACCAGACAAATAACGACCCATGCCGGCGCAGCCCAAAAAAGCTGCGAATGCCTATCCAAACGCAGACGCCTCCGGTGAGAATCAGTGCATTGGCAATGACAATCGACAGGACATCGGGAATAACGCCCCGCAGACAGATACCCAGAAACCCGGTGAATAATGCCATGCAGGCGGCAAGCCACCAGCCCGGCCCGACAAGGTTAGGATGTCGACGAACGGTTACCGCAAAAGCAATGGCGAAAACCGCATCGACGATGAGATACGCCACCAGGGTGGTTAATAAATCAAACTTCATGGTCTAAATTATTTTTTTAATACTTAGATTCAACTCATAAGTTCAATCGAATGGTTGGCTGCCACTTATGGTTAAGTCGACCGGCGGCATTTGTTTGTGATTGATGTCTTAAATGCGCTAAAAACCGGTGCGTAGTCCCAAATAAAACGCCGCGCCATTGAAATTAAAGTCGTTAAGCTCGGGCGTGCGTTCATCGGTGATGTTTTCGCCGCGCAAATACACATCCGTTTTCGAGGTCAACTGATATTTTAGCAAGGCGTTGACGCGAGCGGCGGAATGGGCTCTGAGGGTATTGGCGACATCAAACCAGTAACCGCTGCGAACCGTTAACTCCAGGCGTAATTTTAACGGCTGCAATAATTGCACTTCATTCCAGAATACGCTCTGGTGCTCGGGTCGCCCCGGTATGCGCAACTGGGTCGCCGGATTTTTGGTGGTCATATAGCTGTAATTTACACCGCTTTCCCAGACGCTGTTCCAGCGGTGCCGGGATTGCATTTCTGCGCCCCGGACATCCGCTTCCTGTATGTTGCCGGCCCTGGTTACGCCGGTTCCGGCATCCAACTGCATGATAATCATTTGCCGATAATTTTGATAATAGCCGCTCACCTTGATTTCGCTTTCGGGGGCCGGGCGCCAGCGCCAGCCGATTTCGCCGCCGGCATTATGCTCGCCCTGCAACGTCTTATTGCCGAACACCGGATGCATCAGTTCACTGACACCGGGTTGGCGATAACCGGTGCCGCCGTTTGCCCAAACGCTCATGTTTTGCGGTAATGACCGGTTGACGCCCAGCGAAAAGACTTGATGATCGCCATAACTATCGCCGTGATCGGAACGTGCATCGGCGCTCCATTGCCAAGCGCCCAGCGATAATTCCCCGCGCAGGTTGGGACTAACTACCGTCTGTGTCGCCGGGAAATTCAGCGCATGCTGGTGTTGGGTATTAATCCCCCACGCCAGTAGCGCCTGATTTTTGTTGTTCGCGCCCAACGGCAGGCGATGGCTGTTGCTCCAGTCCAGCATAAATAACTGGCTGGTCAGCGTAAACGGCCGGATCGCGGTCGATACCATTTTTTGCCGATCTTGAGTAAAGCCGAATTGCAGCGAACTCTTCCAATACGACGCCAGGTCATATTGGCCGCGCAATTGCGCCACCCAGGTCTCATCCGAGAACCGGCCCCGCTTATCGTCCACCCAGCCTAGGGTGCGCCTTGGCAGGACCAAGCCGGGGCCGTCAATGTCTTCATCGCTGCGCACAAAATACAGCGACGCATTCAGGCCGCCCCGGCTGAACCCTTTAGACCAGTTAGCTGAGGCATGGGTCATGCCGAAGTCGTCGCGCTCTCTGCCGTTTCGTGCCTGACTGATGCCGTTAAAAACATCGCTGCGTCCGACAACTGCCGAAAAATCGCCGGCCTCGGTGGTCAATCCGGTGCCCGTTGCGCCGCGTACTGTGTCATAACTGCCGCCTTCAAGGTGCAAGAAACTATCCGTTTTCTGTAGTTGCCGGGTTTGTAAATGAATGGCTCCGCCGAGCGTGCGGCTGCCGTGCCGTTCACCGCCCGGACCTCGCGTTACCGTTACCCGGTCTAAAGCATCCAGCGCATAGTGGCTTAATGAATAGAATCCGGCAAAATTGGCAAATAAGGGGACGCCGTCCAAAGTGACCATGCCTTGCCCGCCGCTGCCAGCGCCGCGTAAGCTGATGGCGGTCATCATCTGTCCGCTACCTTGAGTAAGCATTAAGCCGGTTTGGTTTCTTAACACCCCGTTAAGATCAGGCATCCCGGTGGTTTGTAACGCGTCTCGATTTAATTGATTGCTCATGCGCGGCTGTTCAATGAGTTCAGGATCAACCCGGTCATCGTAAACAGTCATGGGGCTTAGCGAAACCTTGTCGCTGCCGGCTATTGCGGCAGTAGACAGACACGCTAAAAAACCGGTCAGCGCCACGGCGGATGCCGGATATGTTCTGCCGTGCGACGCTCGTTGGCGGCGTTTAAAAGAGATAGGGGGTACGAGCATGTGTTTATTCCGGCATTTAAGCTGCGTTACAGCGCTGGCTGCTGTTTGCCCGCGATGAGCATGCGCGCCAGCGTGCGCAGTCCGTCGGATGAAATATCCAGGCCGAACGGTGCGCCCAGTCGTTCAAGCTCGTAAATCACGTCGGTCGCCGCTATAAAGGTGATATAGCGTAGGCCTTGTATGCCGGGCAATTCGTTGGCGACGGTTTTCAAGACCGGCGCCAGGCGTCCCCAAGTATCGGTAAAAAAGATCCGCACCGGATCGTTGTCCGCATCGTGTTCTGTTAAGCCCGCCTGAAAGGCTGTCCGCGAATCCATCAGAATTGCCATCAGGGTTTCGCGCAGTTCCGGCGATTGCGTATCGTCGGCGGCCTGTTTAATGGCTGAACTCAGAAAGCTATCCCATTGCTGCCAAGCGGATTGCCATTGCTTTTGTTCGGCCTCGCTAAAGGCTGGGGCAGGTTTTGCAACAGTCCTTTTGGCCGGTGCATCAAGATCAAGCTTAATGCCGATGCCATTCTCCCCGGCATTGATGCTGCTGAATCTGAGCGACTTGAGTATTGCCTTAACTTCCGCCGCATTATCCTTGGGTAAAAAATGCGCCAGCGTTTGCTCGATATTGCCGCGGGATTCGTTTAAATCGATTTTTACGGCGGCAAGCTTGGGTTCGGCAAAGCGTTTGATCAAATCCTGAAGTTTAGTGATAGTCAGATGATGGCCTTCACGATCATAGGCGGTCGCGCTGATGAGCGGAAAGCTCAGCACGGAATGCCCGGAATCGAGCGTCGGTTGCTGAAAAGTTTCCAATATTCCCGCCCATTCCAGAACCGTCAAACATTGTCCGCCCAAGCCGGTTCCGAATCGCGCCTGAACTTCGTTTAACAGCTGGATTTGGCCGTTTTTGCCGTTAATTTCGGGATTGGAGAGCCTGAAATAGCTGCATCCCTGACGGTCGTTCCACAGCTCGGCGCTATTGCCTTTGCCGGTATACAACTGGGAGATGAGTATTTTTTTAATAAGACTGTAATCGATTTGCAACGGAATGCTGAGTTGACCGGCTATGCTGTTTTCGGCAAACAGCAGCGATAGGCCAAAGACAGTCGCTATAAAATTTTTATGCATACATTTTCTCCAGTAGATCGGGTTACATTACATGCACTACGCCAATAAGTAATGCGAATCTATTTTTCTCCAACAACGGATTGTATAACAGCAACCTCTGTTGGCATCGGCTCAGGCTGTTTTTCAGGTACGTATTTGGGGCGTGTAAACTGACGCCCCATAAATATATCATTGCTGACGACCGATACGTTCTCCAGCCAACGGGAGGATAATTGGCAGGCTTCGGAATAAGGCGGCTCTTTACACATATCCACAGTCCCGTCAGCCAGGATGTTGAAATGCAGGCCCGGCAACGGCCGCACCCGCATACCCGGCAACGGCGCGGTGTAGTCCATGATGCTCGGTTCATTGAAGTTGAGCAGATCGAGCAACAGCTTGGGCACTTGATAAAGCGGCAGGCTGCCGATTTTAAGCGGGCCGCGTTTGCCGTCGATAATCAGCATCGGCGTGCTCACGTAGGTTTTGAACATTGTCGGGGTAAATTCGCTACGATTGGCCGTCAGTACGCCGGATTCGACATAGCCTGCAAAATTCTCGCCTAAAAAAGGCAGGTGATCGCCGAATACCACGATAATGCCGTCCGGGTCGCGTTTGCGCATGTCGTTGATAAAGGCCAGCAGTTCCCGCGACTTATAATAAACCGTATTGGCGTAGGCCGACACTTCCTCGATTTCCGACGAAGAGCTGACTTTATTGGGTCGGCTTTCGCTTAGCGGGTAATTCCAATGCCCGAAATAAGTCACGATATAATCCAGCATCGGTTGCCTGGCTTCCATCGACCCGGATATTTTTTCCAACACCTGGCGGTATAAGGTGTTGTCGGACATAAATTCCCGATTCATGTCGTCCTGAACAAAATCCTCCAGCGACCAGTAAGTTTGGAAGCCCATGCGTTTATAAGCATTAACACGGTTCCAGAATACCGGAACATTCGGATGCGAGGCGATGGTGCGATAGCCTTTGTCGGCAAGAAGATGCGGCAAGCAAGGCACATCGTTAAGCAATTGGCGTTCGAATTTGACTGCATCTTTTACCGCCGGAAACCCGCATAACACCTCAAACTCGGAATTGGCGGTAAAACCGCCGAATACCGGAGACAGCGCATGGGAGTATTCCGCGCTTTTCCACAGCTCGCGAAACTCGGGCGAAAGCGGGTTTTGCTTGTACTTGGCTTTTTTCAGTACACTGGGGTCCCAGAAAGATTCCAGTAATACGATATGGATGTTACGCGGCGTAAACGTTTTGGCGGCGGCCTCGTTTTTAGACGCGACGGGAAGTGCTGTAACCGGCATTGCATCGGTGCGATGCGCGGTCAGTAAGTTGTCGGCCGCTTCCTGGGCCATATCGGCGTCAGGAATTACCTCGGCTGCGGCAAAATAACGAGCGCTTTCCAATAGCGTGTACAGGGTTGCGCCGCGCCACACATAATTGGAACGCTGATCCCAGACCGAGTTGCCGAAGTAACCGTCCAGAGGGTCCAGGATGGTGGCGGGTTTGTAAACCACGGTGATACCGAGCAAGATGATGGCCAGGCTGGCCAAGTAAGCGCTCCAGTGGCGCATGGTAAAGTTGAACAGCAACAGGCTGGCAATGGCGGCCAGCGGTATGGCGGCGGCAAAAAACCGCCAGCCGTCCAGTATTAAAAGCAGCGATTGCAGGGCAAAAACGTCATCCGGCATAATCGGTCCGCCGAAAAACGATATTTTTACCGCGTTACCCACGTACAACACTCCCATCAGCAGGGCATGAAGCACCAGAAAAATCCATACCCGCTTCGATAAGGCATAAAGCGCATAGGCGACAACCAGTTGCAGCAGGTAATCGTATGGCACCGATGCTGTCAATATTTGCACATCGAATTTGAAGGTGCTGATCAGGTAATACAACACATAAAGCAGCGTCGTAGAAAGTAGCGGTAATAGCTTTAATGGCATTAAGTTAGGGGTTTGAATCTGTTTGGGTAAATAAAGCCCATTTTATCATAGAATTTAGCCCGGCTTATTGAACGGCGCTGTGAAGCCGATCTTGGCTTTAGCCTTGCGCGCTTTGCTTCATCCATCATAGAATGCCTGCTTTTGTCGATTTTGGGGGGTATGTAATGTCAGATACAATTTGGTTTAGAACCGGTGAAGCCACGGTATTTTCCAGCGACGGTCAAGGCACCGACGCCATGCCCGAAATATTGATAGGCAGCGTCAAAGGGCCGGCGGGCCATGCTTTTGCCAATCTGATGGGGCAAACGGAAGGTCATACCCGAATGTTCGCCATTCGGGCCTGCAATCAGCAAGTGAAGCCGGCGACGATCATAGTGCCTAAAGTCACCATCAAATCCACCGATTATGTCAACCTGTTTGGCGGCCCCGTGCAGTCTGCGGTAGCGGATGCGGTTCTGGACAGCGTTATCGACGGCGTTATTCCTGCCGATCAGGCTAATGAGCTGTGTATTATTGCGATGTTGTGGATCGCTCCCGAATGCGCCACCAACCCTGATCTGGATCGGAAAGATTTATATCGCACTAATTATGAAGCGATGAAGCTGGCCATTTCCCGTGCCATGAGCAATTCGCCCGGTATTGAAGAGCTAATCGCCAACCGGCACAAAATTGTCCACGAAATGTACGATCCTGAAACCGGCGAATCGCAGTGGTAAAAAATAGCGGCCGGGTCGAATTAAGTTAAGTTGTGCAGAGGGCAAATATTTGTCCTCGCGAAACCTTGGCTGCATCGGTCTTTTCACCGCGATTCTAATTAGGCTGATCACAACATTCACGCTTTTTCTTGAGTACAAAGAGCATTACCATGCGTTTATTAATCAAATACCTTTCCCTCTGCTGGTTTATAAATAATCCCGCTGATTTAGTTCCTACCAAATCGTTTATGTGGAAAACGGTCGCGTTCTATCTTATTTCAGGGATTATTGTTGAGGGGCTGATTTCTGATCCTGCCGACGGCACACTGGAAGTTTTATTGCGAACCATCATGGCTTTTTCGTCCGTCGCCACGTTATTGTTCGTCATCAAAAAATGGCAGCATTTTAATCAACTATTCACGGCTATTTTTATTGGCGAAAACTTTATTATGACGCTGGCCACTGTCACCGAGGGGCTTTATTTTTTGATGGTAATGAACCATCATGAATATGCGGAAGAAATATCAATCGGTATAGGCGTATTGCTGGTCGGGTGGTATTTAGCGATTGTGAGTTATATTTTGCGGCAATTACTGTCGTACAGAATGAGCCATAGCGTTATTTTAGCGTTTGGCTATTTTGTTTTAACCTACGGCATTCCGATGCTGTTCATGGATATATGAAATCCAGTATTTGCGTATTGTAGGATGGGGTGAACGTAGTCTCGCCCATCCTACACATTATTCGGCTAGTTTTTAATCTGAGGCTTATTGTCGTCGCTCTGCTTTTTGGCGTCCTTTATCGCTAATTGCAGTTCCAGGCGTTGTTTTTCAAGCGCCAGTAATTCGATTTCCCGGCGCAGATAAACATCGGATTCCTTCCTTTTTTTATAACTTTCCTGTTGCATTTCCAGACGCTGGTGTTCGCGGCGTTTTTGGTTTTCTACGTCGGTATCGAACTCCAGCTGTTTTTGGCGTTGCTCAAAGGCTATCTGTTGAGCATGGATCTTATCTTTGGCTTCTCGCCATCTGGCTTGCTGATTTTCATATTTGGCAATATCGGCTTCCAGTTCTTTTTCTTTTAACTTGGCTTGGTGCGCCAATACTTCCATATGGGTTTTTTGTTCCGCAAGTCTAAGGCTGGCTTCGTGTTTTTGCTGGCTCTCAATATCCGCTTCCAGCGTTATTTCCTTGAGGCTATTATCCTGCTTGACTTTTTCGCTGTGGATGCGCCGTTCAATTTCAAATTGTTCCAACAGCTGTTTTTCTTTTTCTTCCAGCAACAGTTTTCTATTTAAAGCGTCCTGAGCTTGTTTTAAGCGCTCCAGTTCGGCATCGCGGTTTAATTGCTCCAGTTGTTTTTGTTTGTGCTCCAGATTCTGGTTTTCAATTTCCTGTTCCTGATGGAATAATTCCTCTCTTTTAGCTTCGTTAAGTTCAAAACTTTTTTTAAGGACGCATAAATAAACGCTTTCCTGAGCCAGTTGTACATCAGGGAATTCTTCAAATGAAGGTTTTAACGTGCATAGTGTTTGTGATTGGATATTTTGCAATATCAGCATCTCACTAACCGCTAAAGAAATTTTCTTTTCAATATCGCTTACGCCTTTTTGTACCCATGCGCCATCCGATAAACTCTGCAATTCTTTATGTATCAAATTGAGTAGTAAATCTTCATAGGCGGTTTTTATATGTCCGTTAATGCCGGACAAAATATCCATGTTATTGAGGGCATATTTCAAGGTAGCCTGGAAGCGAATATCCAGGGTTATAGCAATTGTGCAAAAACCGTCGTAAAGCTTGATTTGTTGAGTAATGGGCCAGTTTTCAACCGGTAACGGGTAAACATGGTGATAAAAGCGTTTAACAAAGCCTTCAGGGCGTAAAAACAATTTCCCGTAAGGACCGATTTTGGTGTGGACAAGCTGGCGGTCGGCGTCAAAAATAGCTTCCCAGACCTCTGGGGTCGCGACGGCATCGCTTGCTAAGGCGCCTTCAATAAACCATTTATCGATTTCAGTTCTGGAGCTATTCATCAGCATCTGCTTGTCTGGTAATGGTAGATTCGGCTTTTAATTTGTTAATCTTGTCGCTCATTTTTTCGGCAATCAGCGGATAAAGATTAGGCGCGAATTCTACGGTTTTATCATCGATTTTTCTTAAGAAACCGCGGCTTAATAATAAGCCTACGGCAAACATTCTCGACCAGTCGGAGTAACGCCTGGCCCGTTCTATTTCGGTTTTCTCGATGGTCATTTCGAGTTCGTTGTTTTTGTTGATCCGGAACTCGGTAAATTGCCTTAAGCATTCGAAAACCAGTTCTTCTTCTTCGGCGGTCAATGGGCCGGGCGCGGTGAATTCAAGGCGGTATGACAGCAGCACGGTGAAAAATTCAACCATGGCCGCGCAAACAAAAGCGAACAGCGAAAAATCGGACCACATCGCGGCTGAGGGCTGAACTTCGGCGGTAAATTGCTTGTAAGTCATCAATAACGGCGCCTCCGGTAAAGACTGGCCGATATTGCCGGATAACAGGTTGATTTTTAACTGGACGCTCTGGAAGTTATCCAGCATCGCGGAATAGGCGCTCTCAATATTCGCCGCTATATCCAGCTCATTAATGCTGATTTGCAGCTTCTGAATATTCTTGTCCAGCTCGGAAAAATCCTGCTCAAATTTCACCTGTTGCTGTTTTTTCTCTTGATAAATCTGGTTGTAATGCTTCCAGAAAGGGCCTTCGCCAATTTGCTTCTTATAACCTTCGGCAATTTGCGCATGGGTTCCGAAATAGGCCTGTTGTACATCCAGCGTCGCTTTTTCCAGGTCGGTGCGCTGTTGTTTTAAAACCTCGCCTTTAATGACCAAGACACGATCTACATAGGACTTTACATCGGTTCTTATTTGATTTAAACGATTAATGTGCAGGTTGTCCTGCTGGGAAATTTCATAAAACTTGAAGTAAGAGAATGACACCGAAGCGGTCAGCGCAACCAACAGAGAACAGAGCACCGAAAAGTAGCGAAAGCGGTTGGCCTGCCAATGCATGCCGGCAATTTCCAGCGAACAAATCACAATAATGGATTGAATGGCAATGGTAATGATCAGTGCAATCCACGGGGTAATAAAATGCGATAAGCCGTAGTAGGTAGTGAAGCCGGAAGCGACACTCAACATTAATACAATCGGAATCGTCCATATCCTTAACATGCCGACAAACAAGGTTTGGATGCTGTTAATCAAATAGCCCACGCCGGAAGCTCTTATTTTTGAGAATTCAGAATTTTTCATTTTAAGGTAATGGTTTTCAGGCTTGTGGCTTTGATTGGCGGATCGACTGCGATATTTTCATCTTACCCCATCTCGTACGAATATCTGAACTGATTTTCTCGCTTGAAATAGGGTAACTTATAGGTTTCGCAGGGGGCAATTCCCGGTGTTTGACCTGATGCGGCGTCGGCCTAAAAGGGCAGGCGCAAGGCCTGCCCCTACACGCGATGCTAATGGATAATCTTTTGGTTTTTCAACGCGCTGTAAATATCATCAACAGCCTGTGTATCGCTATCAAAACTAATATCCGCCAGATTGGCGCTGCAATTGACGCATAAGCAAATCAATCCGGCATTTTTTACGGCAACTATAAGCGCTGCGTTTTGAGTCTCTAAAACGGTTGCCGCATGGCCGTTATCAAATAATTTTCTTTCCAGTTGATAAGCGATTTCCTTGCTGTTTGAGCCGGATAAAGCAATCGCTGTCGCCGTTTGGCTAAAGCGTGCGGCGCGTTCTTCGGGACTGACCGGTTGCAGGCTTTCTTCCTCGGTGCTTCCGGTAATCATGCCCGCGCCGACCGTGCCGTTGGTCAGGCGGTCGATGATGATGAATGCGCCGGTGCCTTTATGGCTAAGGTAAGGGTCAAACACCACCGGTGCGTTGACGGAAACCGTGCAGGAACCGATTTCATTTAAATGCAATTCGGTCGCGTCATGGTGTTCGAGAGTGTTGACGTCGATTCTATGATGAATCATCGCGACAGAACCGGACACGCTACGCGTCGCCAATTTGATAGTGTATTGCCTCCCCGGTGCCAGCGCATTTTCAGCCATCCAGACGATAGTGGCTTTGAATTTGTCCGAGACGGTTGGCGCTGTTTTTTCTGCGCCGACCAGCATATCGCCACGGCTAATGTCGATTTCGTCTTCCAGCGTCAAGGTGACGGCCATTGGTGAAAAGGCTTGTTCCAGCTCGCCGTCATAGGTCACGATGGACTTGATTTTGCTGGTTTTGCCGGAGGGCAGTGCGGTGATCTTGTCGCCTTTTTTGAATATGCCGGAAGCGACCGTGCCGCAAAAACCGCGGAAATCGAGGTTGGGACGGTTGACGTACTGAACCGGAAAACGGGCGTCGCTGAAATTGCGGTCATTGGCGATTTCGATGCTGTTCAGCGCTTCCATCAGCGGCATGCCGGTAAACCAGTGCATGTGTTCGCTGGGATTGACCACATTGTCGCCGTCCAGCGCCGACATCGGGATAAAAGTGATGTCCTGTAAAGCCAGCGACTGGGTAAAATCCAGATAATCCTGTTTGATTTTATTAAAAGTGATTTCGCTGTAATCGACCAGATCCATCTTATTGACCGCAACGATGATGTGATGAATACCCAGCAATGACGCGATAAAGCTGTGCCGTTTGGTCTGGGTTTGCACACCGTAGCGGGCGTCGATCAGGATAATCGCCAAATCGCAGGTTGAAGCGCCGGTCGCCATGTTGCGGGTGTACTGCTCGTGTCCCGGTGTGTCGGCAATAATGAATTTACGCGTGGCGGTGGAAAAATAGCGGTAGGCCACGTCGATGGTGATGCCCTGTTCGCGTTCGGCTTGCAGGCCGTCGACCAGCAAGGCCAGGTCGATCTTGCCTGCGCCGGTGGTGCCTGATTTGACGCTGTCGGCCTGAACGGCGGCCAGTTGATCTTCATAGATCATTTTGGAGTCGTGCAGCAAGCGGCCTATCAACGTGCTTTTGCCGTCGTCGACATTGCCGCAGGTTAAAAAGCGCAATAACTCCTTGCGTTCGTGTTGCGCCAAATACGCGTCTATATCGGTACTGATTAAATCGGATTGGTGGGACATGGGTTAGGTAAAAGGTTCAAGGTAAAAGGTAAAAGGTAAAAGGTTCGGTGTTCAAGGTATGCGGGCCTTGATTAGGCCTGATAGCATTTTTGATATTTCTTCGGCTTCTTGTATCCAATTTAATCCTGTTCGTTTGTGAATATAACCAATTTCTATGCCGATATAAATCTGAGTGCGCAGCTCGCCCGCTGAGCCTTTAGCGTAATAGAAAAATTTAGTTGCATCTTTGTTTGTATTTCGTTCATATCCTTCGGCAATATTGCTCGGTATGGATAACGCACTACGGGTAATTTGGTCTTTAAAACCGGAGTCTCTGCATTCTTTAAGGGTTTTATAAATTTCCACGCACAATCTACATGCGCGTTTCCATACGTCCAAATCTTCAAATCGCATGCCGTTTCAAACCTTGAACCTTGCCCCCTTGGACCTTTTACCTGCTCTTAAAAATACCCTTCGCGCTTTTTCTGCTCCATGGAACCGGATTGGTCGTGGTCTATCAATCGACCCTGACGTTCGGATGTCGTGGTCAACAGCATTTCCTGAATGATTTCCGGTAGCGTGGTGGCGGTCGATTCAACTGCGCCGGTTAACGGATAACAGCCCAAGGTACGGAAACGC
>DAINRH010000053.1:0-21320 GCA_036741905.1 Methylobacter sp. | reverse complement strand
AGACCGGCCTTATAAAAAGCCGCCACCGTCGGTTCGGCATTTTTATCGCCGCCGCTAGCCAGCAAGGTGGCTTCCGCCAGGCCGTAACAGGGATAAAAGGATTTACGGCTGAATCCGCATTCTGAAAAAGCATCGGCAAAACGCGTCATGGTGCCGGGATTAATCGGTTCTGCGCCGTTGAACGCCAGACGCCAGCTGCCAAGATCCAATCCGGCTTTTTGTTCGACGGTTATTTTTCGCATGCACAACTCGAACGCAAAATTCGGCCCGCCGCTGGTATGGGCGCGGTAATCGCTGATCGCTTGCAGCCAGCGGACGGGTTTTTCAAGGAACGCCATCGGCGACATTAAAATAGCGCTGGCCCCGCAATACAAAGGCTGCATGACGTTACCGATCAAGCCCATGTCATGATAGAGCGGCAACCAGCCGACCACCGTCGAATCGGCGTTGTGGCCGAAGCGCCGCTTGATCAGCTGCTGATTCGCGATCAGATTGCCGTGGTTGATTATTACGCCCTTGGCGTTGCCGGTGGAACCCGAGGTGTATTGCAAAAAAGCCGGATCATGGTCGTGCAAGATCGGCAAGCGCCAGGCGCTTGCGTCGACGGCAGCGAGATTATCGGTAATCAGCCATCGTTTATCTAACAAACCAGCACTGTCGACTGCAAACTGGCGCACCGTATCGGCGGCGCTTTGCGTGCTGAGTATCACCGCCGCCTGACTGTCATCGATGATCGCCTGCAACCGCGGCATGTGTCGGCCGTTGCTCGGCGGATACGCCGGCACCGCAATCAGTCCGCCGTAAAGGCAGGCGAAAAACGCCACGATATAGTCCAATTCCGGCGGATACAGCAAAATAGCGCGCTCGCCCTGCAAGCCCAGCGCCTGCAACTGCGCGGCCAGCTGTCTGGCCTGCAAGTCCAGTTCGCCGTAAGTTATCGACTGGGTGGGGTGTTCGCCGTTTTCCAGGAACGTATAGGCGTTGCGATGGCTTTGCCGCTGCGCCCGCGATCGTAATACGCCAATCAGGGATGCATCGTTATCTACGCGGTCAAAACTGTATTGTTTGTTTAACATATCCGCCCTGCTCTCTTTGAATGAGTCGTCTGTTGAATTTGTATCGGCTTATTACGCTTACACCATCAGGAAATGCCGCCTATCGCTACGCCCTTCGACAAGCGCGGGACAGGCTTGGGTGACCTTATTCCGGCCTGCGTTGCCGATAATCGGCGGCAAGTTCCAAATCGGTCGGCACATGAAAACCCAGCCGATCCCGGCAATAATTCCGCCAGTCTTCCGAAACCCGGTCAAACACCACATCCTCGCCGTGCCACATCGACGCGGTGACGCTAAAATCCTGATGCAGATAGACCACGGCGTCGTCCGCCGGCGTTGGACGCCAACTGGGAAATTGATCGAACACTTTGACCGGGTAGGCTTTGCAATACGGACGAACAGGCATCTCAGACCCAGTGCCGCTGTCTTGCTCCAGCTGTTGCAGCAGGCTTGCAACTTCCACCTGCGCGGCCGCCAAGGCGATTTGATAAGGCGTTCTGAGATCGCGGCCGCTATTGCCCGGATTGGCTCCTGCTTTGTGCAAAAGCTGAACGATAGCCAAATAGCCGTGCCCGGCGGCCCAATTCAATGCCGTCCAACCGTAGTCGTCCTTTTGCTCCAAATCCTCGCCATCGTTAATCAAGGCTTGTACTCGATTAATGTCGCCCGCTTTCGCGGCTTCGATCAGCTGCGCTTCACTCATAAATTATTCTCTCTAACTGTGTCATGTTAAAAATACCGGGGAAACTGACGGCATCGCCGCACCGCGTCTAAATCCCCCAATGCAGAGTGGACGATTGGCGCTAATTTTTTCCTCATCGCCCTGTGTCGCGAGCCGATTGCCGCTTTTAGGTTTGCTTAGCGACAGCGGCGATAATGCCGTGCTGGGTCATCTTCCCGATAACCTGTTGCACGCAGACCTCCAGGTCCGTCGTGCCGGTATGCACGCTGAGCTCGCAGTTTTCCGGCGCTTCGTAAGGCGAACTAATGCCGGTAAATTCCGCTAATTGTCCGCTTCTGGCTTTTTTGTAGAGGCCTTTTACGTCGCGCGACTCGCAAATTTCGATCGGCGTGTCGCAATAAATTTCGATAAAGTCGCCGCGCTCCACTATACCGCGCACCCGCTCGCGGTCTTCGCGGTAGGGCGATATGAAGGCGGTCAGCACAATGACACCCGCTTCCATAAAAATCTTGGCCACTTCACCGATACGGCGAATATTTTCCTGGCGGTCTTGCGCCGAAAAGCCCAAGTCGCCGCACAAACCGTGGCGAACATTGTCGCCATCCAGCACGAAGGTGCGACAGCCCCGTTGGTGCAGCGCTTCTTCGACGGCATGGGCCAGCGTCGATTTGCCCGACCCGGATAAGCCGGTAAACCATAAGATCGCGCCGCGATGGCCGTTTTGCGCTTCACGTCGGGCGCGGGTTACAGTGGCGCGCTGCCAAACAACGTTGGCTGAGACCGATAGTTGCGCATTCAACTCGCCCGGCAGATTAACGCCGCCGGTTTGCGCCGCTTCGATACGTTGTGGTTGATTCATAAACCGTCCCCAATAGATTCGAAAACTCAATGCCGATCCGGAGCCGGATAGCCCCAACACAAAGTGGACGACTGACGGCTGTTTTCGCCTCACTGCCGTTTTTCAGGGGCTTGGCAATGAAAAAAATCGGCTGACGTTCGATGTAGCGAAAAACAATTTCGAATCGCGCCGACATCGTTATACCATAGCGATTAATGGTCACCGTAGCGGAGCATCGCCTTGAAAACACTTTTAGCCTTCATTTTCATAACCCTGCTTGGCAGCAGCGCGGTTAGCGCAAAAACAGTTATCGAAGTAATCCCCTTAGCCAATCGACCGGCCTTCGAGTTAGTGCCGTTGCTCGCCCCGCTGCTTGGAGATAGCGCCCAATTGATTGATAACGGCTCCAATCTGCTGGTCAAAACCACGTCCGACAAGCTGGCTGAAATCAAGACCATCGTCAAACAACTGGATGTGCCCCAGAGCAATCTGCTCATCACCGTCATTCAAAGCAGGCAGACGACCGCCGACGAGCTTAATGCGGCGGCCAGAGCTCAGCTGAATGTTCAGGGCAATGATCCATCAAGTGCCGACGGCCGCATGATCGGTCATTTGTATCAGACTCAAGATAAAGGCATCGACGAAAACACCCAGACCGTTCGAACGCTGGAAGGCGTCCCGGCCCGAATCAAAGCGGGCAATGTTTACATGAGACAAAATGCTTCCGACTACGCTTACACCTCGACGACCGAATATACCGAAGCGACCACCGGTTTTTCGGTGACGCCCAGACTGACCGGGCAGCAAGTCGTTCTTAACGTATCGCCCTGGTCGGACAAAATGAACGGGCGGGGACGGATCGAAACCCAGGATGCGCAATCGACAATCAGGATTAATCTTGGCGAATGGGTGGAACTCGGCGGCGTCGGCGAAACCGGTAACAGCGCAGCAAACAACGCGTTTGTCAGTACCCGCCAAAGCTCCAAAAGCCAGATGCATATTTTGGTTAAAGTCGACCGGGTGGATTAAGGACGCCCTCAATAATAACTTCCGCTTAGGGTTCCCACGCTCTGCGTCACTGCCATTAAGTTAAGCGGCCCGCTCCTACGTTTCTCGTTCCCACGCGCCGCGTGGGAATGCCGTCAAGGCGCGCTGCGCCGCGAATCACGACCAGCGTCTGGCGCATACGGGACGCAGCGCGTCCTGCACTGCAACTCTGAAACACACTTGGTGTATAACGACGAGCGCAGAGCGTGGGAACGATGAGTTTATGTTTCGAGACGTAATTACCGGCTATATCCTAAGTTGATCCGATATTTCACTCGATATTCCACCAAGGAACGATGAAATAACGTGAGCGCGTTGTCCATAGTCGCAGCTTTCGCCAATAAGCAACTGAATATAAAACATAATCCTTCGTGAAATGGAAATAAACGCCCGAATCTGGCATTATGTCGCCTCAAGACGCCTTGTATTCCACAAGGTCGAAACAACTCTACATTAAGGAAAGCCAATGAATAGTCTCCCAAAATGTCCCGCATGCGGCTCAGAATTCACTTACGAAGACGATATGATGTATGTCTGCCCTGAATGCGCACATGAATGGCCAAAAGATGGGGCAGCCGAAGACAACGCCGATGTCCGTATCGTTAAGGATGCAAACGGCAACGTGTTGCAAGACGGCGATACCGTCACCGTCATCAAGGATCTCAAAGTCAAAGGTTCATCATCGGTGGTCAAAGTCGGCACTCGCGTCAAAATCATCCGTCTGGTCGACGGCGACCATGATATTGATTGCAGAATCGAAGGTATTGGCGCCATGAAACTTAAATCGGAATTTGTTAAAAAGGCCTGATATATAAGCAAGCCCCCAAAGTATAACGCCATGTAGGACGTGTAGTAGGGTAATGCAGGAGCGATTGCCGAGGCGAAGCTTGCAGGTTACAAGCATTTAGTAATTTTACCGAGTAAGCATTTTTGCTTATTAATTCACTTGACAGCATAAACAAAAATGTTTATATATCTAGCTATAATTTTAAGGATGAAATAATGAAAAATAGCGAATTTGCAAGATGGTTGAAATTACAAGGTGTCGTTTTTGAGCAGGGAAAGAAGCACACAAAATTATTTTTAAACGGCAAGCAAAGCACTTTACCGAGACATGCCGCCGAAATTTGCGAACTATTACGCAAAGCCATTATTAAGCAATTGGGCTTAAAAGAATAGAGGTTATAAAAATGCGTTATCCTGTGAATATTGAACCTGACGGCTCTAGTTTTTTTGTAAGCTTTCCAGACGTACCCGAAGCTTTAACGCAGGGCGAAACCATGGAAGAAGCATTAATAATGGGCAAGGACGCGTTAGAAACAGCACTAGAGTTTTATTTTGAAGATGAAAGAACGGTGCCTTTACCGTCAAAACTAAAACAAGGGCAGTATGTAATCGAGTTAAGCCCGTCGTTCTGGGCTAAAGTTCTTTTGTTAAACGAAATGATTTTACAACATGTGCGCCCTGTTGATCTTGCGCGTAAATTGTCTATTCGTCCTCAAGAGGTTACAAGGCTTATGCAGCTTAAGCACCCTACAAAAATAGATACCATTTCTAACGCCTTTAATGCTATCGGTAAAACTTTAGAATTTGTGGTTCATTAGTTTTTAACGCGGCGATAATCTCAATTTTAATATCGAATTTTAGGGAAAACTTATGGACAAACAGAACGAACAAGCAGATAAACCTGGCCCTTATGTCGATATAGACGCTTTAAATAAAGGTGATGCTAAAGTTATAGAAAAAACAGCGTCTGATTGGCCAAAGCTTAATCAACGTCAAAGGGATAAAATACGGCATAACATTCAAAAACCAGTTTATGACGCTATTGTAACTATGGCAAAAAATAATTTAGCCGCAACGATTAATATTAGTGAGATTACACATGATGCTAGTAAAGAATCAAGCAATCGGGCTTCTTCTTCACATAAACATTATTTTGATAGTGATAAGTTAAAAAGTGAGAAGAGAGAGTTTTCGGAGAAAGCTGATCGTCAGCACGAGAGAGAACAGCGTCGGTTTCAAGAACAACATAAAGAAGAACAGAGCACACTAAAATATATAGCAAAAACTACAGCAACCGCTGTAGGACTAGTTTCGCTTGCGGTGATAGCTGCTATTGGAATAACGAAGTCAACAAACTAAACGGCTCAACCGTTACCCTGTCGCCTGCCTGCACGCCCTTGCTCTCTTCCGGCAAGACGATATAGCAGCCGCTTTGGCTCATGGAACTGAGGATATGCGAGCCTTGCCGGCCCGCTGAAGCGACCAGGAACTCGCCGTTTTCATCTTGACTGAGAATGCCGCGCTGATATTCCCGGCGTCCTGGGGATTTTTTTAATGTCGAGGTGCAGGTCGCGGTGAATCTTAACGGTTTGGCAGGGGGTGCGCCGGAAAGCCGTCTTAACGCGGGCGCTACAATCTGCTGGAAGGTCACCACGACGGCAACCGGATTGCCGGGCAAACCGAAAAAATAACACCCGCCGATGCTGCCGAAAGCCAACGGTTTTCCGGGTTTTATCGCAATTTTCCAGAAGTTGACTTCGCCGCAGTTTTGCAGGATTTCTTTGACGTAATCGGCCTCGCCGACTGACGCGCCGCCGGTGGTTATGATCGCATCATAGTGTTTGGATGCTTCGATAAAGCGGTCTTCAAGTAACTGTTTGTCGTCGGGAATCGCGCCCAGATCGACAACGCTGTAGCCGGGATCGGCCAACAGCCCGCCCAGCATTGCGCGGTTGCTGTCGTATATTTTGCCCGGTTCCAACGGTCGACCTAGCGCAGTCAATTCGTCGCCGGTGGAAAAATAAGCGATCTTTAACTGCCGTTTCACGGTAACTTCGTTAATACCGGCTGAGGCCAATAAACCCAAGTCAACCGCCGTCAGCTTTTTAGGTTGGGCTATTAAACAATCGCCTTGTTTGACGTCTTCGCCGACTTCCCTGATATTTTGTAGCGCCCCTGTGTCGGCCGGAAAATGTATGCTTTGTCCCCGAACGTGTACCTGTTCCTGCATGATCACTGAATCGGCTTGCTCCGGCACCACCGCGCCGGTAAAAATCCTGACGCACTGACCGGCTTGCAACTGCCCCTGAAACGGCCGCCCGGCCCAGGATGTTCCGGCCAAGGTTAGCGTGAACGCTTGCCCGTCAGCCATGTCACGACTAGCGAAAGCATAGCCATCCATAGCCGCATTGCGGTCATGCGGGATGTTGATCGGCGCATAAACCGCTTCCGCCAATACCCGTCCCAAGGCGTTTTTTAACGCCGCTTTTTCTGTGCCGCTTACCGGTTTTACAGCGGCTTCGATTCTGTCCAGCGCGTCGTCAATAGTCAGTAACGGTTTGGCTTCCCGGCTGCATGCGTCAATCATGGCTGTTCATAACATGGTGTTGGATAAAGGCGGCAATCATTTCAGGCCGGTTAAGTTCAAGTTGCGCTAAATAGTCCGGTGTTTCCAGTGCAACGTCTGTCGCTATCGCGATGATGTCCGGGTCGTTTGGGTAAAGCAAGGGTTTTTCAAGCGAGGCTCGATGCAATTCGATTTTAGGAAATTGTTCGGCCCTAAAGCCTTCAACCAGGATCAGGTCCAGTTCCGATTGATCGAATTGCTTTAGCTGATCAGCCAAACGGGGTTCGTCTGCCTGTGCAAACTCGGTAATGATCGCGCGTCGATAGCGGGATACCAGTATCACAGACGAGGCTCCGGCCTTGCGCAGACGAAAACTGTCTTTTCCGGGCCGGTCAATTTCAAAATCATGATGACTGTGTTTAATCAGGCCGATACGCAAACCGTTTTGTTTTAGAATCGGGATCAATTCGGCCAGTAACGTGGTTTTGCCGGTTCCGCTTGCGGCAACAAAACCCAAAACTGGAATTCGAGCATTCTGCATATCAACCAAATTGTTAGATTGTTATCATAAGATGTCATATTTTAAGGTATTATTTATCCAAATACTATGGCTAGATGGCTGCGGGAACCGTTGCCGCGAAGTGGACGTTTTATTACCTATATTTTCAGGAATAGACGCCTTTAGATCGATTTTAAACAAATCATTAATCCAGGAGTGAACCTTGATTCGAATTTATCTGATTTTGTTATTTACCATCGTCGTATTTTTTGCAATACGTACGTTTTTAAAAACCTCGCCGAACGTATTGGCCCGTTATAGCAAGATCTTATTGCTATTCGTTGTAGGATTGGTCGCGCTTTATTTGACCGCAACCGGACATTTTAACTGGCTTTTTGCGCTGGCCGGCGTGGCTCTCGCCTTCTTGTTACGCTCAATCCCGGCATTATTACGCTATGCGCCTTATTTATATCTACTCTGGTCGGGCGCCATCAGCTCGGCAAAACAGAATACCTCACAACAACACTACAGAGCCGGAGCCAAAGGCGGCATGTCGATTGAAGAGGCTTATGAGGTGTTAGGCTTGAAGGCAGGCGCAGCGGATACTGAAATTATTGCCGCTCACCGCAAATTGATGCAAAAAATGCATCCCGACCGCGGTGGATCGGATTATTTGGCCGCAAAAATAAATCTGGCTAAAAAGATTTTGCTAAAAAAATAATCCGTCATGACCACCCCTGCGTCAAAGGTTATTTTCCTTGCCATGCTGTCGGTTTTATTAAATGGTTGCGCTCCTGTCAGTCCCAATTATGCCCCGGTCAGCACAAATTATCCCGATACGCCTAAAGACGAGACAAGCTACTATCAGGTAAGAAAAGGCGATACCTTGTATGCAATAAGCTTGATTTATGATCTGGATTTTCGGCGATTAGCGCAATGGAACCGAATTGCTCCGCCTTACAGGATAGAAATAAATCAAAAAATAAGGCTCTCCGACCCGAATTCGACCTCCCCTCCCCTCCGCGATCATATCGATACGGACCTGCAAACAAAATCCAAACCGAACATTATCTCCGCAACTGCAACAAATAGAATCGGCTCACAGAAAAAAACGGCTATTCCATTAAATAATAAAGCCAAGCCCCCGCATAAAACCCATCTCCTTAACCCCCTCACTGTAAAAAACGGAAGCAGTCCACAAAAAAAACCAATTATTTCAATTGATAATGGAACTATGTTAAAGTTAAACTTTCAATGGCCGATCAAGGGAAAAGTTTTAAAACCCTTTTCTCAAGCCGATAACAAAGGCATTGATATAGCCGGAGAAATGGGACAGGACGTTAGCGCGGCGGAAGCGGGCAAAGTGGTGTACAGCGGACAAGGCCTGATTGGCTACGGTAATCTGCTTATTATCAAGCACAACGATCTGTATTTAAGCGCTTATGCAAATAATAGCCGACTGCTCGTTGCCGAAGGATACTCCGTAGAAAAAGGCGAACTTATTGCAAAAGTGGGGCAAGCGGGATCGAACCTTACATCGCTGCATTTTGAAATAAGAAAAAACGGCAAACCGGTAAATCCTCTTAACCTTTTACCGGAAAATAATTAAACCCTTTCGACTTAGGTCGAACAATGTAGAGGTTATCATGAAAGCGGAATTGGTTGAGCTATTGGACGATGATGTTTGTGTGTTATTTGATGACGATTTGTCTTTCGACGATGATCTCCAGACAAATGCCGCTATCGGTGACGTATTCGACGGCATGGATACAGGAGGCAAGGCAAGGCATGGAGCGCCAATCGACGATATTGATGAAATAATTACCCTTGAATCGCGGCAAGACAAGAGCATGGATGCGACGCGGGTTTATTTGAATGAACTGTCCCGCTCGCAGTTGCTGACCGCTGACCAGGAAAAAATCTACGGTTCCAGGGCCTTGCTGGGCGATGAAGCCGCCCGCAAAATCATGATCGAAAGCAATTTACGCCTGGTCGTTAAAATTTCCCGCCGTTACCTGAATAGAGGCTTGCCGTTACTGGATTTGATTGAGGAAGGCAATCTCGGTTTGATGCGCGCGGTTGAAAAATTCGATCCCGAAAGAGGCTTTAGGTTTTCAACCTACGCCACTTGGTGGATCAGGCAAACCATTGAGCGAGCCATCATGAATCAGACGCGAACCATTCGCTTGCCGATTCATATCGTAAAAGAAATGAACACTTATCTTAAAGCCCAACGCCATTTGTCTCAGCTGCTCGATCATGAACCCAACGCCGAAGATATAGCGGAGCATCTGGATATACCGGTCAATAAAGTTGAAAAAATGCTCAAACTCAATGAACGGGTAACGTCCATCGATATTTCGGGCGGCAAGGATTTCGACAAGCCTTTAGTCGAGTCGCTTTCCGATGGCGAGAGCTTGTCGCCCGCTGAAAAAATACAAGAAGACGGCATTAAACACAATATTGCCAAATGGGTATTTCAACTTCCCGAGAAACAACGCGAAGTCATTTGCCGTCGCTATGGCCTTTGCGGTTATGAAGGCTCAACCCTTGAGCAAGTTGCTCAAGAGCTGGGCGTAACCAGAGAGCGTGTCAGACAAATCCAAATGGATGCCTTAAAAAAAATGAAAGAAATTCTGGAATTTAACGGCTATTCCTTTGAAGCTATTTTTAATTGATGATCAAAATAAGGCAAAAGGCTCAAGGTGAAAGGCGCAGCAATAATGCCTTGAACCTTGAACCTAAAATGCATTTTGCAGCGGCCAGTCCCTATAATTGAAGACCTGCCCTTGCTCCCTCACCGTAGCGCAAGCACTGAGCGATACTTCGGCAATCACCCATTGCAAAGCATTAAGCTCGCCTACAGCTAGAATGCCGTTATCGGGAAACCCATAATCCACTGGCGTATAAACAGCCGCCGCGCCGATATTGACATCCACGGCTTCAGACCACGGCGCATTGCCTACCAGAGTGGATTGGACGACGTAACACTGGTTTTCCAAGGCTCTTGCCCGACAGCCTATTTTAACGCGATGATAACCGGCCAGGGTATCGGTGCAGCTGGGCACTAAAATCAGATTCGCTCCGGCTTCGACCTGCTTTCTTGCCAGTATCGGAAATTCGCTGTCGTAACAAATGTTAATGGCGATTTTTCCGTATTCGCTATCAAAACACCTTAATGCCTCGCCTTTTTGAATCAGCCATTGCTCGTTTTCAAAACGGGTCATCATCAGCTTGTCCTGGTAATCGACCTGACCGTCCGGCATAAACAGGTAAGCCCGGTTTCGATAGGCACCGGAATCCGTTTTTACCGGAAACGTACCCGATTGGATAATGCACCGATATTTTTTAGCCAAGCTCCGGAACAAGTCCAGATAATCGTCATGCAATGACTGCATGGCCGCCAGTTGTTTGCTTAACGATGAATAAACAGCCTCGCCGAATAGCGAGGCCAGCTCCATGCTGGCATACTCGGGGAAAAGCAGAATCTTCGCACCCTGTTCTACGGCCTCAACAACCCAGCGCTCAACTTTGCTTTGATACGAAGACCAGTCTTCCAGAAAGCTGATGTCGTATTGGGCGCTTGCAATTTTAACGTTCATGTTTCAGCCAGAAGGTCATCGGTTTTGGGGTCTCGTTAACATCATCCAGATCTTTCCAGACATAGACGGTGTTAAGTTCAGGATGTTTGACGTAACCGCGTTTGTTCCAGAATTGATCCAACGGCACATAATCGGCCGGTCGTCTTGGATGATCTACAGGCCGTTCCACACAACAAAAACAAATATACTTGAAGCCGCCCAAGTCTTCCGCATGCGCTTCCCTCTCCTCAAAAAACCGCACGCCAATACCCAGGCCGCGATAATTCTTATCCAACACCGATTCGCTGCAATAAAACACTTCGTCAAGGTTGTAACCATTATCGAGAAACGGCTTTTTCAGCTCATCGGTTTCATATTTCATCGGAATGGCTGTCGATGCCCCGACCACTTTATCGCCATCAAAAGCGATGACAATAACGCTCTCGGGACAGTTAATATAAGTCTGTAAATATTTTTTTTCATAATCGATATCCCCGTCGTACAAATACGGGAAGTCGCGAAACACCTCAATTCTGAGCCGTGCCAGTTCCGGGATAAATTGTTCCAGAGCCGGGCCGCTCCATCTTTCAATACGAATATCTTTAGCCATAAGATTACAAAAGCAAAAAGAATCGCATTTTAGCTGAACTGCCCATGATTTGCGTAGTTTAAACCGTAAAAAATCACTTTCCGCCAGTCTTATCAACACGCTTGCCCGTATTCAAAAAATGGTAATTATGAGATGATGTCGACACTATTCCCGGCGTGTTTCACAACGCCTTTCTTCAAAACTTTTTGTCTTATTGCCTTTATTTATTTATGAAAATTGCTTCATTCGCTGTATTGGTAGTGCTGCTCAACGGCTTGTTGGGCTGGTCAACCAACTTACCCCAAGATGTAGGGCCGGACGTCCCATCGGGAAAACTCAATAGCCTGTCCTTCGCGCCGTTTCGGGAAGGCCAAGGGCCCTTGGATGAAAAATTTCCGACGCCCGAACAAATTGACGCCGACTTGCGTTTGATGGGCGAAACAACCCACTCTATCCGCACCTATGCCAGCGCGGAAGGCAGTATGCAGATCATTCCTTCCTTGGCGCAAAAGCATGGCTTGAAGATGATTCAAGGCGCGTGGCTGGGCAACATCAAAGAAGACAATCAAGCGGAAGTCGCCGAAGTCATCCGTTCCGCCAACGCCAACCCCGAGGTCGTCAAGCGGATTATCGTCGGCAACGAAGTATTGTTGCGCGGCGACCTGAAACCGGAGAAGCTGATCGAATACATACGGGAAGTAAAGCGGTCTGTTAAACAGCCGGTTTCTTATGCCGATGTATGGTCTATGTATATGAAATACCCGGAATTAATCAAAGAAGTGGATTTTATTACCATCCACATTCTGCCGTACTGGGAAGACGAACCCATCACCGTAGACCAGGCCCCGGCGCATATCGAACGCATTTTCAAGCAGGTTCAGCAGGAAGCCGACACCATCGCCCCCGGCAAACCCATCCTGATCGGCGAATCCGGTTGGCCGGGCGAAGGCCGTCAACGCGGTTGGTCGGTGCCGAGCGTGGTCAACGAAGCGAAATTCATCCGCGCATTAATTAAAGTCGCCACTAAAAACGGCTTCGATTACAACATTGTCGAAGCCTTTAACCAATCCTGGAAAAGCGAACTTGAAGGCGTGGTCGGCGCTAACTGGGGGCTTTTTTCGGTTGATCGTAAAGAGGTTTTCCCTTTAACCGGCAAGGTCTACGAAAATCCTGATTGGCTTAACGGCGTTATCGCGTCAACGATACTGTTCCTGATCATCGTTGCCTTCGGTTGGAAATCGTTAAAAATTTTATCCACAATGCGCCTAGCGTTTTTCTTGGCCTTCTCGCAACTGCTGTCTTTTTTGCTGCCCAACATGCTCGAAAACCTGTGGTACACCAGCTATAGCGACTGGCAGCGTTTTCAGACTCTATTGCTCGCGGGCTTAAACGCCGTCTTGGCCGGTTTGATATTGCAGCGCGGTTACGGCCTGCTAGCCGATAAACCGGCCAATCCAAAATTCGGCGTCTGGATATACACGCTTTTCACCGTGTTTGCCGCCTATGCCGTTTATAAAACTTTCGGCCTGGCGCTGAATGGGCGTTATATCAGCTTTCCCACGGTAGCCGTTTACATTCCCGTCGTCGGCGTGGTTGGCTTAATGCTGATCAGCTGTATGATTGAACGCCGGTGGTCGCTACAGGCCATTGAGATTAACCGCTTGGCCGGACACCAAAAGGCCAAGGCCGACCAGGATAAGATAATGGGCTACGCCTTGCCGGCAGTGGGCATGCTGCTTGTTATCTGGGAAACCAAAGCATTTCTGATCAGCCGCGACTTTATCCTTGCTTATCCTAATGTCGGCGAAAGACTTGGCGTGGCTTTTGTTTTTTCGGTAACCAATTGTCAACTGGTGGCATGGCTAATGTGCCTGGTCATTTTTGCCTTACCGCTTCTGGTTAGCGGCAAACGGCTGCGCGGGTAAATTGTTGTAGAGTGGATAAAGCTGAGCAACTCGCCTGCTCAAATGAAACTTATGCCTTCTGGGTATAAGTGCAATGCATCCACCAAGGTTATTAACCAGGACTGAAAACGCTGTATTCAGTTATTGCCACTTGCTGTTTTTGCATTCCGTAGCGCAGGACGATTGCCGGTGATGCTTACCCTGTACATTTGTTCAGTGATTTATTTTATGTTTATGGAAGTCCCGCCTTAAACGGCATAAGTATCTACACAAGTACCGGCCCCTTCTCCCTTGAGGGAGAAGGTTGGGATGACGACTTGCATGGATGCAGGAGGTAGAGCAATGCAGGAGCAATTGCCGAGGGGGATATAAAGGGTTGTTTTTATTCTCCTCACCCCAACCCTCTCCAGCAGGAGAGAGCCATGTAGATAGCTATGCTTAAACGGGAAGCCATCATTTTTAATGCGCCAGTGCTTTTTGCAATCCGGCGTAAGCAATGAGTTTTCGATAATTGGCGTCAGTCATATCGTTTTTAGCATTAACTAACACAAGCTGCGCATTCAGTTCGTTAAAACGGGTTGATTTTCCTACACCGGCTGCAAGCGCCTGTTTTGCCTGATTTAACTGTTGCAATGTCAGTTGTTCACGTCTAGCCGTTAATTCGGCCTGTATTGAGCGCCATTCGGCTAACGCTGTTTCTACGTTCGCCAGGGCTGTATAAACCGTTTTGCGGTAGGCAATAAATTGTTCTTGTTCAATAGCTTTGGCATGATCCTGACGGGCTTGATTACGACCGCCGTCAAACACGGGAAAGCTGCCGGCGACCCCGAAAATCCAACCTAAGGCGTCTTTGGTAAACCAACCGCTAAAACCTGAACTTGCCAGCCCCAACATTCCCGTTAAAGTGATTCGTGGAAAGCGTTCCAGTCCGGCTAACTCGCTGTCATTAACAGAAATTAACAATTGCTGCCAAGCCGCCTGCACATCGGCTCTGCGCTCTACAACGCCGGCGGGGACATCCGGTTCGACTTTAAGCGAGTCGCCATAGTCATCGTTGCCCGGTAAAGCCGATAGATCAATTTGTTCGCTCGTGCGTGAACATAATAGCGCTATCTGTGCTATGGCTAAATTAACGGCTTGTTCTAACTGTGCTTTGTTCAGTTTAGCCTGTTGGACATCGATTTTTGCGCTATTCAAAATACGCCAATCGGCAACGCCTGTTTTGATAGCGTGTTCGGCTAATTGCGCCAGCTTCTCGTGCAATGCCAAACGTTGTTCGGTCAGTATCAGTTGTTGTTGTGCCGAACGTAAGTTTGCATACGCTTTAACGGTCTCAAAAATAACTAATCGCTTAATATGTTGCTGTTCGAATTCAGTGATCATCACTTGTTTTTCTACGGACTCACGCGCTTTACTGAGCCGCCCCAGCAAGTCAAGCTCATAATCGAGACTAAAACCGATGTAAGGCCAGACTTGATGGGGGTTTATACCACTGTCTTGCCCTAGCCCCAAAGAATCCTGTATCCACTGCATAGGAATTTTGACTCTATCGACACCGACGCCCGCTGTGACGGACGGCAGTAAATTAGCCTTAGCGGCGTTTAATTGGCTCCGTACTTGCAGCATTCTTGCGGCAGCCTGCGCAATATCCGAATTGGCTAAAATTGCCTTATCAATAAGCTGGTTCAGTCTGGAATCGTTAAGCGCCGTCCACCATTTTGCGGTATAAGGCGTTGCGCTTGAATTAGTGCTTTGTCCGCGCCAGGTTTGCGGTAATTCGACCGTTTGATAAGGCGGTTGCTTCGTTGTACAGGCAACTAACGGAATGGCGAGCAACAGAGCGAATCGGCGTGACATGACTATCCCTTTTTGAATCGTACCAGCACACGCTGACCAATTAATAATTCCGGCGCATCCAGCGTCAGCACACATTCAACGACTTTGTTGTCTTGCTTTTCACCGGCGTCTTCTGTTGGCGTCCGCTGTCCGACCACTAAACCGACTCGTTTTAATACGGCGGGAAAACGCTGTTTATCATTGGCTTCGATAATCACTTCCGCCGCTTGATTCGCTTTGATGGCGGGTAAAAACTGCTCTTCCAGTTCAGCCCGCACAATTTTATCGGCATGGGGGGAAAATAAAAATAACTGCGTAACGTTTAAGGTGCTAACGCCATCGCCTTCTCTGGCGGTGCGCTTGACAATCTGCCCGTCTGTCGGCGCGCGAACTATACGTTGTTCAATTTCAAATTCCGCGACTTTTAACCGTTTTTGCGCAGCCATTACTGCCGCTTGCGCAGCTTTAATTTCATTACTCAGTTGTTCGACTTGATCTTGCATCAGGTCCAACTCCCGTTGCTCAACAATTTCAGCCGCCGCCAACGGTTTAAGTCGCTTTGCTTCACGCTTTGCCGCCATCAGTTTGACTTCTAGCACAGGAATAGCGGTACGCGCTTGCTCAAACTCGGCACGTGCCAACTCGGCGGATAGTTTTGCTTGCGCGTCGTCCAAAACTAACAACACTTGCCCCGCTTGCACATAACTGCCTTCTTCCACCAACACTTTGTTGACCACGCCATCGCGTTTCGCGGCTAATTTAACCAAGCCGCCTTCAATGTCTATGCGGCCTCTGGCTACGGCCGTAAACATAGACAGGTTTTCATGGGGCGCGGCAACCGCATCGGGCGGACCGGCATCGCAATTAATCAACAACGGGGTAAGGGCTATCAGTAATACGCGCTTTAGCGCTCGATCGTTATACATGGGTAACGCTCTGTCGGGTTAAAACGTTAGGACGCTCATCGCCTTTGATATAACCATCTTCAATAGAGATGACACGGTCGGCGTGAGACAACAAGCGAGGATCGTGGGTAACGCCTAAAACGGTTGCTTTATGGTCGTTAGCGATGCGCTTGAGCAAATCAACGGTAATTAAACCGTTGTCTTTATCCAGCGCCGAAGTCGGTTCATCGGCAAAAATCAATTTAGGCTCTTTAACTAAGGCTCTGGCAATGGCAACGCGCTGTTTTTCGCCGCCTGACAATGCGACAGGACGTAAATGACTACGTTCAGCCAAGCCAACTTCGGATAACGCTTGTAAAGCGCGTCGATCGATAGCGGATTTTTTAATGCCCAGATATTGCAATGGTAACGCGACGTTTTCTAATGCCGTCAGCGCGGAAAATAAATTAAAGCCTTGAAAAATGAAACCGCAATTATGTAACCGAAAGCGGTCGATTTCCGTGGCCGATAAGGTCCATAAATCAATGCCTAAACATAGCACCTGCCCTGCATCAGGTCTTAATAAACCTGACATAACCGATAACAAGGTACTTTTTCCCGAACCTGACGGTCCTACGACCAGGGTTAACTCGCCGGCATAAATATTGAGAGAACAGTCTTTAATGACTTGTTGGGTAATCTGCCCTGCGGTAAAGGCTTTTGCGATACCGTGGCTGGCAATGGACAGTGAATCCGGCATTATCTGAGTAAATTGGCAGGGTCGGCTTTGAATAACGGTCTTAAGGCGATTAACCCTGAACCCAGCGCAATGGCTAAAATTAGTACGGCGACGCTAAACAGCAACCACCAGGGAAAGCGCATTTCTATATAATAAGTATCGCCTAACCAAGCAATACCCGCGGTAAAAATAAAGGTTAAACTCAGACCGATTAAGCCTAACCAGAATGATTGTTCCAATACCACGTTTCGCAAGCTGGAATTAGAAATACCCAAAGCGCGTAAAGCGGCAAATTCTTTTAACGAAGCGAGTATCGCGGCATTTAACGTTTGACTGGTAATGACGATGCCCACCAGTAATGCCAATAACGAGGCAAAGCCCGTACCAATACCCACACCTGATTCTAATAACCAATAGGTTTGTGATTGTGCGGATAAGTCTGCCGCTGTCCACACGTCATAACGTTTATTTGTTGACGTATCTTGAATATCTGCAACCACTTGCGGTATATCCGCTTGTTTATCGATCTCTAATAGATAAAACGTTGTTGCCTCAGACATTTCCGGTGCAATGCGGCGTAGATTACTCAGCGAAGTAATTAGACTAATAGCGCCAATACCACGAATACCTGCCACTACATCCACCACATGGGTGCGTTTGCCATTGACTTCAAGTTGTGTGCCAATTTCGGCAGCCAGTTTTTCCTGATCTGCCGCATCGATAATAACGGCGTAGGGTTGTTCCAGTAATTGCCTTTGCGAGGATGTTAATTTATTAGCAAACGCTAAGCCACTGGAATGTGGATCAATACCATACACAAAAACGGATAACGCCACACCATCAGCACGGCGTAAATCACCCGCTATAAAAGCAAACCGTTCCAATTTTTGTACGCTGGGCTGCATCCATGCGCGAAGTGAACTGCTATTGGCTATGGTGCGTCCTAAATCGATACTTTGCGTTTTAGGATAACCTAGCCAAATATCTGCTTTAGATTGATCAACTGCCACCGATACTGTGCCGAATAAACCCAGTAACAAGGCAAGCTGAACAATTACCAGCAATCCCGCAAAAGTAATCGCAAATACGGCTGCTGCATAACGTCGCCAATCGTAAATCAGCGAAGCACGCGCTAAAGAAACCATTAAAAGTACCTAAAATTAACAAAATAACTTCAAAAAATAATGTTATGTAGGATACGATAAATAGATTAATTATCAACCTATAAATAAACGAGTGTAATGAAGTCTTTTCTAGCTTTTTTCTTTAGCCAATTACGACCACATTGGGGAAAAGGATTCCTGATTTTTTTAGCTTTATGTGTCGAAATAGCTTACAACACAGGTGTGTCGTTAAGTTTTAAATTCCTGATTGATGACGCATTAATTCCGCGTAACCAAACCGTTTTATGGTGGATATTAGGCGCGCTATTATTAGGTATAATAATTGTGTTTTGTGTTGGCCTAACACTCGATTATCTTTATGCGCGGCTTTGTGCGTCTATTTCAAATAAGCAACGCGAACAGATGTTTTGTCACTTACAGAAACTGTCGTTGGATTATTATGCGCGTACTCATTTAAGCGATTTAACGGCACGTTTTGCAACGGATTTGTCGGCCGTGGAAAACGCATTAGCAATTACGGTATCCGGCTTATTTTTACCGCTTTTGGAAATGCTTTGTAATCTAATAGTGTTGTTCTTTCTTGAATGGCATTTAGCGTTAGTCTCCTTACTCATTATTCCCTTCTCTTTGCTGGGGCCTGACTTACTCGAACGGCGTGCTTCTCAAGCCAGTTATGCACGCAAACAAGAAGAGTCTTTCGTATTAAATACTGTGCAGGAAACGTTTAGCTCTCCTATGCTGATGAAAGCATTTGGTCTTGAAAAGTATTTGCATGCTGTATTTTCCCAGCGTTTACAGTCACTGGCTTCTAGTAGCGTGCGCTTGGGTTTTTTAAGTGCTTGTATCAAACGTTCATCGGGCGGCGGTTTTTTACTGACCTATGTGCTAGTCACAGGTTACGGTGCTTATTTAACCTTTGATAACAGTATGAGCATCGGTACTTTTATGTCGTTTCAAGCGATATTTTTGTCGGCAAGTTGGTCGTTAGCCTCTGCCGTTCAGTATACACCTACGATTGTTCAAGCGAGCGGCGGCTTGCAACGCATTGAAGAGTTATTCATCGAAACACCTTTAGTAGAAAATAGTGTCAATGCGAGCGATATTGCGCCACTTAATCGACTGATTGAGTTTAAAAATATCACCTTTACTTACCCTAAAAGCACAGGGCAACCTAATCTGAATAATGTCAATTGCGCCATTCAAGCGGGTAAATTTGCCGCTATTGTCGGCGCAAGCGGTTCAGGCAAAAGTACGCTACTGCAACTGTTAGCGCGTTTTTATGATGCACAAAGCGGGCAGGTTTGCATTGACGGTCAAAACTTGCGCCAAGTCACGCAGGACTCCTGGCGGGCGGGTATAGGCTTTGTTTTTCAAGATAATTTTTTATTCAACATCAGTCTGCGCGAAAACATTCGTTTAGCTAAAGCCGATGCCGGCGATGCCGACATAGAAGCGGCGGCTCAAATGGCGGAAATACACGATTTTATTACTACGCTGCCGGACGGTTACGACACCTTGGTGGGTGAGCGCGGCGGTCATCTGTCAGGAGGCCAAAAACAACGTGTCGCCTTGGCGCGCGCTTTACTACGTAAACCCAGCCTGTTATTGCTGGATGAATTGACTTCGGCATTGGATGTACAAACGGAAGCGGCCATTAATGCTACCTTGGCGCGTATAACCAAAGGACTTACCGTGGTGTCTGTCACCCATAGACTGGAGTCGGCAAAACAAGCGGATTGTATTTTTGTGCTTGATAAAGGTTGTCTCGCTGAACAAGGAACTCACGATATGTTATTGGCGCACAATGGTCTTTATGCCCAGTTATGGAGTAAACAAAGCGGCTTTGCTATTAACGAAGACGGTAGCGCGGCGGAAGTACAAACACGCCGATTAAGCGATATACCCTTATTCGCCAATCTGGATGAGGCCTTGTTAAAAACCCTTGCCGCCCGCTTTGTAACCGAACGCTATCCTGCGAATAGAGTTGTTTTTCAACAAGACGACCCGGCCGACAAGTTTTATATTATTGTGCGCGGCTCGGTAAAAATCACCACGATTACCGCAACATCTATCAGCTTGGATTTGGCTGTCCTGGAAGACGGGGATTATTTCGGTGAAATTGCCTTGGTTCGTAATTTGCCCCGTAATGCCACGGTCATCACCAGAACGCCCTGCATACTTTTAACTTTAGTCCGCGAACAGTTTCAACAGTTATTAGAAACTGTCCCCGATGTTAAACAACGCTTAGAAGCGGAAATAGATTTACGACTTAGTGAACATAGGCATTAAGACAGCTATTCACAATGTTTGCTTTAACATGGAACACTTAACATTATGTATTACTTAGAACCTAAAAAAGATCACCGCACACAATCCACGCGCGAAAATATCGAGGTTTCATCAGCGGGCTTGTTGCAGGATATTGTCCAGCATTACGATGACTGTTACTCAACTTACAGCTATTGGTGTAATGAGGATAATCTGGCCTACCATTACGGTTACTGGGATTCGATAGAGCCGTATGATCATCACCAATCATTGTTCAACATGAACGCCTATCTGTATGAAAAAGCGGGTATTAAACCCACGGACAAAGTATTGGATGCAGGCTGTGGTATCGGCGGGAGTTCTATCTGGATGGCAAAAAATCATCACAACAAAGTCACTGGGATTACCCTGAGTGCGAAACAGGTGGAGCACGCACAAAAAAATGCCCAACGCCACCATGTCAGTGACTTAACTCATTTTGAAGTGGCTGATTTTTGCGCCACGCCGTTTGCTGATGAATCATTTGATATTGTCTGGGCATTGGAAAGCTCTTGTTACGCTCTGGATAAAAGCGCTTTTCTAAAAGAAGCTTATCGGCTGTTATGTAAGGGAGGACGATTAGTCATAGGTGATGCGTTTATGTTGCAAAGAGAACTTAATGAGCAACAATGGCAAGCAGTCGTGGCATTTTATAACGGTTGGGCAGTGCCCAATTTATGTATGCGCGATGAATTCAACCAATATTTAATAGACTTAAAGTTTCAAAATATTCAAATCAGGAATATCAATGAGCAGATTCGTCCTTCAGCAAAGTACATTTATAAAGTGACAAAACGCTTTTTCTTCTGGGGAAAGTTGGCTAAATGCCTAGGAGCCTGTCCGAGAATGAGCACTCTCGCAAGCCATATTAAAGCCCCCGAAA